>DATEKA010000243.1:0-3231 GCA_035277685.1 Candidatus Acidiferrales bacterium
GCGATCGTGAATCCTTCTTCGTAGAGCAGCCGCTTGATCTCGAACACCATCTCGATGTCTTCGCGCGTATACAGGCGCCGGCCGTTCGGAGCTTTGGTGGGCTGGAGCGTTGGAAATTCACTCTCCCAGAAGCGCAGAACGAAGGGCTTCGTCGAAGTCAGACGCGCGACTTCGGCAATCGTGAAGAGGCTCTTATCCGGAATTTCCGGAATTGTCCGCGCAGCGCTTGCCATTTCCTGTCTCTGAACCGGTTTCTTTCCCGTATCGTAGGCCGTTTTCGGGCGATGTCAACTCTTATGCGTCTCTTCCCGGCGTTCGCGGCCGGATCGCGCTCGGCGGCGCGACTCGAGCTTTTTCAGGCGCTGGGTGAAGCGAATCGGCGTGCCGGTAAAATCGAACGCGGCGCGCAGCCGATTCTCCAGGAATCGCTGATAGCTGAAGTGCAGCGGCGCTTTCTGATTGGTGAACAGGACAAAGCTCGGCGGCGCGGTCCCGGCCTGCGTCACGTAGTAGATTTTCACTTTGCGGCTCGCCGGAGAAGTCCCTCGATCCAGGTCGACGCTAGCCAGCCACCGATTCAGCTCTCCCGTTGAAACGCGGCGCTTCCGCGCTTCGGCGACGCGGTCAATTAGCCCATAGAGCTTTCCTATGCGCTCGCCCGTCAGCGCCGATAGGAACACCACCGGCGCATAACCGAGGAACTTCAATTTGCGGCGGACGATAGCCTCGTAATCTGAAAGCAGGCGCTGCGGATTCGCGCCTGCCCGCGGTTCAAGGTTTGTAGTTGCGGGTGCCCCACCCTTTGCGGTTTTTGCAAAGGGTGGGAAACGCTCGTGCTTCCGAAGCCGCTCCGCTTTCTCTTGCGCCGCCTGAACAGCCAGGTCCCATTTGTTCATCACCACAATCACGCTGCGCCCCGACTGTTCCGCGTAGCTGGCGATCGTCGCATCGTGCGAAGTCACCCCCATGGACGCGTCAATCACGATCAGCGCGATGTCGGCGCGCTCCAGGTGCTGGCGCGCCATGATTACGCTCAGCTTCTCCGCGATCAGTTTCGTCTTCCCTTTGCGGCGAATTCCCGCCGTGTCCAGAAACCGGTAGGTTTTGCCGTCGTGCCGGACGACGGTGTCAACCATGTCGCGCGTGGTGCCGGATTCCGGCGAGACAATCGCGCGCTCCTCGCCGACGAGCTGGTTCAGCAGCGTGGACTTGCCCACGTTCGGACGCCCGATGATCGCGATGTTGATCTGCGGCTCCGCTTCCGGCGATTCGCCTCTCGGGAAGTCTGAGGTGAGCGAATCCAGCATGGCGTCAATGCCGAACCCGTGTTCGGCAGAGACAGGAAAAACTTCTTCGCCCAGCTCGTAGAATTGCCCGGCAAGATCGGCCTGCTTTGCAGTGTCAACTTTGTTCACGGCGATCACCGGCGGTTTTCCCGCGCGGCGCAGGAGCTGCGCCAGTTCCGCATCAAGCGGCAGCGGCCCGGAGCGGCCGTCAACCACCAGCACGACGCGGCTTGCGTTCTCGATTGCTACCCGCGCCTGGCGCAGAATCTCGCCGGGAATCCCCGCTTTTTCGTCGGGGACAATTCCTCCGGTATCAACCACTTCGAACGGGCGGCCCTCCCAGTGCGCCGCGCCGTAGATGCGGTCGCGGGTGATGCCCGGCTCGTTCGTAACGATCGAGCGCCGCGTCCCGGTCAACCGGTTGAACAGCGTGGACTTGCCCACATTGGGCCGCCCGACAATCACGATGGATGGCAGGTTTGGGCTCATGGATTGCGCCGCCCGCTAGATTAGCATTCTCGCCCGGACCCGCACAGCCCGCGAAAGTTGCGTTCTTGTGACGAGTGTAAGCCGCACCGAGATCAGATGTCCGTCGTCGGCAGGCGTTTGTAGCGCCGGCGTCCCGTCGGCATTGTCCCTCCGTCGCGATTCTCTCTTCTTCCTCTACCGCCCGCGCCGTCCGCTTGCACCGGCGGGACGCCGGCTTTGTTCCTTCCGTCCCGAATGCCAACTCAAGCCCCAGTTTCGACGCCCTTTTCTCGGAATCCCTGCCGCCCTTACCTTCTTTTACGGTCTCTATAAAACCTCCATTTTTGTACCTATTGATTTCGGCGCTTTTGTTGATGGGACTGGAGTTACGCGAAAAGTATCTCGGCAGGTGTACCGATTGATTTGAGCGGGTGTACCGAGGAGAGGCCCTTCGCTCGTTGCACTGCGCTCAGGGCAAACATCCTGTTCGGATGTTTGGAGGACACCTGCGGCGTGTTGTGAGTCGCAACGCGCATAGAAAACGATTGAGAGTAGCACGGAATTAACTAAATGGGTAGGTTCAATTTGGGGACAGTACTCGATTCCCGAATTGGGAATGGACCGTATTTCGAGTCCGGGCTCGCAAGCGGGCGGTCATTGGCGAGCAAAGTTAGGTGAGAAGACCGTACCTAATCAAACTCGGGAAGCGCAGAAGACGAAGGTGAGGCCGGATCAGGCGTCGCCGCTCGCGCCGTGCTTGCGTTTGCGATGGAGTTTCTGGGCCATGGAGCGCAGCGTATCGGGCACGTTTTTATTCGCCACGAGTTTCACCAGATCGGTTGCCGTCAGCCGCGGCAAAAGGTGCAGCGAGACGTCGAGCGGCACCTTGGGATTGAACAGGAGATTCCGAGCGACCGTGTAGTCCTTGATGAAATTCCGGTTCAGGGCGATCGAGCGGAGCACTTCGGCGGACAGGTTGGCCATCCCCGCGAAACTCTCGACCTCCGGCTCGGTGAGGCGCGGCGACTGAAGCACGGATTTCTGGACGAGCTTGTTGGGATCGCGAATCAGGAGCATGCGCTCCTCGCGCCCTCCTTTCAAAGCCAGCGTCAATCGCTGCACGACGGTCATGAACGCCAGCCTCTGCATCAAGGTCTTGCGCTTGACGGGATCGGGCTCGTGCTGCTCCGCGACCTGCTCGAGTTCGGCCGACGACATCGCTCCCTGATGGAGGTCGCGGATGGTTTCGCGCTGCGCGGGCGTGGCGGCGGCCGCGCTCGAAAGCGCATGGACCAAATGAGGATCGGCGCTGAGCTGTTCGAGATTGTCCAGAAGCAACTGAATGCCGGAAGAGGTGAGGTGCGGCGCTACCAGGGCCAGCAACGACGAGGGGCATGCCGGGTTTTGTGCCATCGCATCGGCGACGCCGGGCTTGTCTTTCAAGTTCGCTGCGCAGTAGGCAAACAGATGCGGATGG
>DATEKA010000244.1:0-9928 GCA_035277685.1 Candidatus Acidiferrales bacterium
CCGCGCAAGAGGGCTTTTTGGCTCGCCGCATCCGGCGGGACGGCAGGGCAGGCGTCCGCGAACGTGAGGAGGAAAAGCGTGCGGTCATCGCGCATCGTAAACCGGCCGACTTGCCGGCCCACCTGCGTGTACATCACATAGACGAGTTCCTCGCGCGGCGTGTAGCCCTCGACTTGAAAGCCAGCGGCCTTGTAGCCGAGGTATTTTTCGAATTTGCTTTCCGGCCCGAACACCAGTTCGCGAACGCGGGAATGCAGGCCGTCCGCGCCGATGACGAGATCGAAATCGCGCGTGCCGGCGCGCTGAAAAGTGACGCTCACGCATTCGGGCTTCTGGTCGATGTGTTCGATCGTGTCGCCGAAAATCGTTTCGGCTCTGTGGCCGATCTTGTGGAAGATGAACGCGGCGAGATCAGAGCGAGGAAGGCTGGCGTAGCGGCCCTTCGTCATGCGAAAAAAAGCGCTCACGGGAAAACCCGCGACTCGCCTGCCCCTTTCGTTTACGACTCGCAATTCGCGGAGTTTGTATCCTGCGCGGCCTATCTCAGGCAGCAGCCCCATTTTTTCCGCGATGTCGAAGCCGGCGCCCCAGAAGTCGATAATGTAGCCGCCTGTGCGCAGCGCGGGGGATGCTTCAACGATGGTCGGCTCAAACCCATACTGGAGAAGCCAATAGGCGAGAGTTGGTCCCGCGATTCCGGCTCCGGAGATTAGAACTTTCATTAAGACCAGTAGTTCGTGTTGCAGCGTTAAGGAAAACGGGCGGTCGGATCAACGAACGCCCGTTTTGGGAAGCATAAAGCCGCAAGCGGGACGCCTGCGCCACGAAGAGAGATCCTTCGTCCGGAAAGCGGACTCGGGGCCACAGCAAGACGCCGGCAAGGCGGCGCTACAAGGGACCTACTTCTTCGCGTGATTGAAATTGTTGGACACCTCGTCCCAGTTGATGACGTTCCACCAGGCCTCGATGTACTCGGGGCGGCGGTTCTGATATTTCAAGTAGTAGGCGTGTTCCCACACGTCCAGGCCGAAGAAAGCTTTCCCGCCTTCCATAATGGGATTGTCCTGATTCGCCGTGGACTCGATCGTGAGTTTCCCGCCTTTGAACATCAGCCAGGCCCAGCCGGAGCCAAAGCGCGTCGTGGCGGCCTGGTTGAATTTCGTTTTGAAGTCGGCGAAGCTGCCGAACTCCTTCTTGATAGCATCGGCCAATTCGCCCTTTGGTTCGCCTCCGCCGCCCTTTTTCATGATCTTCCAAAACATGGAATGATTCATGTGTCCGCCGCCGTTGTTTCGAACGGCAGTGCGGATGTTTTCGGGAACTTTGTTGATCTGGGCGAGCAGCTGATCAACCGAAAGATTCTGCAGGTCGGCGTGGCCTTCGAGGGCCTTGTTCAGGTTGGTTACGTAAGCGCCGTGATGTTTGTCGTGGTGAATTTCCATGGTTTTGGCGTCAATGTAGGGCTCAAGTGCGTCGAACGAGTACGGAAGAGGCGGCAGCGTGTGAGTCATCTGTCGAGCAGCTCCTTGTCCGGAAGTTTCGGTCATTTCTTACCTCCTTGCTTTACCGGGGTGGTTACTTCGATTGATGCTCCTCGGATGCATTTTCGATTATACGCCCGGGGGAGGGGCGTATGGGCAGACGCGAGGAACTGCTCGGACGCGCTATTGCGTCTTGCCCAAATCGCCGAAGGGCCAGAGGCCGAAGGCCTTGAGCATCGCGTCGTCGTGTTTGTCGATGAGCATGCGCGCGGTCTGTTCGGGGGGCCAAGGAGTCGCCAGACGGTCCGGCCGGTCCGCGATCCAGAAAGCGGTCAACGCCATCACCGTGGCATCACGATCGAGGATGGCGGGATCGACCTTATCAAACGTATCGACGTTGGAGTGATGGGTGTAGCGATATTCGGGCGAGTCCTGCCGCAGGTTGATTCCCGGCAGGCCTGAGAGAATGAACGGGCCGGTGTCCGTGCCGAATTCGGTGTCGTCATCCACGTTCATTTTGCCGAACGCCTGGAGCGAGTCGGCGAATTTTTCGACGGCGGGGATCAGATCGTTGCGCCCGCCGAGCTGCAAACCGGTAACGGGGCCCTGGCCGTTGTCGAGGATCACGGCGGCGACGTGGTTCGCCATCTCGTCCTTGTGCATTCGCGTGTAGGCGACGGAGCCGTCCAGACCCTGCTCTTCGCCGGTGAACAGGACAAAGCGAATCGTGCGCCGCGGCTTGAATCCCGACTTCATGATCGCTTCTGCGGCTCCCAAAGTGGTGGCGGTGCCGCAACCGTTGTCCGTTGAGCCGGAAGCGAGATCCCAGGAATCGAGGTGCCCTCCTACGACGATGATTTGCTCCGGATTCGCGGTCCCGCGAATTTCGCCGACCACATTGGCGCTGGGGACCGGGCCGTCGGTGAAATGGTTTTGCACGTCGATGTGCAGCCGTACCGCGTCGTTATGATCGAGATAACGCTCGAGCTGCTCCTGATCTTCGGCGGCCATGCTGACGACTGGAATATCAAAGGACGCATCGAAACCGAGAATGCCGGTGTGGGTCAGGTGCATTCCCGCCGCTCTTGATCCCCCTTGCCCGCCGATCACTGCCACCGCTCCCGCGCTATGCGCTGCCTTGAGGAAATCTCCGAACTTCGCGAAAGCGGCCATGCGGTCTTTGGGAGGTGGACCTTTCTGAACGACAATCAGGACTTTGCCGCGCCAGTTGGCGGAATCTTTCATTTCGTCGTCGAGCTGGAAGCCGTTGACGGCGAGAAGGTCTGCGTCAATTCCGCCCTGGGGCGTGGAGCCGACCCATCCCATGGAGTCTACCATCAGCTTGCGACGAATGGGCGCGATGAGCTCGGCGCTGGCGGAGACACGAGTCCAGCCGCGGAAGAGCTGCCAGGATTCGGTGTGCACGTTCTCGAGCCCGATCTCCTTCATTTTGTCCGCGCTCCACGCGATGGCCTTTGCGGCCTCGGGTGAGCCGGTAACGCGAGCGCCGATGTCGTCGCTTAGTTGCCGGAGATATTCGTAATCGTCGTTCTCCATTGTTCCCGCGCCGGCCACGGCGGCCAGAGCCTTCAAAGTCCCGTCGCCGGCAGGAGATTGCGAGTCGCCGGAACTTGAGGAACGAGGCGCCGACACGCCAGGCCACGCCGCAAACAGGAGAATTGCCGATACGCAGACTGCCGAAAGGATTTTCCGCTTCATCTCGAGAAAGCTCCTTTATGAAGGTCCTGGCGATCAAGACGGGAATATTTCAAACGACGAGGATAGGCGCAGAACGTCTTCCGGACAAGCATTTCCCGGGGCGTGCGGATTTTGAGGAGTGCGCGAGGCCGCCGCGAAACCACGATTACAGCCCGCGTGGATGGAATCAAAGCTTTTCCAGCAGGCGTCGAGTATAATGGGTATTGAGTTGTATCGTATGGTCCGGCCATAGTGGATGAACGGAATTTTCCGAACGGGCATGCGCAGTTGTTCCGTGATGGCGCCGCGCAGTCTGGTATGGCCTATGCTTTCCGCGCTTGCTGAATTCCGATCGGCCACGATTCGGCGGCCGGCGAATCCGCGATTTCATTCATCCGAACGGTTAAGAAAAACAAGGTTCGAACTGGACGCTCTTTGACTCGATTTAACCGAAGACAGGCAATCTACGTCAAATATTGTAGCGGAGATGATTTCGCGGCAACGTCTCCGATGAAAAGGAGAACAATTTATGAACAGCAGTGATTTGCACATTCGCCGCTGGGTAGCCACGCTCGTGGTGCTGGCGGCGGTAGCCGGCGGCATCTTACTCGCCATCGGAGTGCGAAACTGGTCCAGCGATTCCGTGTACGGCGCGGGAAATCTTCCTGTCACGATCTCGAAAAATAATTCACCCGTGCCGCTCGGCGCCTTCGCGAACGGATTCGCGGCGGTGTTGAAGCCTGTGCTGCCGGCGGTGGTCAACGTGCATTCGTCGAAGGTGGTGAAGCAAAAAAATCAGTTCATGCCATTTTTTAACGATCCTTTCTTCCAGCAATTTTTCGGGAATCAGTTTGGCCAGGGCATGCAACCGCAGGCCGAGCGGGAAACGAGTCTCGGTTCGGGAGTGATTTTGACGTCCGACGGGACGATCATCACGAACAATCACGTGGTGGACGGGGCGACGGACATCAAGGTCAGTTTGTCGGATAAACGGGAGTTCAGCGCGAAGGTGATCGGGACGGATAAGCCGTCGGACATCGCAGTGCTGAAGATCAACGCGACGGGTCTGCCGACTCTGCCTCTTGGCGACTCGTCGAAAATACAGGTCGGAGACGTCGTGCTCGCGATCGGAGACCCCTTCGGCATCGGCGAAACTGCGACGATGGGTATCGTCAGCGCAAAGGGCCGCGGCGGCCACCTAGGCATTGAGACGTACGAGGACTTTATCCAGACGGATGCGGCGATCAATCCTGGAAATTCCGGCGGCGCACTGATCGACTTGCGTGGCGACCTGATCGGGATCAACACCGCGATCGCGACCGGCGGCGGCGGCCGTGGGAACGTGGGGATCGGCTTCGCGATTCCCATCGATATGGCTCACAAAGTGATGCAGCAGATCGTCGAGCACGGCAAAGTCGTGCGAGGCTACCTGGGGTTGCTGCCTCAGGACGTGGACGCGTCGCTTGCCAAGCAGTTTGGTCTGAGCAAGGCGACCGGTGCGCTGGTGGCTCAAGTGGAGAAGGATACGCCGGCATCCCGCGCGGGCCTCAAAGAAGGCGATGTCATCTTGAAGGTCAACGGACAGGAAGTGGATTCCGCAAATGACCTTCGTTTGCTGATTTCCCAAAGCGCGCCGGGGACAGCAGTGACTCTGACGATCTGGCGGAATAAGCAGACGCAGGATGTGAAGGTCGTCTTGACGGAGTTGACGCAGAATGCTCAAAACGGGCCGCAGACGGAAGGCACCGGGTCGGGCGTAATGCAGGGCGTTCAGGTGCAAACGGTTACTCCGGATATGACGCAAGATCTCGGGGTTCCGAGCGGGACAAAAGGAGTGGTGGTTACTTCCGTGGATCCCTCCAGTCCGGCAGGTGCTGCCGAATTGCAGCGCGGTATGGTGATTCTCGAGGTTAACCACCGGCCCGTAACGAACGCCCGGGAGTATCACGAGGCGGTTTCTGCAGCGGGTAACGGTTCGGTTCTTTTGCTGGTCATGTTCCCCAATAGCGGCGGCGCACAGAACTACATCGTGGTCGAGCAGCAATAGGACAGCGGTTAGCAGTTTGAATCGGGGGCGTGGCTCCAGGCCATGTCCCCGGTTTTTTTTCTGTACCCATTTGCTCCACTCAATTTTGGGTGTTTCCGTGTATTCCTGCGCTCGAGGACAAGCCAGAGAATTTCTACCGGGAATCAGTCGGCCGCCTAACTCGCTTTTGCCGGCCAGCCTGGGAACGCGACTTCGCTTTCAGGAAACCCTCGAATGAGACGAGGCATCCACAGAGTTGGTTCAGATTGGGACTTGAGGCGGATGGAGTTTGCCCGGAGGTATTTTTGGCGTCACAGAAAGCCGGTGGCAGGCTATCGCTTTCGGCACGACTGAGCGTAGAATGGTACTCGAGTCCTATTCACCCAGCCCCTGTTCACTAGTACTAAGGTAATAGCGGCATCTTCTGCCCCCCTCTTGGTGGGCAAGCGATTAGGAAAGCAGGGGCGAGGCGCACATGAACGGCCCAGGGAACAGACCTGTCTTCAACGACTCTATACTTCCGGATAGGCGAGCTCGGTGGGACCTTTTTGGAGCAAGTTTCGGAGCTGAGTGCATAATCATCGCCGCTCTCGTCATCATCCCCATCCTCATGCCGCAGAAGCTCGAAGCCGTGAAGCACCTTTGGGTGACCCCGCTGGAAACTCCGGTAGTTAGACCGTGGAAGCCGCAGCCCAGACCGAAGCCCAGGCTGGTCGAAGTGAAGCGCGTGATCCCGAAGGAACCGCCCAAGCCGGAAGAAGTAGTTGTGCCGAAGCCTAAGCTCTATAACCCGGTGATCACAACTCCCCAGATCAAGCGCAACCCTGTCCGTCGTCAAGTGCAAGCGCCCGAAGTGGCGAAGCTTTTTCACGACTCGAATCCCCCCGCATCTCTCGGCAGTTCGGCTATTCCGACCCTGCGGAAGCCGCGCGAGGCTGTGCAAACGGGTGGCTTTGGCGATCCACAAGGGTTGCCCGCCCAGAGCAAGGTCACACAATCGCCAAACATAGCTCAGTTGGGGAGTTTTGATTTGCCTGGTGGTCCGGGTTACGGTAACGGGACAGGCGGGGCGAAAGGCGCCAGAGGCGTCATCGCGAGTTCGGGATTTGGAAACGGCGTTGCCGTGGGAAGCAAGAGCGGAGGCGGAGACCGTGGCGGCATCCAGCAGGGTGGGTTCGCCAGCGAAGCCGCGGCCCCAGCCGGCCCGAGGGTCAGGCAGACTGCGGCCGAGTCGAACAACAAGCCGGTAGAGGTCCTGTTCAAGCCCCGCCCGGAGTACACGGCCGAGGCCAGGCAAAAAAGAATCGAAGGCGAAGTGCTGCTGCAAGTAGTATTCTCTGCTTCGGGCCAGGTGGTGGTCGGGAAAATCGTGAAAGGGCTAGGATACGGCTTGGATGCGTCGGCGGAATCCGCGGCGCGGGAGATTCGTTTCCGGCCGGCGCAAAGGGATGGACAGCCAGTGGATTCGAGCGCGATCGTCCACATTACTTTCCAATTGGCATATTAGGGGGACGTGGCAATGCGCACGTGGAAGAGTTTGTGTTTTTCAGTGCTGCTGATTGGCGCAGCGGGTGGAGTACCTCCCGCTCACGCGCAGCCGCAGCAGCAACAGCCGCCAGCCGCGGTTCCGGCGAGCCCGGTTCGAAGCGTCAATCAGGCGATCGACCGGATCACCGCGCGTGAGCGCGTGGAAGTCGCCATCATCCGGCACTACAAACCGCTGATCGAGACCTACATCCAGGACATGAAGCCCGATCCGCAGATGGGATTGATCCCCGTCAGCGACCATTATTTCCTGGGTCAAGCGGACCTGGCCACCGGCATCGTCGACAATTCAATGCTCGCGGCCAAGAAAGGGCGCTGGAGCCAGTTTAACCCTCTGTACCACGTCGCCGATTTCTTTCGCGCTGATTTTGTCCCAGCCGGCTTCCTGCAAATGATTTACGTTGACACGACCGGCTTCGACCGCCAGCACTATCGCTTCGACTACGTTCGCCAGGAGTTCCTTGGCTCCGTTAAATGCCTCGTGTTTGACGTCACGCCGCTCCCCAAGTCGGGACGTGGCCGTTTCAAGGGGCGCATTTGGGCCGAAGATCAGGACTACACGATCGTGCGTTTCAATGGCGTATACACGCCGGTTTCGGGTCTGAACGGATACAACCTTCACTTCGATAGCTGGCGGTTGAATCTGCAGCCAAACCTCTGGCTGCCCGCGTACATCTTCAGTCAGGAGTCGGATTTGCGGGATCTTTTCGGCGGCCACGTGCGGTTCCGCTGCCAGACGCGCCTTTGGGGCTACGATCTGGCCGCCGCCTCGCGCGAGACAGAATTCAGCAGTTTGACCATCGAGTCTCCCGCAGTTCAAGACCAGGCCGCCGCGCAGCAGCAGGACCGCAGCCCTATCGAGGCCGAGCGCGAATGGCAGCATGAAGCCGAGATGAATGTCCTCGATCGCTTGCAGCGCGTTGGATTGCTTGCGCCTCCGGGAGAAGTTGACAAAGTTTTGGATACCGTGGAAAACAACCTCGAAGTTTCCAACGATCTCGATGTCGAGCCGCGCGTTCATTGCCGCGTTCTGCTGACCGGAACGCTCGAGTCTTTCTCCATCGGCCACACCATCGTTCTCAGCCGCGGGCTTATCGATGTCCTCCCCGATGAAGCAAGCCTCGCGACCGTGGTGGCTCAGGACTTGGCCGACCTTCTCATCACAAAGCCATCCACCGACCAGTACGGTTTTAACGACACGACAAACGTCTCTACCCTCGAGGTCCTGAACCGCTTTTCTTTCCGCGACACGCCGCAAGCGCAGCAAGCGGCGAGCGCGAAGGCGCTCGAGCTCTTGAAGAAATCGCCTTACAAGGACAAGCTCGGAAATGCCGGCCTCTTCCTGAAGTCCCTGGCGGACCATCAGAAAGCGCTGTCGGCGCTGATCAACCCGCGCCTTGGAAACGGCGTTTTCCTTGCGCAGCAGTTGATCGAGGGTTCTCCGCAGTTGCAGCCCGCCAAGCTGGACCAAATTGCCGCCTTGCCGATCGGGGCGCGAATCAAAGTGGACCCCTGGGACGACGATGCCTCTTTGCTGAAGGCGAAGCCTGTCCCGCTTTATTCGGTTCGCGAGAAGATGCCGTTCGAAGTGACGCCGTTTGAGCCTTTCCTGACGCGGTATCAGAAAGCCAGCAGCGCGGTCACGGAGGGAGATCCGGCTAAAGCGGATCTTGCCAGGCAGCAGCAACCGCAATAGCGGCTGGGCGCTTCTCTGCAAGCTTTTGTGGAATCGCGGCGGGCCTTGCCGGTGAGTTCTGGGAAAAATCACGCGCGGTAATCGGCGCGGCTTGCGAGTTGCTCTAGCGGTCCTGCTGAACTTCCATCGATTGATCCAACGAATAATCCGAGCAGCCGGGCTGCGTTGCTGCGGGGCAGCGCGCAGTGACGCGGAAACCGTCTGCGGTAGTCTCCACGTCATATTTGTAGCCGTCGCGATCCTTCCGGAATGTCATCTCGCCGCTCGATACCAGCTCGTCCAATGAAGCGTACGATCCGTGCTGGGCCTGGTACATGCGTTCGGCTTGCCCGATCGCGATCAGATCGTTCTTCACGCCGACGATGTCAATCGTCTCCACCGGCGTGGCGCCGGCGCCCGCGGTCTGCATCTTCGAGAAGTAGAGCTTGTACGATACGAGCACAATCGCGGCGACCACAACGAGACTCAGAACGCTTCTCATGGATGCCTCTCTGGAGTACGATTCTCGAGCGTCTTGGATTCCGCGCTTAGAATTTCAGCATAGTCCGTGTATGCGGCGCGTTCAATCCCGCGGAAACGAGAGAGTAAACAGCTTGAGACACGCGAAGAACATCCTGTTCGTAGCTTTGGCGAGCGTCCTGGCGGCGTGCGTCTCTTCCGGCAAAACTGAGCCCGCGATGCCGCGCGTCGCGAACGCCATCGCTCCGAATAGCTATGCAAGCGACGCCAGTCCAGCGCAGCAGCCTCAAGCAGCAGCCGATTCCGAATCGCTGAAAAAAGGCGGACAGATTCTGCTTGCCGCGGCGAAGGCGGCGGGTGGTCGTCGCCTGCTCGACGTCAAGTCGCTCGGAATGGATGAAAAAGGCGAGCAGTTCAACGCCAAGGGGCACGTGGCGCTCTCGGTAAAGTGGACCGTCGCTTACCCGGACCGCTCTCACGGAGATGTCATGTTCGGCACGCAGCCCGTGATCCAGACCTGCGATGGCAAGGCGGCCTGGATTGTCATTGGCGCCCAGGAACGCGACGTCACGCGAACGATCGGGGAATTCAAGCGCGGGATTGCGCTCTTTGGCGGCGGCTGGGGCCTCTATCGCGAGGTGCTGGCCGGGCGCGTGTCCGGTCAAGCAGTCGGCGACGCCGAAATTGACGGCAGGGAACTGAACGGTGTGACGGTCGACGCTCCATTCGGCAGCGTGAAGCTCTTCTTCGATCCGAAAACGCATTTGCTGGCAGCCGCCCGGTTTCAAACTTCCGCTCCGCAGGGAATGATGGAAGCCGAGCAGCGCTGGAGCAGTTACCGCAAAGTGGACGGGCTCGAGTTCGCGTTTTCAACGGCCTCCTATCGCGGCGGAGCGAAACTGTTCGAATCTTCCGTCTCAACCGTGCGGATCAATCCGCCCGCCGGCGATTCGCTCTTCGCCAAACCGGTCCTTGCGCCTGCAAAATAGAATGCCCAGGATTGTTTCAAACCAGGATTGGTTA
>DATEKA010000245.1:0-4651 GCA_035277685.1 Candidatus Acidiferrales bacterium
GGCTGTTGCGAACATCTTGTTCGGCGAAGCGAATCCGAGCGGGAAGCTGCCGATCACGTTTCCGGCGAGTGAATCCGATCAGCCGCCGCCGGGGATTGTTGCGCCGCCGCCGGGACAGCGTGACAGCCAGAAGCTCAAGGCTCCGATTTTCGATGTGAAATACACGGCCGGATTGAATGTGGGCTATAAATGGTATGACGCGGAACACAAACAAGTGCTCTTCCCGTTCGGCTACGGGCTCTCGTACACAACGTTCAGCTATTCGGGCATCAAGGTGGACCCGGCTGGAACGTCCGTCGGCTTCACGCTGAAGAATACGGGCACCCGCGACGGAGAGGAAGTCGCGGAAGTATATGCGGGTTTGCCCGCCGGAGCCGGCGAGCCCCCAAAACGCCTGGTCGGCTGGGCCAAAGTCCCTCTGAAAGCGGGCGAGAGCAGGGAAGTGTCCGTGAAAATCGATCCCCTGTATCTGAAGATCTTCGACGAGGGGAGCGAATCCTGGGAGCTTGTCCCCGGCAGTTATGATTTCATGGTCGGCGGCTCATCGCGAAGCCTGCCGCTGACTCAGAAGATTAACTTACAGTAGCGCGAGCGGAGTACTTGCACATCTGCGCAGGTTGGCTCATCGGAATAGCATGCCGCAGGCGTTTCGATCGCGGGGGAGGGGACGATGAAACTCGCTGGCCGGGCAGTTCGAAGCATCGCACTAACAGCCGTGTCGTTGGGCATTACCGGCCCCTCACTCGCGCAGTCGGCTGTGCCAGCTCAGCGGGGTCTCTTCGAGGTGACGTCCAAACTTGGCCGCAAGCTGTACGCGCAGCCCGACGACTCCACGATCTCCGCCGCCCGGAAAAAGCTCGCCGCCGATCCGAAGAACCCGAAGCTAGTCCTCGCGCTTTCGCTGGCCGAAGCGGGACGCAAGCAATATCGCGAGGCCGTTGCCACCTGCACTAGAGGTCTTGCCGCGTCTCCCAACAACGTGGATTTACTCGTCGAGCGTGGCCACCGCGAACTAGGCCTCCGCGAATTCGCCGCGGCGCAGCGCGATTTGCAGCGCGCGGCGACTTTTGATCCCAGCAAGCTCGTCGCCTTCTATCACTTGGGTTTGGCGCACTATTTTCAGGGTCAGTTCGCCGCTGCCGCCGTCGAGTTTGGCAAAGCGCGCTCTCTCGCCGCAAACAACGACGACTTGATTGACTGCTCGAATTGGCTTTATGTCTCGTTGCGCCGCGCGAACAAGCCGGCCGAGGCCGCGGCGGTCCTGAAAAGAATCACCCCAGAGGTGAAAAACAGAGAGCCACATCTCGCGTTTTATTTGCGTCTCCTCCGTTTGTATCAGGGCGCTATGAAAGAAGACCAGGTGCTACCGGCCAAACCAACGAATCCGGACGACACGGAAGCCGAGCTCGCCTACGACACGGTCGCCTATGGTGTCGGCAACTGGCACCTCTACAACAATCACGACTCCAAGCGCGCGGAAGAACTGTTCAAGCTGGTGGTTACCGGTGAAGCGTGGAACTCCTGGGGCTTCGTCGGCTCCGAGGTGGAACTCGCGCGGATGGCAGCAGCGAAGCAATAGGGTACTGCAAACGTGCGTGACGGCTCGATTCAGCAGCAGAGCAGAACGTTGCAATTGAAAAGGGATTGAACCTAAGATGGAGACAGGTTATTGTCGCAGGTTAGCCACTTCGGGTGGTGCGAGACGCAGGAGCGGGGCTTAGGCGATCTTACTTCTCCCATGAAATGAGCGCCCTAATCCAGAAGACCTCAAGTTGCCGCCGGCGAGGGGCTGCGTGAAGCGCCAGCCCGGAGCAAGGTTTCGGTTTGGGTTACATCTGTCCCTGATGTAGTCTTTCGTCATCTCGACTGGACCGGCATCCAGGCTGGAGCGCGGTTGCCGGAGCAAGAGTAGTCAGTGCGCGGGTCGATTTCCGAGGAGCGTGACTGATGAGAATTGCTGGTGTCGCGAGTGCCTTTCCCGAGAACTATTACAAGCAAGAGCTGTTGACCGAAGCACTGAAGAACGACTGGCGCCATCGCCTCCCCAATCCCGACATTCTCGACCGCTTAGATGAAAGCATGAAGGTGGACGGGCGCTTCACCGTCGAGACGATCGACTTCTACGAAAACATGACGACTTGGGGTCAGGCGAACAATTGTTGGATCAAGCATGCCTTGGACCTCGGCGAGAAGGCGTTGTGCCGGGCGCTGGCGTGCGCGGGGCTTGAACCGCAGGACCTCAGCGCGATTTTTGTCACGTCCGTGACGGGAATTGCGGCGCCGTCCATCGACGCGCGCCTCGTAAATCGCATGGGACTCTCTCCCAATATCAAGCGAATACCGATTTTCGGCTTGGGTTGCGTAGCGGGCGCCGCGGGAATCGCCAGAGCGGCGGACTACGTCCACGGGTATAAGGACCAGGCAGCCGCGCTGCTGTCGATCGAATTGTGTTCGCTCACGCTGCAACGGGACGATCTCTCGATGGCGCATCTGATTTCGGCGCTACTGTTTGGCGACGGCGCGGCCGCCACTATCGTGGTCGGCTCGGACATGAAAGTGAACGGATCGAACGGAAACGGCAATGGGTCGCACGCCGCGAGAGGCCCGGAGATTCTCGCGACCAAATCGAGCTTCTATACGAACACCGAGCGCGTGATGGGCTGGGATATTTGCGAAAAGGGATTCCGCATCGTGCTTTCGCCAGAGGTGCCGGATATGGTGCTAAAGCACCTGGGTGAGGACGTGGATGGTTTCCTGGCAGAGCAGGGATTGAAACGAAGCGACGTCAAGAGCTGGATCATGCACACGGGTGGGCCAAAAGTGCTCGAAGCGACCGAGACGGCGCTGGGCTTGACCTCGAAAGATCTCGAACCTTCCTGGAACTGCCTCCGGAAGGTGGGGAACATCTCCTCCACATCAGTTCTTCTGGTGCTGGAGGATGTCTACACGCACAAGCGGCCCGCGCCGGGAGAGCTAAGCATTCTGGCTGCAATGGGGCCGGGCTTCTGTTCGGAGTTGGTGCTGTTGCGATGGTAGGCCGGCGCTGATAGCCTGAGGCGTGTCGAAGATTGCGCTCGTGCTGCTGCCGGGCCTGGACGGCACAGGCCTTTTATTCAACGATTTTGTTGCAACACTCCCGTCTGACTTAGAACCGATCATCGTTCATTACCCCACGGACAGGCCTCTCGGCTACGCGAAGCTCGAAGAAATCGCCCGGGCATCGATCCCGAGAAATTCGCCGTTTGTTCTGCTGGGAGAATCGTTTTCGGGCCCAATCGCGATTTCGATCGCGGCGTCCAAGCCCGCCGGATTGATTGGACTCGTCTTGAGCTGCTCTTTTGCGCGATACCCGCGGCCTCTGTTGCGCAGACTCCAATGGCTCGCGCCATACCTTCCGGTGTCGGGGGCGGCGGTCGTTGCCATCCGTCGAGTGGCGTCGCCGATGCGCATCGAACCGCCAGTTGCGAAGCAATTGAATGCCGCCCGCGAAATGGTTGCCAAGCGTGTCTTTCGAGCGAGGATTGGAGAACTGCTCCGAGTCGACGTGACAGCGCTGCTGAGGAATATCGATGTCGCCATCTTGGATTTGCGCGCGACGACCGACGGAATCGTGCCGAATCGGGCCGCTGACGATATCCGCAATCGAGGGCGGCGAGTCCTCTCAATTGACATCCAGGCTCCCCATTTCCTCCTCCAGGCGAACCCGCGAGAAGCAGCGGAAGTGATTAACAAGTTCGTTTCCGACATTTTGGACGCGCGCCGCGCATAAGGCGGCAAAGCTGGCGCATCGCAAATCCTTTCGGAAAAAATCCATCTTCTTGCTTTCAGGTTTATGGAACTCCGCAGCCTTCCGGCGGGAATACACCTGTACCGCAGAACGTTCACCGCACGTCTCACAGGTGGGTGTTCTTCGCGCGTGGAGGCTACACATGGGAACCAGACGAGTTTTTCGAGGATTCGGGCGTCTTGGAATTTGCACCGCAGCGGCGGTGGCAGCTTTCTTGGTTTTGCCCGTGACGGTCACGAGGGCGCAGTCCTCAGGAGCGGCCTCGACACCGGACCAACAGGCGCAGGCCCAGAGTGCCACCGCCCAGCCGAATCTGAGTGGCACGTGGAAGTTGAACGAGAAACAGAGCGACGATCCTCGCGAGAAGATGCGCGAGGCAATGAGCCAGAACGCTTCTCAGGGTGCAGGCGCTATGAGGCCCGGAAGACAGGGGCGCCGCCTCGGAAGAGGCGGCGGGATGATGGCAGAGTTCTCTCAGTTGACGATCAACCAGACCGACAAAGTCGTGAAAGTCACGGGCTCTTCGGGAAGGCTCATCGCTACGAGCGAGCCGCCTTCCAAGGATGACGAGAATGCCCAGGACAATGGCGGGATGATGCGGTTCTCGCCCGCCGAGGCGAAGTGGCAGGGCAGTCAGTTGGTTGCTGCAAGTCATGGTTTTGGCGGAGGCACTACAACTCGCACGTTTGAGCTATCACCCGACGGCAAGCAGCTCTACGTCACGACGAAAATCGAGAACCAGAGATTCAGCCAGCCAGTCACATTCCGGCTCGTCTACGATCCGGTGAAAAGCAGCAGCCAATAGCAAAGGTCCGCGTTGATCCTGAACGTTCGCATGCGATTGGGGAGATTTATACTCGCAGC
>DATEKA010000246.1:0-38866 GCA_035277685.1 Candidatus Acidiferrales bacterium
ACGAGCCCGACCGACGAGGAACTGACTCGCGCCAAACGCGCGCTGCTCGGGATTCAGGCGCTGATTTTGCAGTTGCGAGGAGCTGTAGCAGGTCAACTCGCGGACAATTGGATGCAGGGATTGCCGGCAGACCAGATCAGCGTTGAGGGGCGAAGGATCGAGAAGGTGACTGCAGCGGACGTGGATGCGGCCGGTCAAAAATATTTTCCGGCAGTGCGGATGGCGGTAGTCGCCGTGGGTGAAGAGAACGTCATCAAACAAGCGTTCGCGCCCTTCGGAATGCCTGTTCGACCCATGCCATAGAAGGCGAGCGCAACGCATCTGTGATACGCTCGACTCCTTTCGCAGATGATGACGCGGTCCGGCCAAAGCTGTGTGACGCCGATTTTCGGGGCAATTCTGCTGCTCCTGGCAGCACTGCCGGCGAAAGCGCAATCTGAGAAAAGTTATACCGGCGCAAGGGCCTGCTCCGCGTGCCACCAGAGCGCCTATCAACAGTGGTCGCACTCGTGGCACGGGAAATTCCTGCAATCTGCCGGAGCGCGAACAATTGAAGGGAATTTCGCGCCGGGCAAAGTCACGCTGCGCGGCTCGACCTACGTTCTGCAGCGCCGCAGCGGCCGCTACTACGTCAGCGAGTCGTACCTCGCGGGCAAGCCGTGGGATCACGAAGTTGACTACACGCTGGGCGGCCGGCGGGTTCAGCAGTATCTCTCCACGTTGCGCGATGGGCGCATCCTTGTGCTCCCGGTCAGCTGGGACAATATCCGCAAGAAATGGATGCACAACCTCGATGTAGAAAACGCTGAAGAAGGCGGCGATCCGGCCCCAGTCTGGAACAAGAGCTGTTTTTCGTGCCACGTGACGGCGGGACAGAAGAACTACGATTTGAGCCAGGACAGTTATCACACGACGTGGAAGGACCCCGGAGTCGGCTGCGAGAGCTGCCACGGTCCGGGAAGCGAGCATGTTGCAGAAGCGAAGAACGCGGCAGCGGCCCCGGCGGAAGACGGCTCGCGGGCGTCTGGCAAGAAGGCCGCGATTGACGCGACGATCGTGAACCTCGCCAAGCTCGATCCTACGCGGAGCACGATGGCGTGCGCGCAGTGCCATTCGTTGCGCGATGTCTATGCCGGCGGCTTCGAGCCGGGGAGAAATTACTACGACTTCTTCCTGCCCTTGATGGAATACCGTTTGCCTGCAGCCAAGGATCCCGCTTACTGGCCCGACGGGCGGCCGCGACAGCTTGCCAACGAGGCGATTGCGTTCTGGCAAAGCGAATGCTTTCTCAAAGGCCGGGCAACCTGTCTTACGTGCCACTCTCGGCCGCATGATATGGGTGTCGCGCAGAATCCGCAGTTGCGCGCGAGCAGCAACGCGCTCTGCATTCAGTGCCACGCGGCGATCGGCAGGGACGTTTCCGCGCACACGCACCATCCGGTGAGCAGCACAGGGAGTTCCTGCATCGAGTGCCACATGCCGCGCAGTGTCACGAGCCTTCACGCTCGCATGCGCGATCATTCCATCGGCGATCCGGTTCCCGAGAACACGGTCCGGCACGGCATCCCGAACGCGTGCAATCTGTGCCATACGGCGAAAACAGCGGAATGGGCCGCGCAGAAAGTTGAAGCGTGGTACGGCGCGAAGGCAGGCCAGAAATGGATCGTCCGAGCCGACGCTTTCAGCAAAGGGAGAACCGCCGATCCCGCCGCCGTTCCCGCATTGCTGAAGGTGCTGGCTGACTCGTCCGAGGGGCCATGGATTCACGCAAATGCAGCGGGGTATCTCGGCAATTTCCCGGAAGATCCCGCCGCGTATGCGGCCGTGCTGCGCTCGCTTACGGACGCGCAACCGCTAGTGCGCGCGACGGCAGCAGCAGCGATCAGGCCGCGCGCGGCGCAGCGGGCGGCTGTTGCCCCTCAACTGGCAGCGATGCTGGGCGATCCCGTGACCACCGTGAAGATGAGCGCCGCGATCGGGTTGGTCGCAATGGGCGTCCGGCGCATTCCCGGCGAAGCCGGCGAGCGATTCGAGCATGCCAAGCAGCTCTATCATGCGCGCGCCGAAATCGATTCGGACGACGCGCAGCAACAGCTGGCGGCCGGCAGGTTCTTCTTTCTCGCCGGCGATCCCGACGACGCGATCGCCGCGTTTCGCGCAGCGTCGAAACTCGATCCGTCGCTCGCGGTGCAGGTCTATCTTGCTCAATCGTTGATCGCGAAAGGCGATTTGCAACCGGCAAAGGAGATCCTGAAGTCCATACCGCCCGCCGACCCGCAGTACGATGCTGCGCAGCGATTGCTCGCGCAAGCCGAAGTGAGCGGTCAGCCGCGCGGCGGTTCCGGGCAAACGACGGCGGGCGCACCGGCTCAAGGCAATTCTGCGGCACAGACGGCATTTCTCGACGGGCAACTCATGTACCGAAACAAGAATTGCGTGAATGCGTTGCCGCGACTTGAGGAAGCCTTGCGTCTCGGTCCACAGGCATCGTGGACCACGCAGGCGCAAATCGATCGCGCCATTTGCCTGGAAAAACTGGGGCGCATGAGCGAAGCGGAAGTCGCAATAAAAGCCCTTTCCGAAAACGAAACCGCGGCTCGCGACGTGGACTTGCAGCTTGCCTTCACCGAGCTGCTTTATCAGACTGGCCGCGCGGAAGAAGCGTTGAAGGTGGTCAACGATCTTGTCGCGGCTGTCCCGAATGCTTCGATGCCTTATTTCTGGCAGGCAAAAGTGCTTTTACGGCTGCATCGAGTGGACGAAGCCGCGCGCGCTGCGGAACGATCCATGCGTCTTGATCCTGATGCTCCCGCTGCGCACAACCTGCTGATCGGCATCTATCAGATGCAAGGCCGCACGAAGGAGGCGGCGGAACAGGCCGCATGGCTCCGCAATTACGAACGTCGCATCGAATAGCGCTGGCGCTGCTGCTGGGCGGCGCGGTCGTCGCTTTTGCGCGGGCGGGCGCAGCCGGCAGGGCAGGAAGTTCGATGCAGATTCAGTTCGAGGACATCGCTCGCAAGGCAGGGCTGAATTTCACGTTGCAAAACGGCGCAACGGGCGATTTTCATCAGCCCGAGTTGATGCTGGGCGGCGTGGCTGCTCTCGACTACAACAATGACGGCTGCATGGACATTTTTTTCACGAATGGCGCGGCCATGCCGTCGCTGCAAAAAACCGGCGCGCAATATTCGAACAGGCTGTTTCGCAACAATTGCAATGGAACGTTCACCGACGTCACCGAAAAGGCCGGCCTGGCGGGCCACGGCTACTCGATGGGCGTGGCCGTCGGCGACTACGATAACGACGGCTATCCCGATATTTTCGTAGCGGGCGTCAACCGCAACATTCTGTACCATAATCGCGGCGACGGCACGTTCGAGGACGTCACGGCGAAGGCGCATCTCGAGGGGATCGAGCCGCATTATGGAAAGTTGTGGTCGGTTGCGGCGGCGTGGGTTGATATTGACAATGATGGCTGGCTCGATCTGGTCGTCACGAACTACGTGCAATGGGACCCGAAGCTCGAGCCGCGGTGCGGCACGCCGCAGCACCCGCTCTATTGCGATCCCGCTGCGTATCACGGGACGCCCGACCAGATCTTCCGTAATAATCACGACGGAACGTTTACGGACATCACCGAGTCTTCCGGCATCGGCGCGCAAATCGGCCGAGGAATGGGAGTCGCCATCGCTGACTACGATGGGGACGGCCTGCCCGACATCTTCGTGGCGAACGACACCGTACCCAATTTTCTGTTTCACAATTTAGGCCGCGGGAAATTCGAGGAAGTTGCAATGCTCGCTGGTGTGGCGCTGAATGACAACGGGCGCCCAGTGGCGAGCATGGGAGCGGATTTTCGCGATTACGACAATGATGGACTGCCCGATCTAGCTTTTACCGACATGGTGAACGACACGTATCAACTATTTCGCAACACTGGGAAGGCGCCGGCGTTCGAGGATGCAACCGCAAGTTCGGGATTGGCGCTTGAGACGCGCCGCCTGACCGGCTGGGGCGACGGCCTCTACGACTTCGACAACGACGGCTGGAAAGACCTGTTCACAGCGAACTCGCATTTCCCGGGGCTCGAGCGCGACCTCGGGACCGAAACTGCGTTGCCGAATTCGGTCTTTCGCAACGACGGCAAAGGCCACTTCGAAGATGTATCCAAAACCGCGGGCGCGGGTTTTCAGCTTGGGGGCCATTATCGAGGCGTCGCCTTCGCTGATTTCGACAATGACGGCCGCGTGGACGCAGTCGTTTCAAACGTAGATGGGCCCGCGCGGCTCTTTCGCAATGTCACAGCCAACGCGGGACACTGGCTCGCGTTGAAGCTGCAAGGCACGCGCAGCAATCGCGACGGAATCGGCGCGAAGGTTGTTGTCACGCTTCCCAACGGACGGAAGCTCTACAACCACTGCACGACAAGCGTCGGCTACGCTTCGTCGAGTGAGCCGCTGGTGCGCTTTGGTCTCGGCGATGAAACGACGGCAAAGCTCGTGCAGGTCCGCTGGCCGAGCGGAAAAGTGCAGGAACTCCACACCGTGGAAGCGAATCAGATCCTGAACGTCAAGGAACCGTGAGGTTCTGACGGTCCTGCGCCAGGCAAGCGGCCAACGATTACGGCGACCCTATCGACAACCTGTACTGAGTGAGACGCCGACGGCATGTGCTTGAGTCTACGCCCTATCAGGCGGGGGCAGGCTTTTCGCCCTTTGCCAGACCGGGAAGGGGTCTTGGGTCAGGACGCAATGTGAGCTGCGGCTCCTTACTCGGCACAGGAGGAGCCGGTGGCGCTGGCGGAGACGGTTTCGCCGGGAGCGGCTTGCCTTCGATGAGGAGCTTGAGTTCGGTCGCGTCGAGCACTTCGCGTTCGAGCAGCGCCTGGGCGACGCGCTCGAGTGCATCGCGGTAGGTCTCCAGAATGTTATGCGCCTTCTGGTACGACGTGTTCACAATGCCGCGGACTTCGCCGTCAATCTTGATGGCCGTGTCCTCGGAGTAGTCGCGGTGCTGCGCGATTTCGCGCCCCAGGAAGATTGCCTCTTCCTTCTTGCCGAAGGTCAGTGGTCCCAGGGTACTCATGCCCCACTCGCAGACCATTTGCCGCGCGATTTCGGTGGCGCGTTCGATGTCGTTCCCGGCGCCGGTCGTGATGTGGTGGAGGAACAGTTCCTCGGCAGCGCGTCCACCCATCAGGACGGCGAGCTGCGATTCGAGGAATTCCTTGGTGTAGGTATGCTTGTCATCGATGGGCAGTTGCATCGTGACGCCCAGCGCCATCCCGCGTGGGATGATCGTCACTTTGTGCAGCGGATCGGCGCCCGGGGTCATGGCCGCGACTAGAGCGTGACCCGCTTCGTGATACGCGGTGTTCTTCTTTTCGTCGTCGGAGAGGATCATGGATCTCCGCTCGACGCCCATCAGGACTTTGTCCTTGGACATCTCGAAGTCGGCCATGCTGACGAGCTTCCGGTTCTGCCGCGCGGCCCACAGAGCCGATTCGTTCACCAGGTTCGCCAGATCGGCGCCGGAAAAGCCAGGAGTCCCGCGCGCGATCACGGAAAGGTCCACGTCGTCCGCAATAGGCACTTTGCGCGTGTGCACACGAAGAATTTCCTCCCGGCCTTTTACGTCCGGGCGGGGAACAACGACACGGCGGTCAAATCGTCCGGGCCGCAGCAGCGCCGGATCGAGCACGTCCGGGCGGTTGGTCGCAGCAATCAGGATCACGCCTTCGTTCGACTCGAAGCCGTCCATTTCAACCAGCAGCGCGTTCAGTGTCTGCTCGCGCTCATCGTGGCCGCCCCCCAGACCAGCGCCGCGGTGGCGCCCGACGGCGTCAATTTCGTCGATGAAGATGATGCACGGCGCATTCTTCTTACCCTGCTCGAACAGGTCGCGGACACGGCTCGCGCCCACGCCGACAAACATCTCGACGAAATCCGAACCGGAAATCGAGAAGAACGGCACATTCGCTTCGCCCGCGATGGCGCGCGCAAGCAAGGTCTTGCCGGTTCCCGGAGGGCCGACCAGCAGTACGCCTTTGGGAATGCGTCCGCCCAGCTTCTGGAATTTTTGGGGATCCTTCAGAAAGTCGATAATCTCGTAGAGTTCTTCCTTCGCTTCGTCGATGCCGGCAACGTCCTTAAATGTCGCTTTCTTCTGCTGCGCCGTCAGCAGGCGCGCTCTGGATTTTCCGAAGCTCAGCGCTTTGTTTCCGCCGGCCTGCATCTGCTTCATCATGAAGATCCAGAATGCGACCAGCAGGAGCAGCGGGCCGAAATTGATCAGGAACCCGATCCAGTTGGCGTCCTTCACTTCCTTGTAGTTGTACTCGACATGCTGCCCCGTCAGTTGTTTGACCAGGTCCGGAATCGCCGTATTGGCGAGGGTAACGCCGTGGAACTTCTGCCCGTCCCGATACTCGCCCTGCAGTTCCGAACTGTTCTGCGAGATGTAGATGGTGACATCCTTGACGTTGCCTGCATCCACCTTTTGCAGAAAATTCGAGTACTGCGGCTCGTCCTCGTGAGCCGACTGGCCCCCTGTGGACGCCATCTTCCACAGCACCACGGCCAGCACGATCATCAGAAGCCAGAACAGAATCGTTCTTACGGTCGAGTTCACGTCTTTATCCTACCTCACCCTCAATCATACCCCGCGCCGCCCCTTGCAAATCTCCGCTGTTACCCTGTTGTTCCGGGTCGCCAATAAGATTAGATGCGCAAAAACGCCGCTCGTTTCCAGCCGCCCTCGCGCAAGCTCCTGTCAAGCCCTCTTCCCGCTCCATCCACCCTTCAAATGCACTCTTCTTCGATTACGATCCCCACCCGCGTGCGGTCGCCGGCGCAGACTCCCTCAGCCGACGGCATGCCTCGAGCCCAAACCACGCGCCCGGCACTCTCCAAGACAGGCCACTCACGTCTGGCATCACGGGAAATCCGCGCGGCCGAAAACATCTGCTTGAGCTTCCTTGGTCGGCGCCGGCCGTGTGGCGTGTAGGCATCGCCGGGCCGCCAGTTGCGTAGGATCAGAGGCGCGCAGAGCGAGTTGGCATCCAGGACTTGGCTATCCACTGTAGTGTCGCGCTGTGCATCGGCCCAGTCAATCCTTTTCAGGCGGAAGCAAACCCCGATTTCCGGCACCCGGACGATAGTCGAACCCGTGCTGCCGAGACTCACAGCGTACTGATACGTGAACTGCAAGCGATTGGTTTCCTTACGTTTCGCCGCCTCCTCGCCCGGCGCAGCCGCCCAAAAAACGAGTTCGTCAAGCCGCGTCTCCGCATGGATTCCACCGGGGAGGTTCACATGCCGGCCGCTGGCGGATTTCGTAGCGAGCGCAATCACCTGGTCCACATGACGCGACGTCAATTCATGAAGATTTCCCCGCAGCTCCCGGTAGATAAGCCGGACGATCCGCTCGGTCAGCGCCCGCCAGGCTTCCGGTACCTCAAGATACGCTGCCGTTCTCCGCTGGGTGAAGCCGGTGCTGTCGCGAAGCGGAGCCAGCAAGGCGCGCGCGGGTATGCTTAGTTCTTCAAGGTCGTTGCGCCCTCGTTTCTTAGACACCAGAGCGCGAAAACGCTCTTCGACCAGGGCGTCCCAGAAAACTCGCTCTTCCCGCGAGAGCTGCGCGAGTTTGCACAAATGTTGCACGATCCGCGGCGAGAAATCGCGTTCGACGAGCGGCAACAGCCCCGCCCGGATTCGCGGCCTTAGCCGCGCATCGTCCTGGTTTGTCGCGTCCTCCCGCCAGGGCTGCTTGATTTGCGTCAGATATTCCCGCAGCGCCAGCCGCCGAACCTCAAGCAGAGGCCGCACCACCGCCCCGGCCACAGGATAGATCCCGGCAATTCCGGTCGGCCCCGTACCGCGGAGCAAGTGAGCCATGACTGTTTCCGCCTGGTCGTCAGCGGTGTGAGCGGTGGCTACACGGCTCGCCTGACCCTCCGCCACCAAACGCGCGAAAAACGCGTAACGCAGCCGCCGGGCGGCATCTTCCAGGTTCCAGTTGTTGCGCTTCGCTTCACCTGCCACGTCTGCACGGTCCAGGAAAAACTCGAGACCCCGCGACTGCGAGAGCTCCAACACAAATTTCGCGTCCCCGTCTGATTCCTTGCCCCGCAACTGATGATCGAAATGGGCGACAGCAAGCGTGACTCCGAGTTCGCCCCGAAGCGCGTCAAATAACCGAAGCAAGGCGACGGAATCTCCTCCTCCTGAGACGGCCACCGCTACCCGGTCTCCAGGCACGATCATTCGTCTGCCGCGGACGAAGTGCAGGACCGATCGTTCGAGTGGCGTTCGCATCGGAGCAAGGCTTGCCTTATGCGCTAGGAAGCGGCGCTGCATGTTTGAGAGTCATGAGTATAGCAGCGGGACAGCCGGCGCGCAGCCAGATGGGCGCGTCGCCGCCGGACCAGCATGGGATGCCCCAAGTTGAGAGTGAAGTCTAGCTGTGGCTGGCTACTTGTTGACTAAACAGGTCGCGGCTGTACGAAATCCGCCGATCCAGCGCCACGGCCGCGAAGTATGAGCACCCGCGCCGCTCGTTTTCAATCCACTGCGCCGCACTGGGAATCACAGGCCTGGTGATTCGTCCAACAAAGTTGAGAAGGACGTAGTAGAGGCTTACCACGCGAATCTGTTTCTGATCGTCGCCCCGGTCAGGGCACAAATGCACCAGTTGCAACAGGCGGTCGAAGTCCCCGGCGGCCACATCCTGCCCGGTCATGCCTGTGACTTCGCGAATGTGCTCCGAAAGTTGGATTCCGCGGTTGTAGGCCAGTATCGAGCGGCAATGCAAGACGAAAAACTGGAGCAGCGCCGCAAGCGAAATCACGAAGATCAGGGCCGCTATCATCGAGCCCTCGCCAGTAAACTACCCGCGGCCAGCCTTGCTTCACCCGGGACCGTTGTGAACGTGTACGCCCAGGCCGCAGGCAGCCACACGCCGAGAATCGGCAGCAGGTACCGCAAAACGGGCATATATAAGCCTGGGAAAAGATTGCCGATCGCATAGCTGCCCGCTGATGCGCTGAAGTAGACACCAAGTGCCAGCACGAGTTGGACCAAGCGCGTCCGCGTTTCCCGCAGCTTGAGGAGGGCTCCCCAAAGCAGATACGTGAGCACCAAGCCCACGAAGTAGAGGTTCTGCCCGAGTTCCACGACGAACCGGGAGGTCAGGTTATTCCGATTCTGATGGATAACCAGATAGGAGAAGAACCCTGTTGCCAGCAGCAGAATCACGGCTCCCTGCCGGACATAGCGGCTGACACGCATCTCCTTAAACACCTCTTGATAGAAGTGGATGATCACCCAGAACATCAGGACGGTGAGCAAACTGTCTGTGTAGTAGTAATAATAGCCGTATACAGGGGAAGTTAGACCAAAGCGATAGGTGCAAATCACCAAACCGCAGGTCACCAACGCTGCTGCAAGCATGTAGACGTTGATCGATAGCTCGCAGAGGAAAGATCTTCGTGCGAGAAGACACACTACCACGTAGAGTTCTAAGAGAACCCCAACGCAACACAGGAAGTCAAAATACGCGCCAGGCATCTGTTTTCAAAAGCCCGGCTCAGCAGTCCCGTTTAGACTAGCTTACTTCCACGGAATCGCCGGTGGCGGCGCGCTGGTCGGCGCCATGGTGAACGACGGTGCGTTTACGCTAATTCCGCCGTCCCACGACTGGGTTGCGATGTTCCTCAAACCCACCGCAGCCGTCAAAACGACCAGCACAAGTACCACTAGCATCAGCCACTTGCTCATTTACCCCTCCCGGGTACGGTAACAACCGGGCGGAGTCTATAAGCAGTTAGCTGCCGTCAAGGGAAAAATCTTTAGGGTGTGTGTCCAAATGGTACACACCCTTCCCTCGCTGGCTGAGCCAGTGCCTTCTCCAAATTGTCGAGCCGAGGTTAGCGACCGCCTCCGGCTGGGTCAATGTTACGAAGGTACTATTCGCTCGGGTGCGCGACCAAATGCAAGACCGTTGGCGCGATCTGATTTCAGCATCGTCGAAATTTTACATCCGTCGAGTTTCGGAAGAGCTACCTGGGTAGTGGGCTACTTTGACTCAAAGTAGCCCACCACCGCTACCTGGCGTTCCTTGACCCGCATGGCGCGCTCGTCTACACTAGCGGTTTAATTCGTTGGTGAAATTTGCTTCCGTAATTCAGAAGTTGAGGCGAGCCGCTCTGCCGGCGGCTTCTTTTCCGGCAGCATTCCTCCTGGATTCCGGGTGGCTTTGGTTTCAAAGCGGCGGTTTTCGTTTCTTTCGCGGCAACGAAACTAAACACGACACTGTAGAGGAGAAACATCTTTGCCGAAGCGGACGTATCAACCTCATGTGCGCAGGCGCCATAAGAAGCACGGCTTTCGCGCACGGATGAAGAGTGCAGGTGGACGAAAAGTCCTTGCCCAGCGTCGCAAGAAAGGGCGTCACAGCCTCACGCGGGTCTGACTCCTCGCGAGCCGATTTGCCGCGCGATGTTCGGCTTCTGCGTCGCTCCGAATATGACGCGGTGTATCGTGAATCTCGCCGGCGGTCGAGCCGCGAATTTGCGATCTTTCTCCGCTCGAACGGCCTGCCATTCAGCCGCTTTGGGTGGAGCGTGAAAAAGGGGCTGGGGACGGCGGTACGTCGCAACCGAATTCGCCGCCGCTTGCGTGAGATCGTCAGGCTGCACCGGCACGAAGTCGCGCCCGGATGGGACGTGGTGATTCACCCGCGGAGTTCCGTGGCGTCGTCGAGCTTTTCGGCTCTCGCGGAGGAACTGCTCAGGTTGTTGCCGCACCGCGAGTAAGCAGACCGGCAAAGGATTGGAATCGCGCGTGAGCATGAGAGTAATCGAATTCAGAACGGGCCCCTGGCGCCACCGGACGCTAGCCGCTCCGCCGGAAATTCGTCGCCCGGCGCCGCCCTTAAGCGCTCGGCTGCTTCTCGCGTTCTTGCGCTTCTATATCATTTTTCTTTCTCCGGTCTTTGGCGGCGCCTGCAAGTTTTACCCGTCATGCTCGAATTACGCGGTCGAAGCGGTGACGAAGCACGGGGCTCGGCGCGGTTTTCTCCTCGCGGCTAAGAGGCTCTTGCGCTGCCGCCCGTTCACACAGGGTGGCTTCGATCCGGTTCCCGACGATCTTCCGCATTCTAGGCAGCCGAAGTTCCCGGAACAAGAGACCATCGTCGGCGGGGAAACGGACTCCGCGATTGAGCGCACCGAGAGGCGGATATTGTGAACGAAATGTCCGACCAGGTTCGGGGCATCATTTTCGTTATCGTCGCCCTCGTGATTTTTTTCGCTTGGTCTCACTTCTTTGGTCCGGTTCCCACCAAAGCGCCTGCCCAGCAACAACACGCTGCTCTCCCTGCCGGCGAGGCCAAAGCACAACCGGGAAAGCCCGCCAAAGCGCCGGTCGTAGCGCCTCCTTCTGCTCCGCGGGGGACGCCAGTCGCCCATGCGGCTTCGGAACGGCTGATGGTCGTCGAGAGCCCTCTTTATCGCGTCGAAATTTCGAACCAGGGCGCCGTAGTGCGAAGCTGGACGCTGAAGAAGTATCTGGACGACGAAACGCCGCCGCGCCCGCTTGATCTCGTCAACGCTGAGTCGTCGCGGCAATTCGGCTGGCCGCTCTCCCTCCAACTCTCCGATACGCGCGCCGAAGCGCTGGCGAACACTGGTCTTTTTCAAGCCTCTGCGGTCACCCCGGCAGGCGCCGCTGCTTCCGATCAAACGCATTTTCAGGCGCCCGTCAGCCTTGCGTTTCACTTCAGCGACGGCCACCTCGACGTCACGAAGAAGTTTGATTTCACGCAGACCTATCAGTTGACGGTCGAAACGTCCATATTGCTGGACGGCAAACCGCTCCCGGCGGCGCTTGCCTGGCGCGGCGGTTTTGGCGACAAGACTGTCTACAACGAAGCCCAGCTCGTCCAGGTCTTTTACAATCAGGGCGGCAAGCTGGAAACTCTGTCCTATAAAAAGCTCGGCGTAAAAGACAACGAGAGCCAGCCGTCCATTCATTCAGGCCCGCTCGAGTTTGCCGGCATCCAAGACCAATTCTTCGCCGCAGCCTTCATTCCGGACGCCACACCCAATTTGGACCTCTGGGATTGGACGAAGAACCGCAACCTCACCGTGGACGGCAAGCAGGAGTCCCAGCCGGTGGCAGAAATGGCTGCCGGCAGCGCTCAGCCCGAGCCTCTCAAGCTCCGTATGTACGTCGGCCCGAAAGACCTCGGCCTACTGAACCAGGTGCATCCGTCGCTCGAAGCGCTGGTTAATTTTGGGTGGTTTACCGTACTTGCGAAGCCGTTGCTCTTCGCCATGCAATGGTTGCACAAGTACATCCCAAACTATGGCTGGACCATCGTTGTCTTCACTCTGATCATCAATTGCGCCGTGTTCCCGCTGAAAATGAAGAGTTGGCGCTCGATGCAGCGCATGCAGGTCGTGATGCCGGAAATCCGCTCGATCCAGGACCGTTACAAGAAATACTCCATGACCGATCCTCGCAAACGGAAAATGAACGAGGAAGTCATGGCTGTCTATCAGCGCGAAGGCATTAACCCCATGGGAAGCTGCCTCCCCATGCTGCTGCAAATGCCGATCCTATACGCGTTTTGGGACGTCCTGAGGGGAGCCATCGAGTTGCGTCATGCGCCCTGGATTTTCTGGGTTCACGACCTCTCCGCCAAAGATCCCTACTACATTCTGCCCATCGTTATGACGATTACCATGTATCTGATGACCAAGATGACGCCTCAGACCACCGTCGATCCGACTCAGCAGAAAATGATGACTCTGATGCCAGTCGCCTTTGCCGTGCTCTTCTTCAATTTCTCGAGCGGGTTGAACCTTTATATGTTCACCAGCAACCTTGTCGGCGTCGGCCAGCAGTATTATTTGAACCGCACCCATCCGCTTCCTAAAATAAGCAAGTTCAAAAAGAAGAAGGCTGGCGTGAACGCCGTATGAACATTCAATTCGATGAGCGTTCAATTTTGGAATCTTTGATGATAGATATGAATGGACGGTCCGATGATTGAAGGTTCTGCGCAGAAACCGGCAAGAAATCCGAATACGAAAGACCGCGCCGGCGCCGCGCCCGCTCCCCGGCCCGGCTCGCAAGATATGCGGCTTCCCTTCTCGCCGCAAGAGACCGCTCCGCGCCTGAAAGCTTTCCTCGACCTCGTCGCGCGCGAGATGGCGCTCACTGTTCACTACGACATTGCGGCGCCGGAGGAGTTGGAATCCATCGAAGAACCCGGAAACGCCCAGCGAGATGGTTCCTCGATCCAAAAAAGCAAAGCCGCGGAAAAGGAAGAGGCAGGTCTGCTCGTTCGCTTCAGCGGTGAGGATGAAGAAATTCTTCTGGCTCGCAATGGCGAGCTTTTGCTGGCCCTCGAATATCTGGCCCATCGTTGGCTGCGGCTACCGCCCGCGCTGCACGATCGTGTCCGCTTCGAGTGCGGCGACTTCCGCGCCAACCGCCTCGAAGAACTCAAACTTTCCGCCCGCGTCGCGGCTCAGCGCGTCCGCGAAACCGGCCAGCCCTTTCCCTTCAATCCCATGACCTCGCGTGACCGCCGCACGATCCACCTCGAACTGACCGGCGCTCCAGGGGTTCGCACCATCAGCGAAGGCTCAGGCGACCGCCGCCACCTCGTCATTTACCCCGCGAATAAAAAGTAGCCGCACCGCCACCGGGACACAGAGCCGGGCATGTTCCTTCCTCCGTGGCAAACTATTGCTTTTCCGGACTGCTGCGGAGACTCGTCAAATCTCGATTGCATAGCCCTGCTTCCCGACGTTGACGCATTGTGTCGCTCCAATCCGATCGCGCAGCCCAGCGCCTTCGTGGATGTGCCCGCAAAACAGAAACTCCGGCTGCACGCGCTCCACCCATTCGCGCAGCTCTTGGCTCCCCGCATGGTTGCCGCTCCCCACCTCATCCAGCTTGGTTCCGCGCGGCGGAAAATGAACCACCAGATACAGCGGTCTCTTCCCCTCGAACGCCTCGAGTGCGCCCCCGATTTGCTCTTCTGAATATTCTCCCGGCGTGTTGAATGGCGTCGGATTGCTGTACCCCAGTCCCGCCCACCACGTTGTGCCGCGCGCCCCTTCCAGCTTCCGTATTTGCCGATGAAAATCGACGAAGCCGTACCGTTCGCACAGGGCACGGGTCTGATCCTGCGTCTCATGATTCCCAGGCAGCAGCCACAGCTTCTCGCCCAAGGGCTTCAGCGCCTCCGAACAGCGTTCGAGCCCGCGGCCGAAGGTCGAAAGATCGCCCGCCGCTACATACAGGTCGGCCGGCTGCCCCAGGATCTTCTCGATTGCGCGCACGTCTCCGTGGACGTCGCTGAACACAAGAATCCTCATCTTGCCTGCTCGCCCTCCCGCGGCGCCACCCTCCGCATGTCGCTGAAGAGCATTCCGTTCCTCAGCCACCCCTCATCGACCACGCGCCCGGCCGCGTCGAACACCACCCCGTACGTGAACGGCTGCGGTTGCCCTTTCCGCCGATCGACAAAACGGTTCTCCCCAAACACGACGATGTGATCGTCTCGCTGAGCAAACGTCCGAATTACGGGAAACCGCGCGAAATGCAAGTAGAGATGCACTTCCGGCAATTCCAGCGCGCGGGCCGTGAACGCGTCCGGCGCCGAATCGGGCGTGAAACGAAATTCAGGCGGATTCATGTCCCGCAAATCGTACCGCGATTCCCACACTCCGTCCGTCGTGCGAATTGCGTCGCCCCAATCGAGCAACGACGGCGGCAGCGGCAAAGCGCCTATCCTTACCACCTTGATGTGATTTGCCGCCGCAAAAGCCTCAACTCGCTTGATCGCCTCGTGATGCGCGAACCCGCATGCTCCCAGGTACGCAACCATCACGAGCACGCCCGCCTGGCACCAGCCCGCGCGCGATACGCCGAATCCCCAATTGCGAATCATCGGGCCAAAGAACAGGATCGCCGCAATCGCAGACGCCGCGACTCCTACCCACGCGTGGAACGGCGACCGCGCGGCTCGCGCTACTTCCCACGTAGCCGTCGCCGCGAGCGTGAACAGCGCCCACATCACAACAGCGCGCCGCGCATTCTTCCTTCGATCGCGATAAATCCATGCCGTAATCTGCGGCAGGAGGCCGATCGAGGTCAGCGAAAAATCGATGATGAACAGCCAGTCCCACGCCACACGCCGCGCCGAAAAAGGCGTCCACATCATCGTCCCGAACGACGTCGTCCCATCCAGCAGGATGTGGCTCAGAATCCCCACGCCGTAAATCAGCGTCAGCATGGCGAACGACGGCGCCGGGATCTTCCACCGCCGCGCCACCCAACGCGTCAACCCCGCCAGTCCCACCGCAAAAAATGGCAGTCCGAAAAACGAATGCGTGATCCCGCGATGATATTTAACGATTGCCAGCGGATCGCGCGAAATCGCCTCCCGCACCACGTCGACGTCCGGAAATACGGCGCCGAGAGTGGCCGCAAAAATCGCTACCCCGGTCTCGGTAACCCCAGGAGACAGGTTCCCCTCGCGCCCCCCGTTGCTCTCGCGCGCCTCGTTCTCTCCCCGTTTCGAGAAGAATGCCTTGCCTACCAGCGCGCCCGTTATCCCATGCGTGATTGGATCCATCGGTGGAATCGTCAGCCGTGAGGCTCACAAAACTGGAATGTTGTCCTGCTCTGAAGCACCTGCCCCCTGTTTACCCCACGCTTATCAGCGGTGCTTGCTTGCCAGTCACGCGGCCGGCGATCCTCGCCTCTACACCGCGGCGCTCGAGTGCTGCCATCGCCGCACCGGCCGCCTCCGGCGCCACCGCGGCAAACAATCCCCCCGACGTCTGCGGATCAAAGAGGAGCGCGCGAAATTCCTCCGCCACCGCCGCGTCGAATTCAATGCAGCCTTCGACGAACTCGCGGTTGCTTTTCAAGCCCCCTGAAAAGAACCTCCCTCGCGCCGCCTCGACAGCGCCCGGCAAAAAAGCAACGCCTTGGTGCTCGATCCTCATCGAAACGCCGCTGCCAATCGCCATCTCCCGCGCATGCCCCAGCAGTCCAAATCCGGTAATGTCCGTCACCGCATGAACCGGCGAATCCCCTTTTGCCGGTTCAGGCTCTTTCTGCGTCCCCTGCGTCTGGTTCCCCCGAGCGGACACGAACGTGGCTGCAATTCCCGTCGCTCCTTGTTCCGGCGCCGACTCTAGTTCGTGCAAAGCCTCCGCCGCTTCTCGGTTCAGGCTGGTCATCGACGCCTCCGCCGCCTCAACCCACGCCGCCTCCGCCTTCCCCTGTTTCAGCGCCGTCGAGATCACGCCCGTCCCCACTGCCTTCGTCAAAATCAATACGTCCCCCGGACGCGCGCCAACATTCCTCCAAATTCTCGACGGGTGGATTACTCCCGTTACGGCGTATCCAAACTTCAGCTCGTCATCCCGAATCGAGTGTCCCCCCGCAATCGTGCATCCGGCCTCGGCCATCTTCTCGAACCCGCCGCCCAGCACCTCCTCAAGAATTTCCGGCTCGCGCGAGTCCGGAAAGCCCACTACTGACAGCGCCGACACCGGCCTCCCTCCCATCGCGTACACATCGCTCAGCGAATTTGCCGCCGCGATTCGACCAAACGTCCGCGGATCGTCCGCAATCGGCGTCAATATATCCACCGTCTGCACCAGCGCGATTTCATCCGTCAGCCGATACACCCCGGCGTCGTCGCTGGTTTCGAACCCAACGAGAAGATTCGGATCACTCGGCCGCGGCAGCCGCTTCAGCACGGAGTCCAGCAAACTGGGACTCAGCTTGGCAGCTCAACCGGCAGCCTTGGCCGCTTCCGTTAACCGCACACGAACGCGTTCCGCCAAGACGATTCCCCTCCTTAATCCGGACCCGCGATTATAGCCTACCGCTACGGCCCGCCTCCTCCGAAGCACAAACGCGAGAGCGCCCTGCCCGCTCCATACCGCCGCCGGAATGCCGGCATAACTTCCGTTGCTATCCGCGCTCCATCCTTGCTAGACTTTTCCCGATGCGATCTTTTGGCCAGAAGCGGCGGGCGCAAAGCTGTTGTCCATGTTGCGCGCTCGTGTCTTCTGGCGTCGAGGGGCTCGCTATCTAGAACTCCTGTTCTAAATCGAGCAGCGCTTATACCCACCGCCAGAAATCCTGGCCGGTGGGTTTTTTGTTTTTGCACGCAATTCGCGATGCGGAGGAAAGCGCATGAGCCAGACAGTATCTGATTGGTTGGGAAGCACGCCGGCGTTTGCCGCCGAGCCAGGTCCTCCCGTTTGGAGGCACCGCCTCAGCCATCTTGAAACTCTCGAATCCGAGAGCATCTATATCCTTCGCGAAGCTGCCGCGGAGTTTGCCAATCCCGTGATGCTCTATTCCATCGGTAAAGACTCCTCCGTCATGCTGCGCCTCGCGCAAAAGGCCTTTTTCCCCGGCAAGCTTCCATTCCCGCTGCTGCACATTGACACGAGCTACAAATTTCCCGAGATGATTGCCTTCCGCGACTCCTACGTCCGCGAGATCGGCGCCGAGCTAATCGTCCATCAGAACCGCGAAGCGCTCGCCCAGGGCGCGAACCCCTTCGCCCTCGGCACACAGAAGTGCTGCGGCCTGCTGAAAACGAAATCCCTGCTCGACGCTCTCGCCGGAGGCCGTTTCGACGCGGCCTTTGGCGGCGCCCGCCGCGACGAGGAAAAATCTCGCGCCAAAGAGCGCATCTACTCCTTTCGCGATTCCCACGGCCAGTGGGACCCCAAAAACCAGCGGCCCGAGCTGTGGGACATCCTGAATTCTCGCCTCAACAAATCGGAAAGTATCCGCGTTTTCCCACTCTCCAACTGGACCGAGCTCGACATCTGGCTCTACATACATGCCGAAAACATCCCCATCGTCCCGCTTTACTTCGCGGCCGAACGCGAGGTGGTCGAACGTAACGGTTCGCTCATCCTCATCTATTCGAGAGATCAGCTCCTCCCCGGAGAGCGCACTCAAACCGTGAAATGTCGCATGCGCTCTCTGGGCTGCGTCCCGTGTACCGGCGCTATCCGCTCCGGCGCGGACACGCTCCCGAAAATCATCGCCGAAATGTTTTCGTTTCGCCGTTCCGAGCGCGAGAACCGCGCCATTGATCACGATGCGGAAGGCTCCATGGAACTCAAGAAGCGGGAAGGCTATTTCTGATGCTGGCCTCGCACGACCTCGAACCGCGCGACGCTCTCGAGGCCTTCCTCGAAAACGACGTCAGGAAGGATTTGCTGCGCTTCACCACCGCCGGCAGCGTTGATGACGGCAAATCCACCTTAATCGGGCGCCTCCTCCACGATTCCAAATCCGTCTACGAAGATCAGCTCGACGCCGTGCGCAAGAGCCGCATCAATCGCTCCGGCAAGTCCATCGACTTCTCCCTGCTCACCGACGGTCTGCGCGCCGAGCGCGAGCAGGGCATCACCATCGACGTCGCCTACCGTTACTTCAGCACACCGCGACGCAAGTTCATCATCGCCGATACCCCCGGCCACGAGCAGTACACGCGCAATATGGCCACCGGCGCGTCCACCGCCGATCTCGCCATCGTCCTCCTGGACGCCACTAAAGGTGTCCTGCCTCAAACCCGGCGCCACGCTTACATAGCCGCGCTCCTCGGAATTCCTCATGTGGTCGCCGCAATCAACAAAATGGATTTGGCCGCGTACAACGAGGATACGTTCCTTCCGCTCCAGCGCGACTTCGTGCATCTTGCCCGCTCGCTTCGCATACCGATGGTGCACTGCATTCCCATCAGCGCCCTCGAAGGCGACAACGTCGTCGCTCGCGGCACAAATATGCTCTGGTATACCGGGCCGGCTCTGCTGGACTTGCTCGAGACCGTGGAAATCCAGCGCCCACTGGCCGCCGACTTTCGCTTCCCGATCCAGTATGTTGTTCGCCCTGGCGCGAATTTCCGCGGCTTTGCCGGCCGAGTTGCCAGTGGCGCCGTGCAGCCCGGCGATGCGGTCCTCGCTCTGCCTTCGGGCCGTCAGACGACCGTCCAGTCCATCCTTACGTATTCCGGCGCGCTCGATGAGGCTGTCGCCTCCCAATCCGTCGTCCTGCGCCTTGCGGACGAAATTGACCTCAGCCGCGGCGACATGCTCGTCTCCCCCGGCGCTCCACCGCACGTCTCCGCCTCTTTCGCCGCCATGCTTGTCTGGCTCGATGCGCGTGAGCTCCGCCTCAACCACACGTATCTGCTGAAACATGCCGGGAAGACCGTCAAAGCGACAGCACGCCGCGTCCGCTTTCGCGTCGACGTCAACGATCTCAGCGAGCGGACCGCCGCCAGCCTCGAAATGAACGGCATCGCGGCTGTCGAGTTCGTTACGACCAATCCCATCTTCTTCGACCCTTATCGTCGTAACCGAACGACCGGCAGCTTCATCCTCATTGATCCGCTCTCAAATGCCACCGTCGGCGCGGGAATGATCTTCGAGGACTTGCACGACGCCGGGGAAATTCATGGAGCAGAACCCGCTCTGCTTCCAGGCAAACTCGCGGAAGAAAATTCGCGTGCCGTTTCGCTTGGCGAACGGACGGCTCGCCATGGCCACATGTCTGCGTTACTTCTTGTTCGCGAAAACCTTGCGCTCCGCCTCGAACGAACGTTGTTCCAGAACAATTTCGAAGTAATTCGTATCACACAATCGGAGGCTCTTTCGGAGACGCTCGAGGCTGTGCTCTCCGTCCTCTGGTCCGCGGGCTTCGTTGTGGTCTACGCAAGCGCTGCCCCATCGGAAGCGGAGCTCGCTCTTTGCGAACGCATCGCGGGTCCCGCTTTCCTCGATCTTCGATCCGGATCGCAGGACCAGGCCCGCGATCGGAGTGCCAACCTTCTGAGCCGTGCCGTCAAGTTTGCCGAAACGCTGCGTCGGCCGTTTTCCCAGGCGCGCCAGCCAACCGAAAAAGAAGGAGACAACCCGTGAAAATCGCTGATTGGAGCCATCTCGAAACCCTCGATCATCGAGAAGCGCAACAGGTTATCGCTTCCGTTCTCGCTGGGCATGACGCGGCCCGCGCCTGCTTCACCTCCAGCTTCCAGGCTGAAGACATCATCGTCCTCCACCTGCTCCGCAATCGACTTCCCCGAATTCCCGTGCTCTTTCTTGAGACCGGCTACCATTTCCAGGACACATATGAATTCCGCGACAGGCTGGCGCGCGAATGGCGCTTGAACATTGTCAATGTCATGCCAGAAAGGTCGGTCGCCCAGCAGGAAGCCGAATTCGGAATCCTCTACCGCGACGATCCTACGCGCTGCTGCCACCTTCGCAAAGTCGAGCCGCTGATGCGCGCTCTCGAGCCCTACGAGCTCTGGTTTACCGGCCTGCGCCGCGAACAATCGCCCACGCGCAAGAACCTGAAGAAGGCCGAACTCCACCATTTGCCTTCAGGCCGCGAGATGCTCAAGGTGAGCCCTCTGGCCGATTGGACTTGGGCACAGGTTTGGGAGTATACGGCCGCAAATCGCCTGCCTCGCCTGCCCCAATACGATCGTGGTTATTTCAGCATCGGTTGCGAGCCTTGCACCGCCCGTCCCAGCAATCCTCTCAATCCGCGTTCCGGCCGCTGGAACGGTCAAAAGCTCGAATGCGGCATCCACACGTTCTCGGAGCCCTCCCAGTGATTTCTGTATTCCTCGGCTTCGTGATTGCCCTCGCCGTCGGCCTCACCGGCATTGGAGGCGGCAGCTTCACGGTTCCCGCCCTGTTACTAGTCGTGGGCCTTCCAGCCGGCGAAGCAGTAGGCACGGCTTTCGCTTTTGCGGGGCTTCTACGCCTGGTTGCCGCGCCCTTTTATCTGCTCGAACGCAAGGTTCACGCCCGTTATTTCCGCCTTTTGTTGGTGGGCGCGGTCCCCGGCCTGCTCATCGGCATGCTCGCGCTGCGTTCTCTCGCCGCTGCCGCGAGCAGTCCCCTCATCGTTATTCTTCTGGGTCTCCTGCTGGCGGCGGCATCGTTCGTCACGTTTCTTCCCCGCATCCAGAACCCTCACTTCGCGCACAAGAATTCCCGCTGGCTGCCCTGGCTCGCCCTGCCCATTGGCATCGAGTCGGGCTTCTCCTCTGCTGGAGCGGGTGCCCTTGGCTCCGTCTTGCTCCTGAATTATTCCGAAATGACTCCGGCACAGGTGGTGGGAACGGACATGCTCTTCGGACTCGTCCTGGCAGTTATTGGAAGCGCGTTCCACTGGGCGCTCGGCTCGATTAGCGCACCGGTGCTGATGCGCTTTGTCGCAGGTGGAATCCCCGGTGTTGTTGTGGGCTGCCTGCTTGCTCCGGCCGTGCCCGCGCGCAAACTCAAGTTGGCGATCGCTGCCATTGCCGTCGTCGCGGGCCTTCAGCTCGCCTGGTCCGGAACCCGCGCGCTCGCCGCGCCTGCACACGCCCCTCGTTCGCAGGCATGGGCCCAAAGGCACGGGGCGCCTGCCACCGCGAAAGGTCGAGCCTGATATTTCGATTTGGCGCTACGACAACCCGGCGAGACGTAATCAGACGCGCCCTTACTCTTTAGGTGCCGTTGATCGGATCGGAATTGCTACCGGCGCCGAGCCTTCAACCCCGACTATAACGTGGCAACTCCCATCCACCATCGCCCCCGGCTCCACGATTAGACATGGAGTGTGAATCTCCGCCACCACAATCGCTTTCGCCTGGATTTCCACTCTGCCGCGCGCCCGGATCTTTCCTTCAAAGCGGCCCGCGATCGTCACCGCGTTCCCCTCGATCTCGCCTTCAACCGATGCATTCTTCCCCAGAATCAACATCTCGCCTGACGTGATGCTTCCGCGCAGCCGGGAGTCCAGCCGGAATGTCCCAGGCAACTCCAGCTTTCCTTCCACACGCACGCCCTGATCCAGAAAGCCGCTCCATTCGCCGGCCTCGTTCTGCCCGCGGTCGAGTATTTTCCATGCCATCGCGGCCCCGCCGTTTCTATATTTAACTGTATCTTTATCTAACGCATTAGTATATTATACAGTCGCGCTAGATCGTCGTCGTCGTAGTACTCCAGCGTCAAATCACCCGGCTTTCCACTGCCTGCCGCACGAATGTGCACCCGCGTCCCGTAGTAACGCTGCAACTCCTCGAGCGCCGCCTTTGTATTCGGATCCAACTGCGCCGACGCCGGTGCGCTCCGCGGCCGCGCGCTCCTCACCACCATCCGTTCAACCTGCCGCACCGTCATCCCGTTTCGCGCCACCTTCCGCGCAAACTCCACCCGCTCTTCCGGATCGGATACCGTCAGTAAAGCGCGTCCATGTCCCGCTGTCAGGCGGTTCTCTTCAATCATCTCCTGAATTGCCGGCTCGAGCCGCAGCAGGCGCAGCGAGTTCGCAATCGTCGTGCGCTCCGTTCCAGTGCGTTCGGACGCCTGCTCCTGCGTCAACCCGAACTCGTCCATCAGCCGTTGAAAGGCCTGCGCCTGCTCGATGGGATTCAAATCCTCGCGCTGCAGGTTCTCAATCAGCGTCATCTCGAGCGCGAGCTCTTCGGGAACGTCCTTCAGGACCATCGGCACGCGGCTCAGCCCTGCGCGTTGCGCCGCCCGCCACCTGCGCTCGCCCGCGATCAACTGATAGCGTCCCTCGATCGAACGAGCCACCAGAGGCTGCACAATCCCGGTGGCGCGAATTGACTGCGCCAGCTCTTCCAGCGCCGCTTCGTGAAACCTCGTCCGAGGCTGATATGGGCTCGGATCGATCAGGTCAATATCAACCTGCAGCAACGCCTCACGCTGTGCCAGTGCCGGCGCTACCGCTGCTGCCGCCGGTCCCGCCGGCGCCACCGCTCCCGGCGCTTGCGGCTGAGGCTGCTCCGGCTCCCGAATCAGCGCGCTCAACCCCTTCCCCAACGCGTTTCTGGGCATTGGCGATTACCTCCTTGGCGAGTTGGATGTAGCTCTCGGCCCCTTTACTATGTATGTCGTAAAACATCACTGGTAACCCGTGACTGGGCGCCTCTGCAAGACGCACGTTCCGCGGTATCACTGACTCGAATACCTGAGCCCCGAAGAAGCTCCTTAGGTCTGCGGACACTTGCCTCGAAAGCGTCGTCCGGTCGTCGTACATTGTCAGCAAAATTCCCTCAATGGCTAGTGATGGATTGATCGTGCGCCGCAAGCGCATCAATGTGTCGATCATCTCTGACACGCCTTCGAGTGCAAGATACTCGCACTGTATCGGAACGAGCACGGCGTCTGCTGCGGCGAGGGCATTAAGCGTCAGCAGATCCAGTGCAGGGGGGCAGTCTATCAGGACAAACTCATACCTGTCGCGGACGTGGCTGATTGTGTTCTTCAGCTTGTACTCACGGTGCTCGGCAGAGACTAGCTCTACGGCGGCACCGGCGAGGTTCTTGTCTGAAGGAATTAGATACAATGACTCCATCTGTGCGTCGATGATGACCCGCTCGATTGGCTCCTCCAGGATCATCGCCTGATAGAGAGTTCGCCGGGCAGGGTCCTTTGGGAAGCCTAAAGCGCTTGTCGTGTTCGCCTGAGGGTCACAGTCAATGACAAGGGTTCGCTTCTCCGCCGCAGCCAATGAGGCGCCCAGATTGACGGTCGTCGTAGTTTTCCCAACGCCGCCCTTCTGGTTGGCGATCGCAATAACTCGGGACAAGCCCCTCCTTCGATGAAGAACGCGCAAAATGTAGCAGAACCGTTTTCAAGGATGCAAGAAAATGTTTCACGTGAAACATTTTATCCGCGCCGTAGGGCAGGCCGGCCCTCCTGAAGACGCCAAAAGTAACAACCTCCGGATTTGCTGAAATTGTTTCACGTGAAACATTTTCATCAAACTGCCCTTCGAACTCGGCCGACGGCCACGAAACGGTCGTTTGTACCGGGTATCCTTACCGGATCGTTCCATTCCCATCCTGAAACGCACTCAATTTCCGCCAGAGCTTCCGAACCGACCCATAGAACGCTCCTCCCACCGCTTTCCAGATGGTCCGCCGACCATTTAAGAACCTCCTTATGCTCCCCGAGCGCCCGTGCTGTCAAGAAATCGAACCCCCCGCCATCGGAAAACCCCTCGAAACGGCCGCGCCGTATGGTCACATTCGCCAGAGCGAGTTCCCGTCGCACTTCCGCCAGAAACACGGCCTTCCGCGCGTTTGATTCGATCAATGTAGCTTGCAGACCAGGCTTGGCCATCGCAATCGGCAATCCGGGAAATCCGGCACCAGAACCAAGGTCGGCGAGCCGACCATTTTCGATTCCTGCAGCCGCAATCCCAACCAGGCTCTCGCCAAAGTGGAATTTAACGACCTCGAGTGGCTCTGTTACCGCTGTGAGCGACATCTTTCGATTCCATCGCAGCAGTAATTCCACATACGCCACAACCCGCGCACAATATTCCCCATCAGCTTGAAATCCGTAATCCCCCAGCGCACTTCGGATTTCTTCCGTAGATATGGGCTTTGAAGCAATCATGATTCTGCCGGTGTAGTTTTATTCGGGCTCAGTGCTAGTTCCAGCCCGTTCCGTCCTCGCCCGAATTGCGGGCCCCAGTTTCACAGGTGCCAGCAGTCCGGCCGCTAAATCCGCCGCAAAATGAGCACAAATAGACGGAATCAGGCTGCCCGTTCCTGCTCGCACGCCCGCAAACACGACGCCGATCACGAATGTCGAAATCAACCCTCTTCGCCCCTGGTAGACATGAGCCACGGCAAAGAAGGCCGATGAGAGTACGACTCCGGCCACAGCCGAGCCGAGCCACCCTTCGAACACGCCCTGGACGAACCCGCGATATATCAGTTCCTCGCATACCGCCACCGTCGAGACCAACGCAACAAACGCCAGCCGCTCGATGTTGTCCTGCGGAAAAATCTTCAAGGCCAGCTCGGCAATGATGCCCTTGAGTTCGGACGGCTTCGCCCCGAGGCGCCGAATGCTGGCAATCTGGTTGATCAGGAGCAGCAGCGACAGAAGGATTGCTACAGACGCGGTCAGTTCCCCGTTTCCGGCGCTCAACCCCATCTGCCAGGGACGAGCGCCGTTCGTCATCGCCCTCCACAATATCACCGCCGTCGCAATCCATTGAAACGCGATCGTCGAGCCGTAGAGCGCGAGTCGCTCCATGCTGCTAGTCGAGGGAATCAGCATGAGCCGTCGAACGCGTCGATAGCCTAGCCAGGGCAGGAGCACCCCCAGGAAAACAAGAATGGCGGCGTAATCCCAGCGCATCGTCATGTGCAGCTACCCGAGTCGTGGCACAGATCACCTAAGTCGGAGTACGAGCCTCCCGGAAAAGCAAGAATGATGGCGTAATCCAAGTCTATCGTCATAAGCGGCTACCTTAATGGCAGACGGGTACCATAATGCATTTTTCGACGGCATCGGCAAGAGGAACTCTTAGCCTGTCTCTAGTTTCCGCCCGACCCAACGACTGCAATTCCGAGAAACTCCTAGCCCGTCTTTCTTTTTTCGACGCAGCCAACGAAGGCAACGCCCCCGGGAACTCTTAGCCATGTCTAGTTTGCAACGCACCCCGTGAATGCAATCCGAGTCGATCGAAGGAGTTGACACTTCGAGCGGAGAGCCGTATCGTTCGATTTCCGGCGAGAGGCAAACTGCGCAAGATTCTTCAAGGAGCCGAAATTGAAGGTGCTGGTGATCGGAGGCGGCGGTCGAGAGCATGCCATTGTTTGGAAACTGCGCCAGAGCAATCTTGTGGAGAAGGTCTATTGCGCGCCAGGCAACGCCGGGATCGAGGCTGACGCGCAGTGTCTTCCACTCGACACGAAGGATGTGAAAGCAGCCGCTGCGCTTGCCGCGGGGATCGGCGCAGACCTCACCGTTGTCGGGCCGGAGGCTCCGCTAGTGGGCGGCATCGCCGACGAGTTCGCTTCCAATGGATTGCTCATTCTTGGGCCACGCCGCCAGGCCGCGCAACTCGAAGGAAGTAAAGTCTTTGCGAAGAAGTTCATGGAGCGGCATGGTGTTCCCACCGCCTCCACATACGGAATTTTCGACTCGGCGTTGGACGTTTACACGGAATTATGCGCTGTTGACTGGCCGCTCGTTATCAAGGCCGACGGGTTGTGCGCCGGGAAGGGCGTCCTGGTGACCTCGTCACCGGACGAGGCTACCGCATTCGTGGACCGTGTAATGGACAAGCGCGAGTTTGGGGCAGCCGGGCAGCATATCATTCTTGAAGAAGGGCTTAGCGGCGAGGAGCTGTCCTATATTATCCTGACAGACGGCGACGACTTTATTCCTATGGTACCGACACGGGATTACAAACGCGCGAAGGACGGCGACGGCGGCCCGAATACAGGCGGCATGGGAGCGTACTCGAGTGACGACATCCTGTCGAAGGAGCTCGAAGACCGCATTATCAAGTCGGTCGTCCGGCCGACATTGCAGGGCCTGACCGCTGATGGCATTCCTTACTGCGGCTTCCTCTATTTCGGGCTGATGATTACCGCGGAAGGTCCTAAGTTGCTTGAATTCAATTGCCGCTTGGGTGACCCGGAAACAGAGGTCATCGTTTTGCGGGCGGATTTCGACTTCGCGCAAGCTTGCTTCGATGCCGCTACGGGGAACTTGAAGCGGGTCGCGCCAAAATGGTCGCCGAAGCCGGCCGTTTGCGTCGTTATGGCGTCGGAGGGGTATCCGGGCAGCCCGAAGACGGGCCTGCCGATTCACGGGTTGGAATCTGAGGCGGTGAAGGCGGCGAAGCCCATGTCCCGCCCGGTGATCTTTCATGCTGGGACCAAACGGATTAACGGCGATTACTATACAAGCGGCGGGCGGGTCTTGATGGCCTGCGCCTCGGGCGACACGCTGAAGGCGGCTTGTGATTCGGCTTACGAGGCCGCGAGGTCGATTTCCTTCGATGGGGCGCACTATCGCAGCGACATTGCCGCAGAGGGCAAACGCGTAGTCGCTCCTTGATTCCGCCGAATCGCTATAATACCAAGTAAGAAATACTGTGTGAGTAAACATAGCGATCCCGGTGACAGGAGGCTGACGAGTGTCGAACGAGAAGGCGGGCTGCGCAGTTGGAATTGTGATGGGCTCCGATACGGATTTTCCGGTGATGAGTCAGGCGGGCGAGACGCTCGCGAAATTCGGTATTTCGTTTGAGATGCAGGTGCTCTCCGCGCATCGCACGCCCGCGCTGGCGCATGAATACGCGACAAAAGCGGCTTCGCGCGGGCTGAAGGTGCTGATCGCCGCAGCCGGGGGCGCCGCGCACCTTGCCGGCGTCGTGGCGGCCAACACGACGCTTCCGGTGATCGGAGTGCCGATGGCGACGAGTACTTTGGCGGGTCTCGACGCGCTGCTCGCAACCGTGCAGATGCCGAGCGGGATTCCTGTCGCGACGATGGCGATCGACAAGGCCGGCGCCGCCAATGCGGCGATTTTTGCGGCGGAAATACTGGCGCTCTCCGACCCGGAAATTGCCCGCAAACTGGTGGCGCATAAAGAGAGCCTGGCAAGATCCGTGGCCGAGAAAAACGCGCGACTCCAGCAACTCCTGGCCGAAAAGAAAAACAACTAGACCGTTTCAAGCGAGACCAGGGGTTTACACTCAGGCGTATAAGAAGTCCGAGAAGCAGCTCTCAGTCCGATCTCTTGATCAGCGAGGGCGCGTCGGAATGTTTGATGAGCGACGGCGCGCCCGGCGGGCGTTGCTCCTGTCCCGGTGCTTTCGGGCTGGGTGGGGGACGCAAGACCCAGGCGAATCCCGACTGCTCTCCGATAACGGCGAACGTCTGTCGGGCGTTTGGCGGGGCGATGGCGGCGAGGGCCGCTCGCAGGAACTGGGTTCCGTCCTGTGATTTGATTTTCTTGCTGTCTCCTCCGAGCAAACGGCTGGCGACCTCCGCCATGGAAGGATCGGAAGCGATCAGTTTCTCCAATGGCGGGTCCTTTTGCCGGAGCAGGTCGAGCAGTGTGGGCGGGGCGTTTTCCGGCGGGTATGCGAACTCGACCAGGGTGTGCGGCTCGCCTTTTTCGGGCGGCCAGAATTGAAGGTACTTCGGCGTAGTGACGCGGGAATCCCAGTAATCGCCTTGTTGGACTTCCTGATCGAGGCCGTAGGTGACCTGCCAGACCTCCGGTCCGTAACCGGCCATGTAATCAGCGACGATCAGTTCAGCCAATGGTTCGGTTCGGGGCAGATTGACGTTATCGTGCAGACCGCGCGCCACCTGATTCAGGCGTTCGAGGACTCCCTGACCGATGGCCTGAATGTCAGTTGCTTGTGTGCCGGCCTCAGTCTGCCCGAGATGGGGGCCAGCGGGCACAAGCGAGCTGCGCAGGTGGGGCAATTCGAGATCGATCGTCGCCAGGGACTGGTGGGTCGAAGGAGAGAACCAGTCCATTGCGCCCAGCGTGACCGCCATGCGTTCCGAGCTGAGCTCGACCGGTGTAGGCGGACGCGTTTGCGCTTCGATCGGATTTTCGATTGTGCCGACGAGTATGGCATCGCGCACAACCGCGATGACCACGCGGCCGGCGGCGAGGTTCGCAACGATTTCCTCGCGGGGTGTTTCCTCGCCCTGCTGGGCGGAAGTCGATCGTATAAGAGGGGCCGCCGTGCAGGCGACAAACACAAGGCAGGGGAGCGAAATCATCCACGAGCGATGCGCACGGGCCTCCTGCAGCCACATGCTGTTACATTACCACACGGGTTGGGGACAAGCGGGAGCAGACACAAGCGCGACGCCGCGGGCTGCCCGTTCGTGGTTTAATCTAGTAGTATTCCGTTTTCGAGAGGTGGAATAGGACCGATGGTCATCCTGGACATTTTCAAATCCTCGGGGCTGCGTTCTCCGCGTTCGGTCCGGCACAAGGGGAAGCGCGTTTCCGAGATTCTGGCCGCGCACGCGCTTTATATCCGTGGCGACGAAACCGGCGCGCGCGCCGATTTCGCGGGCGCCGAATTATCGCGCGTCGATTTCAGCCGCTGCAATCTCGCCTACGGCAATTTTCAGGGCGCGAATCTGGAGGGCTCGAGTTTCCGGGAGGCGCGGTTGTCGTCGGCCGACCTCAGCCAGGCGCGGATGAGCAGATGCGATCTTCGCAAGTGCGATTTGACGGAAGCCAGTCTGCGCGGCGCGATCCTGACCGAATCACGGATGGGGGGCGTGGAGGCATTTCGCTGCGACCTGCGCGACGCCGATCTGCGGGGCGCGGACCTGGCGGCAACAAATTTCCGGGATTCACAAATGGCGGGCGTAAAACTGGCGGGCGCGAATCTGACGACCACAATTTTGCGCGAGACGAATCTCGAGGGGGTTGATCTCTCGGGGCTCGATCTCTCGACAACGCTGCTGCCGCGAAGCTATTCGCCCGGTCAGGAATCGACCCAAGGACCGACCAAGGCCGCGAATTCAGACGCGCCGGCGGGGCACGACCGGGTCGCTCAAGGGCCCTCATGACCAACGCACCCTGGTTTGCGGTGGACGATTACAAGGAAGGCGCGGGCTGGGTTGGCCCGGAGCAGCACGACCAGCGGGCTCGCGCGTATTGCGAGATGCTCGAGCGCGGACGCGTCCTGTTTTTTCGCGAGCCCCCCTTTCCATTTCCGGCGAGCGACCGGGACTTCCTGCTCGAGCAAGAATGGACCGACCTGCGCATGCACAAGAACGTATCGTACCGTCCGAGCGAAGACGTGCTGCGCGGCATCTCCGGCGACTCGTCAAAAATCCAGCGCATCCACGGGATCTTCCGGGACTACAGCGGGCGCGTCGTCGAATTCGCAAAAACCTTCCTTTCTCCGTATGCGAAGCGCTGGACGCTGGACTTCGCGAGCTTCCGCCCCATCGAGGAGGAGCGGCGCGGCCTGCCCCTGCACAAGCGCAACGATCTGTTGCACGTAGACGCCTTTCCCAGCCGGCCAACGCGCGGCGGGCGCATCCTGCGAATCTTCACGAACCTGAACGCGGAAAAGCCGCGAGTGTGGAATACGACGGACAATTTCGAAACGCTGGCGCGCGCGCACGCCGGACCGGCGGGTCTGCGCAAGATTGCCGAAGACGACGGTTTTATCAGCCGGACGGTCCAGGATTGGGGCGCGAAGCTGGGGTTCAGCGGATTCGGGCGCACTCCTTACGACATGTTCATGCTTCGCTTCCACGATTATCTGAAGGAAAATCAGGAATTCCAGGAAAAGTGCCGCAAGGTGCGCATGGAGTTCCCGCCGGGCGCCACGTGGCTGGTTTTCACGGACGGAGTGGCGCACGCGGTACTATCAGGCAGGTTCGCGATCGAGCAAACGATCCTGATCCCGCCGAGCGCGCTGATTGCGCCGCAATTCGCGCCTTACAAAATCCTGGAGCAGATTGCCGGCGTCCCCCTCGTGTCGTAGGCCGGCTCGCCCAATCCTCTACCTCGCGTGGAAGGGGACGGACGACAAGAGCGCGCTGACACCGTTCCACATGATCTGCACGCCGATGCAAACGAGCAAAAACGACGAAAGCCTTACGATCACGGTCATAGCCGTTTTCCCCAACATGCGCGCCAAGCGTTCGGCAAACCCGTAGCAAAGCAAAATGGTGAGCGCAATGACGGTCATGGCGATGATGGCGGCGAGGATTACGGGAAAGTGGAATCCATAGCGGTGCGTGGAGTTCGCACCCAGAGCGACGGCGACGGAAATGGAGCCCGGCCCCACGGTCAACGGGAGGGTGAGCGGATAAAAGGAACGCGCAATCACGTCCTGCGGGGGGACATTCGTGCGCGTCACATCGTGAACGTCTTCCTTTGCCATCAGCATTCCCCAGCCCATGGAGATGACGACAAGGCCTCCGCCAACCTGGACCACGGGAAGGGAGACGCCAAAGAAGCTGAGAACGTCCGCGCCGATAAAGTAAGAACCCAGCATCAGGATCAGACTGTTCAGCGACACCCACCAGGAAAGGACCCGGCGCATTTCTGGCGGGTCGCCCCCAGTCAGCGCGAGGAAAATGGGGCTTCCCGTAAGCGGATCTACGATGGGAAAGAGCGCGCTGAAAACGAGAAAGAACACTTTGACGGCGTTGGCCATTCGGTTCTCCGCAAAGACGAGGGTACCCCGAAGTCTAGGACGGACAGTCTACCCTGATTGCGCGGAAAGCGACGGTTCAAAACCGCGGCATATTGCGTAAATTCCGCCGAGTAGGGGATTCGAGCTGAAAATTAGCACGTGGTCGTGTGCTGCACGGAAATACGTGCTATACTTCTGCTCTATGAAGAGCAATATAACCCTCAAACTCGATGCTGATCTTCTGCGGCAGGCCCGCGTCCTCGCCGCAGAGGAAGGCACCTCCCTGAGCGCGCTGCTTTCAAGCCGGCTGGAGGAGTTGGTGCGTCAACGGAAGTCCTATGAGCGTGCAAAAAGGAGCGCGTTAAAGCGCCTGCGCATGGGCTGGGATTTGCGCTGGACCCCACCCCGATCTCGAGACGAACTTCATGAGCGGTAGGCGCTTTGTCGATACGAATGTCTTGGTTTACGCTCATGATTCCTCGGCAGGCCCAAAACACGATCGTGCGGCATCGCTCGTCGAGGACCTATGGGAATCCGGAGATGGCGTCATAAGCACGCAGGTCCTCCAAGAGTTGTGCGTTAGTCTTCAGCGCAAGGTGGCGAGCCCGCGGACGACTGAGGAGATCGGAAATCTGATTCGAGATTACCTGAGTTGGAGCGTGATCATCAACACGCCTGACGCGATCGTCGATGCGCTCGCAACACAGCAGCGATATCAGTTGTCCTTTTGGGATGCGCTGATCGTTTGCGCTGCGGAGTCATCTGGTGCATCGCTTTTGTATTCAGAGGATCTTTCGCACGGCCAGACGTATGGCTCGGTTCAGGTAGTAAATCCGTTCGGAGCAAGTTCCGATATCTAACAGCTATTTCCCGGCGGGAAATTCGGCGGGGTCCTCGACGAAACCGGCTGGGCCGCGGGCAGGATTGGCGGATCGCCGGCGTGTCTCGATGCCGAGACGCTTGATTTTCTGGTTGAGCGTGGAGAGCGGCACCTGGAAGCGCTCGGCGGCTTCCGTCTGATTCCAATTCGTGCGCTCGAGCATATCAACAATCAGGCGGCGCTCGACCTCCTCGATGATCTCGAACAAGGACAGGGGCTGGGCGTCCTGCTGCGAGCCTGATGCATTCGCGATACCGCGTGGCATGAATTCGGCGAGTTCCAACCGCACGCCCTTGACGATTTCGCGGGTGCAAACGCTCTCGGGGAGCAAGTCGGCGTCCATGAATTCGCTGGTGGAGAGCACGACGGCGCGCTCGGCAGCATTCTCGAGCTCCCGGACATTTCCCGGCCAGTCGTAGTCCATCAACAGGCGCATCGCGGAATTCGTGAAGTGGCGCGCGGGCTTCGCGTTCTCACGGCAGGACTGCTCGAGAAAACGCTCGACCAGCAGCGGAATGTCTTCCTTGCGTTCGCGCAGCGGAGGCAGTTGGATCGAGATGACGTTCAGGCGGTGATACAAATCCTCGCGGAAGCGCCCTTCACGAACCAGTTTGAGCAGGCCCTCGTTCGATGCGGCAAGAATCCGCACATCCACCTTGATCGTTTCCGTGCCGCCCAGGCGCATGAACTCGCGCTCCTGAATCACGCGCAGGAGCTTCGCCTGGGTTTCGGGGCTTACGGTGGAAATTTCGTCGAAAAAGATGGTGCCCTGGTCGGCAACTTCGAACAGGCCCTTCTTCGAGGCGATCGCGCTGGTGAACGCGCCTTTGACGTGTCCGAAGAGCTGGGACTCGAGAAGATCGACGGGGATGGAGCCGGTGTTGACCGGAATGAACGCCTTTTCCGCGCGAGTGGATGAGGAATGAATCGCCTTGGCGATCAGCTCCTTGCCCGTCCCGCTCTCGCCCTGGATCAAGACGGTGGAGCGCGACGGCGCCACCTGCGTCACCAGATCGAGCACGGCGAGCATCTTCTCGCTCTTGCCCACGATGTTCGGAAAGTTGTAGCGCTGTTTCAGCGCGCGCTTGAGGTGGACATTTTCTTCGCGCAACCGGCGTCCTTCGATGGCCAGCGAAACCTGCGCGACCAGCTCGTCATTCGACCAGGGCTTCGTGATGTAGTCCTGCGCGCCATTCTTGAAGGCGGCGCGCGCCATATCAATAGAGCCGAACGCGGTGATGAGAATGACGGCGAGGTGGGGATCGCGGTTGTGGATTTCGCGGAGGAGCTCGATGCCGTTGCCGTCAGGAAGGCTCACGTCCAGGAGCATCAGGTCGAAGGGCTGGTCGTCCAGTTTGCGAAGACCGGCCTGGCCGCTGTCCGCCACGGACACGTCGAAATTTTCGGAGCTCAGCAGCGCTTCGAGCCCTTCGCGGATCTCGACTTCATCATCGACAACCAGAACCGAGCCTCTAGGCATGGACGGCGGCTTTCCTTGCTACGGGAAATTCGAGCCGGAAGGAAGTTCCTTTGCCCGGAGTCGAACGCACGTCAACTTTTCCCGCGTGCTCCTTGATAATACCGTAGCTGACTGAAAGACCGAGTCCGGTCCCGCGGCCGGAAGACTTTGTCGTGAAAAACGGGTCGAAGATGCGGTTCAAATCGTCTTGTGAAATTCCCGTGCCGGTGTCGGTGATTTCCACCTCGACGGAACCGTTGTAGGCGCCGGTGCGGACTTCGAGCATCCCGCCGGCCGGCATAGCGTCGCGCGCGTTCATGAAGAGGTTGAGGAAAACCTGCTGGAGGCGGGTCGTCGAGCCGAGAACCGCGGGCAGATCGCTTCCGTAATTCCGCAGGACATTGACGCGGGCTGTGCGGAAGGGGTGCTGCACCAGCGTCAGGGTCTCGTCGAGAATCGAGTTGAGGTTCACTTCGTTGAAGTCGGCGCCGCCCGTGCGGGAGAAATTGAGCAGGTTGTTGACGATCTCGCTGGCGCGGAACGTTTGCTTCACAATTTTTTCGATGGTCCTCTGGCGAGGATCGTCGCCTGGAATCTGCTTGGCCAACATCTGAATGTAATTCGAAATCACGGCGAGGGGGGTGTTGACCTCGTGGGCCACGCCGGCGGCGAGCAGGCCGAGGGAAGTAAGCTTCTCGGTCTGCACAAACTGCTCTTCCAGCCGGACGCGCTGGGTGATGTCGTCAATCAGGATCAGCCGGCCGAGGCGCGCGCCATCCTTGCCCACGAGCGGCGCGACGGATACGTTGACCACGAATCGCCGCCCCGCGCGCATGTTCAGCGGAAACTTGTAGATGCTCGAGACGTGCCCGTCCTCCGAACGCGAGGAAATTTCGGCCGCCAGGTCCGAGGGCATAACTTCGCGCAGGTTTCGACCGATTGCGCCGGCGCGCTCGACGTCGAGCAGATATTCGAGCGGCGCGTTCCACGATTCGACGCGGTTCTCGAGATCGACGGCGACGATCCCGATCTTCAATGACTCGAGGATGTTCTCGCTGAAATCCTTCAGCCGTTCGATTTGCGTGGCTTTCTGTTCGAGCGACTGATAGAGCCGCGCATTCTCGACCGCCACAGCGACGTATCCTGCAATCGTGGAGAGCAGTTCCAGGTCCTCGCTCGAGAGGAAATCTCCGTCCACCGTTTTTCCCAGGCCGATGATGGCAACGGTGCGGTCGTGGAAGCGGCACGGAATGAAATAGTTCAAACCGAGGCGATCGAGCGCGTGGCGGGCGCTTTCGGTTTCGAGGGTCGCCGAGCGAGCCGACTCGTAGAACAGGCAGCCGTGCGCCAGAGCGGGCCGTTCGGGGTCGAGAAAACTCAGGTCCAAGCCGCGCGTCCCCGGTGAAATGCCCGCCGAACGCGACAGCGTGAAGCGGCCTGCGGCCGTTTCGTCCTCGAGGAATATCGCCAAGCGGTCAACGAGCAATGTTTGCGAGATGCGGTCGAGCGCCGAGCTGAGCAGCCGATCGAGGCGCACTTCGTTGGTCAAGGTCCGGCCGAATTCGATCAGGGTGCGGCGATAGTCGAGGCGGTCGCGGTAAAAGAAGCGGTCGAGCCGCGCCTGCACCCAGTCGCGAATGGGCTGGAACAGGAACGCAGCCACTACGATCGCGATCACTTCGCCCGCCGGTCCCGCCCCTGTCAGCCGCTGGTGGAACAGAACGCCAATCAGGGCGATGGTTCCGAAATAGACGCCGACCACGCCGGCTGTCGCGAACGTGTATGCCAGTCCGCGCTTGAAAATGATGTCCACATCCATCAGGCGGTAACGGACAATGGCGTACCCGAAACACAGCGGGATTAAAACGAGGGAGAAAACGCACAATTTCGTCCATTCAGGAACCATACCGCCGGTCGCCAGGTACGGCGTCACGTACCCGCCCAGGAAAGGCACGATTCCCAGAAACGTTCCGGCGGTGACCCATTTCAACTGTTGCCGCAGAATGCCGCTCGGCGCGCGCAGATAGCTGCGAAGAAAAATAGCGCCGGCGGCGATGAAGTAGAGGCCCAGGTAGGCATATTCATATTCGTCGAGCGCGATTCGCGCTCCCAGCCAGGGCTGGAAACCAAACCAGTTCCGCGCGACCGCAAGGTGCAAACCAAAAAGCAGCAAAGGAAGCAGGTAAACGCCGGCGAGCAGCGGCCCAAGCCGTTTCCGGCGCTCCGGAAACACGAGCGCGAAGTGGACGAGCAGCGCCGGTTGCAACAGCAGCGCGATTGCGTTGCCCCAATAGATTTCCTGATCGAATGTGGACCAATGGCCAAGCGCATCGAGCTTCCCCGTGTAATGGAAGCTGTAAAGAATGAACGAAACGAGGCAGAAGATATAGAAGTGAATAGCGCGCGGGGCGTTCCATCGCCGGATGAAAATGAAGACCCCGATCGCAAGATATAGCAGAGCGATCGTGCGCAGGTAGTCCGTCCGAGAACCCGGATCCCGCTGGGGAGCGGTGATCAGAGGGAGGGTAAACGACGTGCCCGACCGCCGAACCCCATAGGAGAGCTCGACCCATGGGCCAACGCGCCAGAGAATCCGGGCCACGTCGCGCCCGGTGCGAACCCTCTGTCCCTGGATAGACTCGAGGACGTCGCCCGGCTGGATTCCCGCGTTGGCCGCAGGTGAACCGGCAACCACGTGGCGCGCTACGAGGCCCTGTGGCGTCTCGACCCAGCTAACGCCATCATCGGGCAGCACCACCCTCGAGCTCTGCTGGAAGTTGAGGATTGCAAAAACGATGGCCGCAAAGGTCAGGAGAACCAGGGTAACCGCTCCCAACCGCATCCTTAGGCCGTCGCTCATCCGAGGTACACCCACACCCGCTCTCTCCAGAATGCTAGCACGTCGGCTTCCAGCTATGGGACGTTCCGCCGAGGTAGTATCACTCGTGCTCGCAGTCACTTGGGAAGCGTTCACGCCGGGCTCTGACATTCGTATTCCGTTTGTGGAAGGCATGTTCCCAATTACGGTAGGCGCTTTGGGCGCCTAGAATTGCAGGCTCAGACCACCCCGGAAGAACCGGTAGGAGGAAACCAGGACGACACGGCCGTCCGTCGTCGACAATGGGACGTACCCTTGCGCCAAGAGGTTTCCGGCGTCCGCCACAAACTCCATGTGGCATGGCATCGCCCGGGGAAGCGGCTGGCGAAGCTCAATGCTGAGGTAGGGATCGATCTGATAGAGAGATTCGCCGTAGGCATCCACCTGCGAGACGGCCGGTCCACTGATCCATTTGTACCCCGCGCTGAGCTGAGTTCCCAGATGCGGCACTCGCGCGGTCACGCGGCCGCCTACGCTGTGCTCATACACGTTGGACAATTCTTCCCGAAGCGCCAAGCCGCGCTCGCCATTCGGGGCGAGTGCTCCGCCATAGGCGTAGATCAGAGTGGTTTCCAAGTCGCTGCCGAACCGCTGCCGGTACGCAACACGAACGCCGCCGGAAGAAGAAATTCCGCCGTCGTAGGCGAACGCGCCGGAAAAATAATCCTGCAGAAATTCCGGGAAATTCGCGTCGCCGCGCCCAATCACGCCAGTGTGCGATGACCGGTCATGGAAAACAGCCGCGCTGATATCGGAATCGTTCGTCAGGGCGTGATCTACAGAAAACTCCTCGTGCCAGTCGTTTTCGAGGACGGGCCGCCCGTCGCGGATCATGAGCACGGGGAAGTCGTCGAGATTGTTCAGCGCCGATTGGATCGCGCTTTGGTTCCCCGCGCCTTCCGGAGACTGCGCCGCAACAATTGCGGAAACCAGCCAGGTGGGCGAGACATGAACCGCGATCTCTCCGCGAGGCCGCAAGGATTGTGTGGTTCCACCATCGAATCCCGCGGCCACGAACTCCGCCCCATACCTCAAGCTTACGCGATCACCAATTGCCAGCGTGTCGGAATCGGCCAGCCGGACTCCGCGGAACACCGGCCCCACGGGTCCAAACTGCGCCTGGCGCGCCTCGATCACCATCGCGTGACCTGCGCTGGTTCCACCAGACGGCAGCCATTCGGCAACGAACCCGCCGGCAGGGGCCGCCGGGCTGTAGCTGAACTGGCCCGCCATCAACAACCGAGCCGTATCGCCCACGCCCATGTCATAGACGAGAGTTGTTGCCGGAGAGTCCGCGGCGGCGGCTCCAATCGAGCCGGGATGATCGCCGCCCGAGGTTACCTGCATGGCCACATGGTCCGCTTGCCTCTGCGCGGCGGCTTCCGCGCCGTTCCTGCTGTTACTGCTCAGGGCGGGCCCTTCAGTCCAACGCAGAACCGAGCGCGTATCGGGTGATTCGCGCAACACCCAGGTCCAGTCGTCCGATGAGACTTTCTCGTCTCCCTGGCGGCGCAACTGCCCGAATGACGAAAAAACCGACCCCATCATCACCTGGAGCAGCGTGATGTGCTGGTCGCTGACTTCCACGTGCCGTTCGAGGGCCGGAAGAAAGCCCGCCAGAGTCACCCGTACCGTGTAGGAGCCCGACGGGAGGATCGCCGTGGAGAACCGCCCCCGCGCATTTGTCAGCAGATTAAGCGAGCGGGGATTCAGAGCCCGTTCCGATGCCACCAGGATGGTAGCGCCCATTTGAGGAACGCCCTGGCCGTCCACCACAAGCCCGGAAATCTTACCTTCGTGCTGGGCGGCGGCGATTGGCGCAAGCACACAGCAGGCCGTGAAAATCAAGCACGGGGCCCGAAGGATTTTCCAGTTCACGCCTCTTACCTCCCTGGCGAACCCTGAGTTTGGGACGGGGCCTGTACTGTGAAATCAGCATACGGGGTGATCGTCTGTTTGGCCAGGTTATCCGTTACGGCTACTTCCAGTTTGTACCTTCCGGGCGCGAGCGAACCCAGAGTGATCCGGTTTTCGAGAGTGAGCTCCTCGCCATGCGCCCCGATTTTTTCCGGCGGCACATCGAATTTCAATATGGGATTCGGGTCCTTGCCCTTGATTACCCGATATTCCACCGACGCGTTCGCCCGGTTCGTCTTGGCGTCCACTTTCAAATTGTAAATCTGCAGGAACACGCCCATCGGAATATTTTGCGCGAAGGCGCCGTCAAGTTTGGGCCGCACCTTTACGTCGCCGATGACGAACTGACCCAAACCGATATCCTTCGACGAAACGCGATTGATTTCATCAGCCAGTATCAGCGAGCTCGAGCTCAGGGAGTCGTCGTTGAATTGCGGGACTCGCAGCGCGGTATTCACCACGCCCACGTTTTCGCTGGTCGTGTCTTTGATCACGATGTCCAGCCGGTACAACCCGGGGCTCAGCGGCACCGCTTTTTGATAAATCTGCGACGTTTTCAAGGACTGCTGCAACAGGGAGGCCGGCGTCGAATCCGTCAGAGTGTCTTCGAAGGTCTGCACAATTCGCCCCGTCAACGTCGTGATTCGCGCGAAAAGGTGCAGCGTAGCGGTATCAACTCCGTCCTTCTC
>DATEKA010000247.1:0-3627 GCA_035277685.1 Candidatus Acidiferrales bacterium
ATCATCGAGTTCTTGCAGCGGGTGAATGAAGGAGCGGGCCAGCCGAAGGAAGCAAATGCGCCCGCCTGAAAGCGAGGCGGCGGCGACAAGACCGTCCTGTGCCGGCCGGGAATCTCCCGGTCAAGTCGATAGTTGGCGATAGTTAATGTTGTGCGTGCCTTCCATCGGCTAAACCGAAAATGCGACAATATCCGCGGAATCTGCGGACCACGCAGCGGCACATAGGACAAAACATGCGATTCATGACAACACAGCAGTCATTATTCGGAGGGCCCGTTGAAATCGCTCCACGTTCCCGTTGAACACACGACGCTGGCGAACGGTTTGCGCGTCGTCGCGTCGCCTGACCATTCCGCACCGTTTGTCACGGTCGGCGTGTACTACCAGATCGGCTTTCGCCTGGAGCCACGCGGGCGCAGCGGGTTCGCGCATCTTTTCGAACATATGATGTTTCAAGGCTCCGAAAACGCGGGGAAAATGGAGCACATTCGGCTGATCAATTCCTCGGGCGGGATCCTGAACGGCACCACGAACTACGACCTTACGAACTACTTCGAAGCGGTCCCGTCGAATGCGCTGGAGCGCGTTCTGTGGCTCGAAGCCGATCGAATGCGCGCGCTGAAAGTGGACGAAGAAAACCTGCGCAACCAGCGCGACGTGGTCAAGGAAGAAGTGCGCGTGAACGTGATGAACCAGCCCTACGGCGGCTTCCCGTGGCTCGATTTGCCGCCCGTGGCGTTCCGCAACTGGCCAAACGCGCACAATTTTTACGGCGACTTCGCGGATCTGGATGCCGCCAGTCTGGAAGATGTCCGCACGTTTTTCCGGACGTATTACGCGCCGAACAACGCCGTGCTGTTGATGGTCGGAGATCTCGATCCCGGCGAAGCGTTTACGGCGGCGGAACGCTTCTTCGCACCGATTCCGCGAGGACCGGCGCCGCCTCGCGCCGACATTTCCGAGCCGCCGCAAACGAAAGAGCGCCGCGGCGAAGTTCCGGAGCCGTTTGGCCCGCTCGCCGCAATTGCCATCGGTTACACGATGCCGCCGCGAGGCACGGACGAATGGTACGCCGCGGCCGTTCTTGACCGCATCCTCCACGGCGGGCGCGCGGGCCGCGTGCATCGGCGTCTCGTCCTCGAAAAACAGGTTGCCGTCGAAGCCGGAGGCGGCGCCGACCTGCTCGAAACGAATGGCCCGACGCAAATGGTCACGCGGATTTTTCCCAAGCCGGAATACTCGACCGACGAAGCCATCGGCGCGTTCGACGGCGTCATTCTGGAACTCGCGCTTCAGGGAACGACACAGGACGAACTCGATCCGGTCAAAGTGAAAATGCGCGCCGACTACTACTCGATGCTTGAAGGAGGAATGGGCTCCTATATGCCGCGCTTCGGCCTGATGCACTATCTCGCGTCGTTCACGCTGTTCGACGGCGATCCCGACCGCATCAACACGATTCTCGACGACGTTCTGGGCGTCACGCCGGACGATGTGAAATCCGTGGCGCAGAAACTTCTCGTGCCCGGCAATCGCGCGATCGTTATCCGGCGCCCCGTGGACAAATCCGCGCAGGCGGGGGCTCGATGAGTACTCCGGCCGCGGTCAATTCCACGACGTCGACTGTTCCGCCGCTTTCCGCGGAACGCCCGGTGGCGTGGCCCAAGCGCACAGTTCGCACGCTGGCGAACGGCCTGGAAGTGGTGCTCGCGGAATCGCACACTTTTCCGAAAGTTTCAGCCGAGCTTTTCTTCCGCAGCGGAAACGCCGCTGTTGCGCACACGTCGCCCGGCCTCGCTGAGATGACCGCCAGCGTCGTTCGCACCGGAACAGCGTCGCGAACCAGCCGCCAGATCGAAGAGGATTTGCGGCGCATGGGCGCCGACCTGGGCACGCAAGCTGGCGCGGATTCGAGCGCCATCTCGATATCCGGGCTTGCGGAATTTTCTACGGGCCTGCTCGATCTGCTCGCCGACCTGGCGCGCAACGCCGCGTTCCCCGAAGGCGAATTCGAGCGCGAGCGCCGCCAGAAGATCGAGGAACTGAAAATCGAGCGCACAACGCCGGGGTTTCTGGCCAGCGACCGCTTCCGCCGTGTCCTGTTCGGCGAACATCCGTACGCCATCATCACGCCCACCGAAGAGCAGGTCGCCGCGTATCGTATTGAGGACCTCAAGGAGTTCTATCGGCGCCACTACGCGCCCTCAAACGGGTTGCTGATCGCCGTCGGTGATTTCGCAAGCGCCGCGATGATGGAGCAGATCGAGAAGGCTTTTGGTGAATGGAGCGCGCCGCAACCGGAGCCGCAATTCGTTGAATCGCCTCCGCGCCATGTGGGACGCCGCGTTTACCTGGTGCATTTGCCCGGCACGGTTCAAACGCAGCTACTTACCGGGAATCTCGCCGTCACGCGGCACGACCGCGACTGGTACCGAGCCGTTCTTGCCAACGCGATTTATGGCGGCGCATTTCATTCGCGACTTGTCGCTAATATTCGCGAGCAGAAGGGGTATACGTACAGCCCGCGCAGTGGCCTGAACCCACTGCGGCAGCACGGCTACTTCAGCGTGCACGCAGCCGTGCGAAACGACGTGGTTGCCGCCACGCTCACGGAAATTTTCTACGAGATGGACCGCATGCGCTCGCTCCCCGTCACGGCCGATGAACTCGAAAGCGCGCGCAATTATCTGACGGGAGTCTTTTCGCTCGGGATCGCCACACAGGACGGGATGCTGGCGCAGCTTTCCACTCAGTATCTCGACCGGCTGCCGGAGGATTATCTGGAAACGTATCGCGAGAAAATTCGGGCGCTGACTGCGGATGATGTCCTCGCCGCCGGGCGACGCCATTTCGATTCGGCGAATGCGCAGATCGTCGTTGTGGGTGATCGCGAACAGGTGCTCGAGCAGGCCGCGCTCTTTGGTCATATCGAGGTTTTCGACGCCCACGGGAAGCCAATAGATCTCGTCGCGTCGTAGAATGCTTGGTCTTCGTTGGGGCGGGCGGTTCACAACCCCAGCCGGACACAGCCGATGATTGAAGAACAAAAAGCCGAAAAACAACCGCATGGCGCCGTAGCCGTTCCCACGACGGCAACACCATCGCAACAGCCGCGCGGCTTCCGTGGGTGGCTGCTCGCGCACTACCGGTTCCTGTACGCGATGGACCTGATCCTTTTGTACTTGTCATCGATGTTTTACATTATGGCGCGCATCGTGACCGGCAGGTCCAGCGTGCCCTCGCGAACGCTTCTCGTGTTTGTGATTGGGTCGGGCATTATCGCCGCGCTTCCATTGGTCACTGGAACGAACTTCGAGAAAGATTTCGTCGGCGCGCTCCGAAACCCTGGATCGAAGAAACTGAGGCGGGTTGAAATTGCGATCGCGGCGGCGCTCGTCGTGATCCTTGCTGTCGCAGTCGCCATCGTCATTTTTCATCCCGCGCATCGCGTTCGATGACGATTCGGAGGTTGTTTCCGCACCGTAACCGGTTACTCGCGATAGCCGGCGTGCTGCTCGCAGTATGCGCCCTTGCCGCAGGCCAGAAGAAGAAGCCGCCCGCGAAGCCACTCGACCTGAACACAGCGACCGTCGAGCAACTGGAGCAGCTCCCTGGCATCGGCCCTGC
>DATEKA010000248.1:0-31351 GCA_035277685.1 Candidatus Acidiferrales bacterium
CCCGCGCGCGAGGTAACAACGAGAACGGGAATACGCCGCGTAACGGGATCCTGGCGCAAGTGGGCCATCAACTCGTAGCCGTTCATGCGCGGCATTTCGAGATCGGTGACCAAGAGGTGGCATCCGACCTGCGCGACGATCTCGGAAGCCTCCAAGCCGTCGGAGGCGACCTTTACGCGATATCCGGCCTTTTCGAGCATGCGGGCGACGAATTTGCGCACGCTGATGGAATCGTCGGCCACAACGATTACGCGGTCGTTCTCGACGGCATCGACCGCCTCCGAAGGGATGCTGCCCGATGCGACGGCTTCGGAACCCGGAGCAAAGACACGGGCGGCCGGCGAGGAAGAGGGCAGGCTGTGGCGTTCGGCAGTGTCGGCGGAAACGAGGCGGTTCAGGTCGATCAGAAGGATCAGGCTGCCATCGGAAGCGATTGTGGTTCCGGGGAAGAGTTTGACGCGGCGCAGGTAATGCCCCAGGTTCTTGATGACGATTTCGTCCTTGCCAAGGACTTCCTCAACAACGACGCCGACTTGTTTTCCAGCGACCTTGACGATGACCAAGTGGAAATAGCCGTTTTGCGGCTCGAGCGGCGGCAGCGCGAGCTGAAGGTCGAGTCGAACGACCTCCGTGACAACATCGCGGACACGGGTGAGGAGTTTGCCACCCACATCTTCGATTTCTTCGGGACGCAGACGACGGATTTCCTCGACAACAGCGAGCGGGAGCGCGAACGTCGATTTGCCGCAACGCACGAAAAGCGCCTGAGAAATGATGAGAGTGAGGGGCACTTTCAGAGTGAAGCAGGTGCCGGCGCATTGTTCGGACTGGACTTCGACTTCTCCGTTCAGCGCGTGGACGTTGGAGCGAACAACATCAAGGCCGACTCCGCGCCCGGCGAGTTCGGAAGTAGCCGAAGCGGTGGAAAACCCGGGACGGAACAGGAATTCGCGGAGCTCGCGCTCACTGAGCTCAGCGGCCGCCACGGCCGACAGGAAGCCGGAATCAATGACGCTCTGGCGGACGCGCGCATAGTCGATTCCCCGGCCGTCGTCTTTCACTTCGATGAAGATGTGATTGCCGCGGTGATAGGCGCGAACTGTTAAATGCCCCTTTTCGGGCTTGCCCGCTTCGCGGCGGGCGTCAGGGGATTCGATGCCGTGCGCGACGGCGTTCCTAACGAGATGAATCAGCGGATCGGAAATGTGCTGAATGATGTTGTTATCGAGCTCGGTATCCGCGCCTTCGAGCGACAGCTCGACGAGCTTGCCCGCGGACTTGGACGCATCACGAACGGTCCGGGAAAGGCGCGTGTACAGATTGCCAATCGGCACCATGCGGGCGGCGGTTATTTCATCCTGCAAGTTGTGAGCAAGTTTGGTGAATTCGTCGATGTCCGTGTCCACCCGGCCCATGAACGATTCGAGCTGCGTTAGGACCTCGGTGACATCGGCGGATATTTCGGTGAGCGATCGCGAGAGCACGTTGAAATCGTCATAGCGGTCCATCTCGAGGTCGCTGAACTCGGGGAGATGAGCGGACGAAGGATCGGGAGCCGCGGCAAAGCGGCTACGGAACGTGTCCGACTGCGGCGCACGGTTTCCAAAGAGCGAACTAGGAACGCGGCTGAATTCGTGCTTTTCCTGGAATTCGGAAATTTTGGAGCCGAGCCGGCCCTTGGAGAAATTCAGGACGTCTACGAGTTTGGCGAGTTCCGCGAGGCGCCCGACCATGCGCGTGCGGTTGATGACGAGCTCGCCGACGGCGTTCATCATGCGGTCGAGACGATCCAGGGAAATGCGAATCGATCGTGCTTGGGACAAGGGATGCGCGGCGTGTTGTTTGCGGGCGTCCGCAGAAGAAGCCGTCGCGTCAGGGGGTGCGGCATCCGTGGTTCCGGCGCTTTCCTGGGACGGATGTTCCGATTGGCTGATTTGGGGCGTCAGCTCAGCTATGCGCGCGAGCAGGGGATCGACGACGGCGGCCATTTCATTGTCGCCGGTCCATTGACGATGAAGGAACTTCTTAAGAACGTCGAGAGCTTCGAAGCAGACGTCAACGATGTCCGAACCGGGCTGGAGCGCTCCTTCGCGGAGATATCCGATCAAGTCTTCGACGCGATGAGCGATTGCAGAAACACGGTGCAGGCCAACCTGGGCCGCCGAGCCCTTCACGGTGTGGATCGAGCGGAAAAGTCGATTAATGTCGTCGGAGGTTGGGTTCGCTTCCAGGTTGAGCAAACACTCCGTGACGGTGAGGAAATGTTCTTCAGCCTCAGGGATGAAGAATTCCAGAACTTCGTCGGGAACGTCGGTATCGGCGGGCAGCGTAGCAAAAAGCGATGGGCCGGAAAAAGCATCGGGCGACGGCTCAGCTACTGCAACACGGCTCGATTCCCTTTCAGACGGAGTTTCCGCCGGGGCCACCGGGAAAGCGAAGGCATAGCGCTGTTTGAACGCGGCAATATCTTGGTTTGTCTCGAACTTTGTGGCGCTGATCTGCAGGAGATCGAATTCGAGAACAGAAATGGCGTCGGAGAGAAATTCGGTCAGGGGGCCGTGCATGTCGGGTGTGAGCTCGGCGTTCATGGAGTAATGAAAGACATGAGCCATCTTCCCGGCGATTTCGGAGAACTGCGGGAAACCGTAGCTGGCCGAGGTGCCCGCCAGGGTGTGGGCAGCGATATAGAGTTTTTCGAGATCCTCACGTTTCGTTTGCGGCTCGGTGAGGAGACCGGAATACTCGCGGAGATACTGCAAATTCTCCGAGGCCTCTTGAAGGAATATTTCCACCGATTCTTGATTGGGAGCGGTCATGCACGCCCCTCCGCGAGGGCAGGCAACTGCTGCGTCCCGGAAGCTGCGGGCTTGCGATAGAGCCGGCAATCGCCGAACACCGCGGACTCGAATTTCAGCGGCGTGTGCGAGAGCGTTTCTGCGTGGCCCAGAACGAAATAACCGCCAGGTTCAAGGGCGTCGTAGAAGCGGCGAAGGATCGCGAGGCGGCGCACGTCGGAGAAATACATCAGCACGTTCATGCAGAAGATGCAGTCGAATTTGCCGACATAAACGGAGTCGGCCAGGTTCATCTGGGCGAACAAAACCATGCGGCGGATCCGCGGGCGAACCTGGAACCCGTGCTTGGCCGCGGTAAAATAAGCCTCGACCTGACGCAGCGAAACATCCTGAAGACTGCGGCGAGAATAGGCTCCGCGTTCCGCATGGCGCAGTGCGCGACGGCTGATGTCGGTGGCGAGAATTTCGATGTCCCAGGCTTCGGCAAATTTGAGCGAATCGCAGAGCGTGACGGCAATCGAATAGGGTTCTTCGCCGGTGGCGCACCCCGCGCTCCAGACGCGGAGGGTTCGCGGATTCTGCCAGAACTTCTTTTCTTGAAGCTGAGGCACGATTGTTTTTTCGACGGCCTGGTAGACCCCGGGATAGCGGAAGAAGGACGTTTCTTGCGTTAGCAGGCGTTCGAGCAGCGACTCGTAGGCGGAACCAGATCCCCGGATGAGACGCAAGAGCTCCGCCCCGTTAGCCAGCGAGTTTTCCTCGAGAAACTCATACAAGCGGGCAGAGAAAAAGCGTTCACGCGAAGAGTCGAACAGAATCGCGGAACGCTGTTCGATAAGCGCGCGAGTCTCGTTCAAGTCGGCTTCCGTAATCGCCCCGCTCGCAACCAAGTGTCGCTCCATGGCCTGCATGGTTCAGCCCGGTTTTTTGCTTTGTGGCGAAGTTCGGGCTAACGAGCCGCGCCGACGGGCGTAGGCCGTGCTTCGTCCGCGGCTTCGGCGTTCCGACCGGGACGCGAGCGGAACTGGCCCAGTGCCTCGTTGAGCTGTTCGGAGAGCTTCACCATGTCGCCAACAGTTGCGGCAGTCTGCCGGGCGCCCTGAGTAGTCTGGCGCGTAATCCCGGAGATGATCTGCATGGCATTAGCAACGCCTTCCGTGCCGCGTACTTGCTGCTTGGAAGCGAGCGAAATTTCCTGAACGAGCTCGGCAGACTGGCGCACAACGCTCGAAATCGCTTCGAGGGCTTTTCCGGCCTGATCGGCAAGACCGGCGCCCACTTCCACTTCGCGGGTACCCTCTTCCATGACGACCACCGCCTCGTTCGTTTCGGCCTGAATGGCTTTGATTAGCGCCGCGATGTCTTTCGTAGCGCTGCGCGAGTGTTCGGCGAGCTTGCGGACTTCGTCGGCGACGACGGCGAAGCCGCGCCCTGCTTCTCCGGCTCGAGCGGCTTCGATGGCGGCGTTGAGCGCGAGCAGGTTCGTTTGCTCGGTGATGTCATTGATCACGTTAATGATCTCCGAGATTTCGAGGGACCGATCGCCGAGCGATTTGATTTTCTTGGCGCTGGCCTGCACTGACGCCCGGATCCGCTGCATGCCCTCGAGCGTGTCGCGAACAGCGCGGTTCCCCTGTTCAGCAGCATCGAGAGCCCGACGGGCGGCTTCGGCGCTGGCCTCGGCGTTGTTGGACACCTGCTTCATTGAAACGGTCAGCTCCTCGACGGCAGACGACGTATTCGTGATCTCCTGATCCTGTTGAGTGGCGCCGGCGGACATTTCGTCGGCCGCGCCGAGAATCTGGTTGGCGCTGGCGCTGACGTCGATGGCAGCCTTGCGCACGCGCTCGAGAACCTTGGTGAAGTTGTCGAGCATGAAATTCACGGAGTCCACGACGTTGCCGAGCGCGTCGTTGGTAACCTTTCCGCGGATCGAGAGGTCGCCGCGGGCTACCTGACTGATCGTGTTGAGAAGGTCGGTGATGCTGCGCTGAAGCGAGTCCTGAGCCTGCTGGCTGGTGACGGCATGCGCAATCTTTGCGGCGCTCCGATTCAGGTTTTCGGCGATCAGCGCGAACTCGTCATTGCTCTGGATCTCGGCTCGCGCGCGGGCGTCGCCGCTAACCAGGCGATCGGAGAATTTGGCAAGTTCGCCTAGCGGCTTCAGGACGCGCTTGCTCAGAACCATGATGACGAAGAGCGTGGTCACCACGGCCAGGATCACGGCGCCAGCCCATAGTGCGTTCGCGCCTCCGGGCAGCGAAGCCGCTCCGGCGGGGTGCTGGCCGGCGTAGTAGCCGAGCGCTAAAACACCGAAGAGTGCGGATGCCGTCCACAAGACCAGCAGCCAGATGGTGGAGCTCAAACTAGATTTCATGACTTCCTCCAAAACGTTGCGCTCGCGCGCTTCAAAATCAAAACGGGCAGTCCGAGTGCCCGGTCTAAATCACCGGAGCGGGGAAAACGTCCACCAAACGACGAAGATCGACGATCAATGCCAGACGATCTTCATGCCGCAACATGCCGCGGCAGTGCGGGACTTCCGCCGGCGCCTGGTCAAGCAAAGCGTCGTCACGGACGGAAAACGTGCCGACGACTTCATCCGCGGCGATGCCGAGGCGAAATTCCTGCCGAGCTTCACCTTCAAGTGCAGCGACGACGACGTGCTTGGGCAGGAGTCCTGGCCGTCTACCTTCAGTGAAAGCGATATCGATCAAGGGAACGATGGTCCCTCGAAGGTTGAAGACGCCCGTCAAGCATGCGGGTGCCAAAGGAATGCGAGTGACGATCGGCCAATCGACGACTTCCTCGACTTCGAGAACCGGCAGGCAAAACCGTTCACGGCCTGCCCGAAACACGCAATACTGGCGCTCGGGGCGTTCGTGTCCGAAGTCTTCGCCCTCAATCAGATCGCTTCCGACCAGGTCGAGCGGTAACGACGGGTTGTACTGCGCGTCGGCCATTTAAACGAACCTTTTCACCGTTTGGATGAGTTCTTCCGGAGTGAACGGCTTCGCCACGTAGGCGCTCGCACCCTGTTGCTCGCCCCAATAGTGATCGCTCGGCGCTGTTTTCGATGTCACCAGGATTACCGGAATCTTAGAGTAGGGATCATGGCTCTTCAGGTCCCGGCAGACCTGGAAACCGTTTCTCAGCGGCATTACGACATCGAGCAAAATGACGTTGGGGCGCTCCTCCTCGATTACCTCTTCAACTCTGGTAGGATCGCAGATGCCGACGGAATGAAATCCGTTCCGTTGCAGCATCGAGAGCATCAGTTTCACTTCAGCCTGCGAATCATCCACGACAAGAACCTTGGTCACCGTGCTCCTCCGACGGGTATCCCCAATCATCAATTGCAACTGCACAGCCAAGAACTGACACCGGTCCCGCCCCACTCATTCCAAACCTAAGCCATTGAATAGACGAAAGTTACAGGTTCCGCGAAGGGCTTCGCTCACCAACTATCAGAGCCGCGCCGGGTTCTTCCGTCTCAGCTTGAGACTCTTTCTCACCGACTCTTATTTCACTCGCCAAGGACGAGAATCGCTGCATGACCTCGCTGAGACGCAAAGCCATCGCATGTATCGTTTGAACCTGCTCGCGCGAGTCACCGGCCAAGTGGGCACGGTTAAGCAGTAGCAGGTCCGCGTTGCCCAGAACCGAAGTGAGCGCATTGTTGACGCTGGATCGCACGTCGAGCATGTAGCGGCCGAGCACGGCGCAGTTCTGATTCTCGGTGGCGAGCCGTTCTGCTCTCTGGGCTCGCCGAATGGCCTCGACGTGCCGCAGGGCTTCGCTGCAGACCGCCATCAAGCCTGTTGTCCAGCCGGTAGAACCGTCCGGGCTATTCGGAGCAGAGAGGCGTGGAACGAAAACGACGTGCGGGTGTCTGGCGGCCAGCAGCAGGCTTGTGCTTTCATCGTCCACGATCGAGATAGTGACGATGGTTTGGCTACGTTCGAGTTCCGAAAGGATGTCCGAGAGGCTGCGGGTTTGGACCGGCCCTACAATTACAACGTCGTGGCCGGCGCCAGACGACGGACGGCCCACATCGCTCGCAGCGAGCGTTATTTCCGGGACGTTCCTTCGGGCTCGCCAGTTCGACGCGACCGCGCGAGCGAACTCAGGGTCGTCGGAGATGATCAAAACGCTGGAGCGACTCAAAGAAGTCCTCTTATTAACTGCCTTAGGAGCGAAGCTTCTCGGCCTCATCGATAAATGACAGAAGCCGTTTGGCGCTGATTCCAAGATTCACAGCTGCTTCGGTGTTTTTGGAGCGCTTGGCTTGCTCGACGCGCCCTTGGAAATACGAAACCTCATTTCGGGCCAAAGCCAGAGCGGACGCCAGGGCAGTTTCATCGCCCGAGCGTTTTCGTCTGTCCGTGGCCACCGCAAGCAAGGCGCGCGCCACGACGGCCCGACGCAGATCCTCCGCTTCCGCCCCACCCTCAGCGACAAATGCAGCCACTTCCCAGGACGACAAAAGGACTTTGGTGTCCTGGAGCATGATGGTGGACATTGACCGGCCGCGCGACGGCGGGGCCGCGATCAACTGTTCCCAGATGGCTTCGAGGCATTTTTCGGCTTCCGCCGCCGCCGTGGGAAGTGCGGGCACATCGGGGGGACGGGCCGGAAGCTTCTGGAGGCTTGGGGCGGGCATCTCCGAAGGCGAAGGCCGTCCGCGCAGTTCCGAAGCGTCATGCGGCTGTGGGAGCTCACTTGGCAGTAGAGCGGAGGAAGCTGACGGAGCCATGAAAGACAATGAGTCGGCGCCCGAATCCAGAGTGCCGCTTGTTTGTTTCGAGGAACTCGAGGCAGATCGTGTGGAGTCAGACGAAGTCAAGCCCGTATGCCGGTGGCCCAGCGCCTCCTCGAGGTCTGCTCGAAGAGCAAGAAGCTGTTCAAACGCCCGCGTGACGGAACTCTCGGTATAGTCTTTTTGAAAGGGCTGGCGCCAGTTTTCGGAGAAGAAGCGAAGCTGCGCTGTTGTTTCTGCGGCGGAGAGACCGGCACGGCGGCAATCAACTGCCTTGATGCCCTTGGCCTCCAACGAATCCACGGCCTGGCGCACGGCGTTCAAATCGGCGTGAAGCAGGCGAATGAAGGAGCGGCGCACAAGAAAATTGAAACGGCAGAAGGCCACCAGGGCTGCGGGATCATAGAACATGCAGCCGGCGGATTCCTTCAGCAAACGTCCTTGCTCGAGAAGGCCGAGCTCCAGAAGATCGCGCAAGCTGCGACAGTGCGAAAGCTTTTCGAGAATCTGTTCGAGCGGCTGGCACCAGTCCAGCGGAGTTGCGTCGGCTTCGATCAGGACGGGCTGCAGAACCCTGGCCACGTCGTCGAGTTTGATTTCGTTGCGGTAAAGCTCCTCCGGCGCACACAGAGCGAAGTATTGAACGAGCAACAGGTCAATCTTGTCCCGGTCCGCATTCGTCTTGTCCGGCTTCTTGAGCTGGCGCTGAATGAAGGCGCGCAGAGTGGCTTCGCTGGCGTTTAGAATCTCCGGGGGCAACTGCCGGATCTGGTAAGCGCGAACCTTCTCATCGATGGAATCAAGCCACGCCAAATCCGCGTCGAACACTTCACCCGTCGGCTTATCCGGGGGCAGTTCAGCCGCCGGATGAGGGAGTGGAGCAAGATGGAATTGGGTCGCCAGCGCAACGTAAAGAGGGTAAGCGAGCCGTGCCTCCGCCCAACGCGCGTTCGAATCGAGTTCGGGATTCGAAACCGAATTTCCGACGGCGGAAAGATCCAGAGTAGTGTATGGATTTTTTCGGGTCATGGTTTGATGATCCAATTCTCCACGTCGCGAAGGAATCGGGCCGCGACGGCTTTTCGTCCTTCGTGATAGCGAACGGCAACTACGGTGGCGCAGGCGTCCAGCGAGCCATTGGAATTCGTCACGCGGATACGGTCCTCAAATTCAAGAGGCAAATTAGAGGCAAACAAAACCTCCTGAGCCGTCCCGAACTCGATAATCGTCCTTTCCTGGAGGCGTTTGCGCCCGGTCCCCATCTTGATAACGCGAACCGGGAGTCGTACAGCTGAAGCGCTGGGGAAGAGCCTGGCCAGTTCCTGAACGCAGGTCTCGTCGCGAACGCTACAAGGAATCTCGGCCAGCTGTCCCACAAAGACCTCCACGAAGAAATCGGAAGAATTCGGTGGAGTGGAAATGCACGACCACGGCCAAAGGGAGTTGGAACAAACCCGGCAATAAACCCAATGAAACGTGCCTGTTAGAGAGAATGCCGTTCGGAAACAGGGGACAGTCGTCTCACGACGATACACGGTTGTCTCACGCCCGGAAGGAGTGAAACGCGAGGACGGCTGCCGCCGGTTTGAGACTCAAGAGGACGTCGGGGCCTCAACAAGCTGTTTCGAGGGGGAAGACCTCAAGGGAATGTTGTACTGCTTCAGCTTACGGTAGAGGGTGGCGCGGCTTATTCCGAGCATTCTTCCCGCGAGAGCCTTGTCTCCTCCAGCACGCTCAAAGACGCGGAGGATGGTCATGCGTTCGAGATCCGCAAGAGCTGTGGTGGAAAGAGCAGCTGCATCTTGCACTCCCGACTCGGACGCTTGGGTCGCCCGAACTTCGGGAGCAAGGTCACTGAGGTCGATCGCATGGTGGTCGCCGAGAGCAACGGCTCGTGCGATGCAATTCTCCAGTTCGCGCACGTTCCCGGGCCATTCGTATTGGAGCAAGGCCTTCATCGCGGCGGCAGTGACCTGAATGCTTTCGCCAGGAGCGTAGCGGTCGAGGAAACAATGCACCAGTTGAGGAATATCCGAGCGGCGTTCACGGAGGGCGGGAAGATGGACGGTGACGACGTTAAGACGGAAATAGAGGTCCTTCCGAAACGTACCAGCGCGGTACGCAGTTTCCAAATCGCGATTCGTCGCGGCGATGACGCGAGTGTTTACCCGCACCTTTTCATTGCTGCCTACGGGCCGGACTTCCTTCTCCTGAAGGACTCGCAAGAGCTTGGCCTGCATCTCGAGCGGCAATTCGCCGATTTCATCGAGAAAAATCGTTCCGCCGTTGGCTGACTCGAAGAGGCCCGTCTTGGCTTTGAGCGCGCCGGTAAACGCTCCTTTTTCGTGGCCGAACAGTTCGCTTTCCATGAGAGTAGGCACCAGGGCGCCGCAATCGACGGCGACAAAGGGCATGCGCGCAAAAGGGCCGCGGAAGTGGATCGCGCGCGCGACAAGCTCCTTGCCCGTTCCACTTTCTCCCGTAATCAAAACCGGAGTGCGGGTTTCGCGGAGACGTGAAACCATGCCAAGAACTTCCTGCACTTTGGCCGACGAGCCGGTGATTCCGTCGAGTTTCGCGTCGGCGGTGAGGCGCTCGCGCAAGAAATGGTTTTCATTGACCAGGCGAACCTTTTCCACCATGCGCTGAAGGAGCTGACGGAGCCGCTCGACACGAAAGGGTTTTTCGATGTAATCGTACGCACCCTGCCGCATGGCTTCGACCGCAGATTCGATCGAGCCGTGCCCCGTCATAATCGCGATCTCGGCGCGGGGTAGCACCTCTTTGATTCGCCGGAGCAGGTCCACACCCGAGAGATTAGGCAGCTTCAGGTCGGTAACAACAAGATCGGGAGCGGCAGTTTCCGCGAGTTCGAGAGCAATTTCAGCCGTTTCGGCTTCTATGCAGCGCAGACCGAGCCCCTGACCGACCATGGCACAGAGCCGGCGGATGCTTTGCTCGTCATCGACAATCAGGAACCGCAAGTTCGCGTCTTCATTCATGGCTTGCCCATCGTTTCTTCGACAGTCTTGATCAGTTCTTTGACGCGGAACGGCTTTTCAATGCAAGGAGTCCGCGTTTCCGCCAGAAGGGAAATCGTTTCGCGGCTTGCGGTATCGCCCGTAACAAAAATCATCTTTGCCGCGAGCTCGGGGCGATTGTGACGCAGCCATTCGTAAACATCCGCTCCGTTGACACCGCCCGGTGTGCGCAGATCGGAAATCACGCCGGAGAATTCTTCGGATGCAAGCAGCGCCAGCGCCCTTGCCGACGAGGGAGATGAAGTTACTTCATAACCGCGGCTGGCGAGAGCGGCACGAAGAAACGCGGCTACCGACGGCTCGTCCTCGATGACGAGAACCGGAGGGCGAGTGGCGGTCGAGGATGGGATCGGAGACTTCATGATTGCGATTCCATCGGAACAACGTCCGCGGCATTGGCCGACACGGGCAACTGGATCGCGAAACTGCAACCAACACCGTCCGGGTTATTGTGCGCGAGGATCTCTCCCTGATGGGCGCGAATGATGCCGTAACAGATGCTAAGACCAAGGCCAGTGCCTTTGCCGACTTCTTTCGTGGTGAAGAAGGGATCAAAGATGCGGTCAGGACGGGAAATGCCTGTGCCGTTATCGCGGATCGAGATTGCTATATGCCCGTTCGTATGAGCGGTGGTCACTACGATTTTGCCGGGACGATCCGTGTCGCGGACGGCATCGTAGGCGTTGTTCAGGATGTTTAGAAAGACCTGCTGCAGTTGATGGGAATCACCAAGAACGATTGGCATGTCATCGGCATAGAACTCTTGGACGTCCACATCGTGGTTGGAGAAATCGTAGGCGCGGAGCTTCAGGGTCCGGCGCAAGACCGCATTTACGTCAACCGGCTCCCGCCTGGGAGATGTTTGCCGCGCAAAACTGAGGAGATTGTGGACGATCACGCGCGTACGTTCCGCTTCTGCAAGGATGACGCGAAGCTCCTCCTTCGCATCAGCCGGCACGGCGGGGTTTTCGAGGAGCAAGTCTGTGAAACCGACAATCGCGGCGAGGGGATTGTTCACTTCGTGGGCAACGCCGGAAACGAGCTGGCCGAGAGCGGCCATCTTCTCAGTTTGCATGAGCTTCGCCTGCAGATCGGCGGCCTCTGTCACATCGGTCATGACTGCCACAATGCTGTTGATTGAGCCCTCCTCGTCGGGCATCGGGCTAAGGCTCACGCTGAACTGGCGCGAATCGCCGTTGGCGCGGGTCAGCGGAATTTCCAATTTGTCGACGGCCCCGCCTGCGCGGGTGCGTTTCAAGGCTTCCCCCCATGCGACGCGGTGAGACAACGGCATCATACCGGAGAGGTTGCGCCCGATGAGGCTTGCCTCCGGGTATCCCGACTCAGCGCAACGCCTGTTGGCATATGCGATGAATCCGCCGGTATCCAGCACGAGAATCATGCTTAGCGTATTGTTCAGGATGTTCCGATTGAAGTCGCGCTCACGGCGAAATCGGCGTTCAGCCTCGAGGCGGTCGGTGATGTCCTTCAAGACGTGAATCATTCGGGACTCGGTCCGTTGGCCGCAAATCCTGGCGCTCGAGACCAGGTAAGTGCGCTCGGCCGCCTGGTGGATGTTTTCCTGCTCGCCGGAAGTGGACTCGCGGCAAAAAGGGCAACAGCCGTTTGGGGCGGCAGCGCTGAGTATTTTCAGATCATCGATGTGACAACCGATGGCGTCGGTCAGGCGCATCCCCAGCAGGTCGGCAAGCGATCGATTCAATCGGAGAACTCGATTCTCGGAATCGTGAACGACGATGAAATCCGAGATCGCATCGAAGTCGCCGACCCATTGCTTCCTCGATTGCTCGACGCGATGGAACAGTTCGGCATTTTCCAGCGCTACGGCCGCATGGCTGGCCAAAGCTTCCAGAAGCTGTTCTTCCATCTTGGTCATCGTGTGGGAAAAGTTCCCCAAACAAAGCGCAGCGATCAGCTTGTCCTCACTGTCACGCAGGGGAACGATGCAGATGTTTTCGCACCCGAGGTTCCTGGCCGCGTCGAATCCCACGAGACGATTCGCGGAATCGCAATAAATCCCACGGCGCAACGGAATGCAGCGGGTTTTCAGGTTAGCTGCCAGCTCACGGCGCTCTGAAAGCATCCACGTTCGAACTGGTCCGGTCCACGCCGCGATGTCCCATCCCGAGTGCAGTCGAAGAGCGAGGATTGCGGTCCGGGCGCCCAGCATTTCCACTCCACGGTGGACCAGGCGGCGAGCAAACTCCGTGGTCGAAACGGACGGATTCAGCTCCAGAGTGGCCGCGGAGAACAGCGCGAGCAGGTTCTCAAAGGGCGCGCCTGGGCGAGAGGCCAGTTCATGGGTCTTTTGAAGGGGGCGCATGGGATTAACGATTTTGAGTGTGTGCTAACCTTCTGACGGTACGGCGGATTCTCAATTTGAGTCAAGAAATGCGCTGTTCGCGTTGTTCTAAGACGCAATCACCGAAAATCGCAACCTGAGACGGCGGTCTCCTCCAGGCAGGCCACGTGAGACAGTTCCATCGGAGCGGCACTTGCCGAATTACAACCCTAGATCGGCTTAAGTCTTTTTATCCCAAATAGTTGCCTCATTGCAGCCCGAATCTTCTTGCGCTCTAAAGCGGAGGTCTGGCTTGGCATCGACGTTGCACTTTCCCGGTCCGGCTTCTTCTACCTTGGGGAGGACGGGTTCATGAGGGAAAGACTTGGGAAGGCAAGTTGGGCGCTTGCATTCATCCTGCTGTTGGGCGGATTGGGCTCGGTAGCGCCGAGTGTGCTGGCGCAAGAGAGCGGCAGCATCACTGTGAAGCGGAGGGTGAAGACGAAGGTGCTGCCCGAGTACCCGCAGATCGCCAGGCAACTGCATCTTCAGGGCAAAGTAAGGATCGAAGCAACGATCGCGCCCGATGGCCGTGTAACCGACACGAAAGTGATCGGCGGCCATCCGGTATTGGCCGTGGCAGCCGTGGATGCCGTGAAGAAATGGCACTTCGAGCCCGGGCCCAAAGAAACCACCGAAATCATCGAACTCAATTTCGACAGCCAGAACTAGGGCTGGCTGCTCGAGCTTTGCAGGGCAGGGACTGGAGATTCGCGCAATGACGATCAGCAAGAAACTCTACGTAGGATTCGGCACGCTGCTCGCGCTCATGGTCGCGCTGCTTGCGATGAATATATTCACAGTGGTGCGAGAGTACGCGGCACGAGACACAGTGAAGACGACGCGGGACGATGTCCAGGCCATCGCTGGAGTGCGCTATCAACTGATGGAGGACCGGCTCTTTCTGGGCAGCTACCTGTTGAGCGGCGACCTGCGCGACGAAAGTAAAACGGACGGAGGGATTAAAGACCTCGAGCAGATTCTAAAACAGTGCGAGAAGGATACGACGGATGCAGGTTTGAGAACTGCGCTTGCGCAGGTGGAGGAAAACGAGCGCGATTGGGCCGACAATTTTGCGAAACCGATGATTGCAAAGCGTCACCAGGTGGATTCCGGCGACGCAACCGTCTCCGACCTGCAAGTCTACTATCTCCAGCATGATCCTTCGTCGTGGATGAACAAATCTGCGGCCCTGCTGGACAGCGCTAACCAGGATGTAGAGAAGGCCTTCGATGATGCCAATCACTCAGCGGATACGGCGACACGCTGGAACACGGCCATCACGACGACGGGGACGTTGCTCGGTATCATCGGAGGGCTCTTCATCGCCTTCTACACCGCAAAAAGCATTCGAGAGCCGATCAGTCACCTGATCGACGTCGCACACCGCATTGGGGATACGGGCGACCTGGACCAATCAATCGATATCCATCGCGGGGATGAGGTCGGGACGCTCGCGGAAAACTTCAACAAAATGATTGTGCACTTGCGGGGAATGGCGGACGTTTCCGCCTCGATCGCCGAAGGGCAGCTGACAGTGTCCATTCACCCCCGCTCTCAGCACGACACAATGGCGAAAGCCTTCGGACGCATGACCGAGGGGTTGCGCGCTATGGTCCGCCAGGTTCGTGACAGCGCAGCGCAGGTAGCCAGCGGGGCAGGCCAGATGGCGAGCGCGTCCGACGAATCGGCGAAAGTGAGTGTTCAGGCGGCCTCCGCAATCGATGAAGTGACAAGCACGATGCACGAGATGAGCATTAACGTGCAGAACGTGGTGAAGAACACACAAGTACAGGCTTCAAGCGTGGCGGAGACATCCGCATCGATCGACCAGATGGTTACCTCGATTCAGCGCGTGGCCGACACGGCGAAACTGCTGGTTGATATCTCGCACCGGTCGCGCGAGGAAGCCCAAACCGGAATGACGACGATGGAGAAGGCCACCGCCGGGCTCAATCGCACGAGCCAGGCTATCCAATCCTCCGCCGAGATTATCGACGTGCTCGGACGGCGCGCCGACGATATTGGCAAGATCATCGAGGTGATTGACGACTTGGCCGAACAAACCAACCTGCTGGCGCTCAACGCAGCCATCGAAGCGGCGCGCGCCGGGGAACACGGATTGGGCTTCGCGGTCGTCGCCGAGGAAGTCCGAAAGCTTGCAGAAAAATCGACGCAATCAACGAAGGAAATTTCCGAACTCATCCAGGGCATTCAGAAGGAAGCACGCGAGGCTGTGGAGAACATGGAACACAGCACGGCCATGGTTCAGGAAGGGCTCGCGCTCAACAAGGACCTGGATGGGGCGCTGGAAAAGATCGCGAGCGTCGTGGCTGAGGTTTACAAGTTTTCTCAGGAAATCGGCGCCGCAACGATGGAGCAGTCGAGCGGCTCGGCCCAGATTGCCAAAGCCACGAATCGCCTGACCGAAATCACGCAGGAGATCAATTCCTCAGTCGAGGAGCAGGCTTCCGGCGCGCAGGCGGTCGTTCGCGCGATGGAACGAATGCGCGAACTTGTTCAGCAGTCCACATCGAGTTCGACCGAGCTTGCGGCCACTGCAGAGCAGATGTCGAAGCTGTCGCGAAACCTGCTTTCCTCGATGGATCGTTTTGTCCTCGAGCAGCATTATGGCGATGGCCGCAAGAGCGGCAGGGCGCCTGCGTTTCCCGAAGCGCAATCCGAAACGCCGGAGTATGCGGAAGCGATTCGCTCATAGGGAAGGCCCTCGGACCATGGACAAGGATATTCAACTCGTTGGCTTTCGCATTGGGAGTGAAACGTTCGGCCTCCCCATTGCAGCCGTTCGCGAAATCGTGCGCGTTCCAGAGATCACATCGGTCCCAAGTGTTCCGGATTATGTGGAAGGCGTCATAAACCTGCGCGGCCGAATCATCCCGGTCATTGACCTGCGGAAGCGGTTCGGAGAGAAGTCGGTCCAATCGGACCGGAAGAACCGCATCGTAGTGGTGGAACTTGAGAATCGCAGTATCGGACTTCTCGTCCATTCCGCTTCCGAGGTTCTTCGTATTCCTCCCTCCGAAATCGAGGCGCCGCAGAATGTCTTCCAGGAGGGCGAATCGAGTTACGTCTCCGGGGTCGCCAAGTTGAAGGGTCGCCTGGTGATCTTGCTTCATCTGCCGCGCCTTCTTCAGAACGGAGAGTTACGGGAAACGGCGACGCTGTCCAAGCCCGACGGAGAGTCTCTCGTGGAGACCACGGGGCAGCGTCTCTAAACCGCAATTTCAGGACAAATCGAGAACCCTATGTCAACCCTGGCCACGCCTGTACCTCTCACGGACGCGGAATTGAAGCTCCTGCAGACATTGGTCTACCAGGAGTGCGGAATGTATTTCGACGAACGGCGCTCACATTTTCTCCGCGACCGATTGCAGCGCCGGCTCAAGGCGTGCCAACTCGATTCTTTTTACAGCTACTACCGCCTGCTGACGAGCCACGAAGGCAAGAAAGAACTCACGGCCCTGCTCGAGAATCTGACCGTCAACGAAACTAGCTTTTTTCGAATCCGGCCTCAGTTGGATCTGTTTCAAAAGGTGGTCCTCGAAGAAATTCTGAAGCGGAAACAGGAACGGCGCGACTGGTCGATACGCATTTGGAGCGCCGGCTGCTCGACCGGACAGGAGCCTTACACGCTCGCGATTCTCGTCTGTGACGCGCTGGCATACTACTATCTTCGCAATCCACTGCCGTTCGACATGCCGACTCCCAAACCCCTTATTCCTCCGCCGTGGAGAGTGGAAATCATCGCATCCGACATAAACTATTCTGCTCTGCTCACGGCTCAACAGGGCGTTTACAACGAGGCGCAAATGGAAATGGTGGATTACACCTGCCGTTTGCGCTATTTCGACAAAGTCGGCGACAAATATGCCGTTAAGTCCTCGCTGAAAGAACTGGTTCAATTCGACTTCCACAACCTCAAGACGGAATATCTGCCCCAGCACAACGACGCGATCTTTTGCCGGAATGTGATGATCTATTTCGACGAGGCCGAGCAGAAGCGGCTGATCGAAAAATTCTGGCGCTGTTTAAATTCAGATAGCTATCTCTTCGTCGGGCACGCTGAGAGTTTGTTCGGACTGACCACCAAGTTCCGCATGATTCACGAGAACAATGCCACTGTGTACCAGCGCTTGGGAGGTCCCGAGAAGTGACCTTCTCCTTCGATGACCGCGCTCCTGAGCTCCGCGACCTCTTCTTCGAGAGCGCCGACGAGATTCTTCAGAGCATGAACGAGGCGGGCCTCGCTCTTGAGGCAAACCCGCACGACGTGCAAGTGTTGCGAAGCGTTCGCCGGGCCGTCCACACGCTTAAAGGTGACTCCGCGGCCTGCGGATTTCGCGAACTGAGTGAACTGGCGCACGAGCTAGAAGACGTACTGGTCCCTGAGTTGGCCCAGGAGAATGCGGCGTCAATCGCTGAAGTCGTGTTGACGGCTGCCGACACGTTCCACGAAATGCTTGCTGCGCTCCGCAATGACCTGCGGCCGCCCGTTGGCGGCGCTCTGCGCGAACACATCCGGAGATTGGTCGAAAAGCCGGTAGAACCGGTTGCGCGAGCGTCTTCCGGCAAAGCCAAATTCGAGTGGACCGAGTACGAACGCCTGATGATTGCCGAGGCCCTCCGGCGCGGTGAAACAGCATACAACCTTGCTTTGCGCATGGAACCGGACGCCCTGCCGGCCGCAGCTTTTGAATTGGCCCGGAAAGCTCTCGAGAGTTGTGGGACGGTGCTGGCCCTGCATCCGCAAGCGGTCACTCTTGCGGATTCGCTGGAGGTCGTCGAAGCCGCCCTGGCGACAGGGAAGACCTCCGAATGGCTCAAGCAGCACTGTCATATCCCCTCGGTCGTAAAGCAGGTGGAAATCGAACAGTTGGCTTCCGGTCCATCGGCCCCCCGAGATCTCTTGGAAATTCTTCTGGAGTCGGAAGCCGCGGCGGTTTCTGCGGGCTTGAAGACTGGCAGTTCCGATTCAGGCAACGAGCACGCTGGGGACTCCCGCGACGCCCATTTACATTCGGGAATCGTTCATGCCGCGTTGGAGAACAACCTTCGGGTGGACGCGGGAAGAATCGACACGGTCATGAATCTAGTTGGGGAGCTGATCATCGGCAAATCGATGTTGCAGCGGACCGTGGCGGAGTTCGAAGTGAGCCACTCGAAAGATCCGCTGCGCGCCAAGTTTTCCGATGCGCTGGCGTTCCAATCGCGAGTGCTGGGTGAGTTGCACAAATCCGTGATGAAGATTCGTATGGTCCCGGTCGAACAGTTATTTCGCCGGTTCCCGCGCATCGTACGCGACGTGGCGAAACTGAGGAACAAAGAGGTCGGCATTGAGATGACCGGCCAGAACACCGATCTCGATAAGGGCATCCTGGACGCGCTTTCGGAGCCGCTGGCCCATATTGTCCGAAATGCGGCGGATCATGGGATAGAAACTGCTCCCGAACGCCTTGCGACAGGCAAGCAGGCGCGCGGGACGATCCGGCTGAATGCGTATCACGAGGGCGATACGGTCGTGATAGAGGTGTCGGACGACGGAGTGGGTTTGGATCGCGAGAAAATCGTACGGCGAGCGATCGATCAAAAGATCATAAGTCCGGCGGAAGCTGCGCGGATCAGCGAATCGGACGCACTGCAACTCGTTTTTGCGCCCGGCCTTAGCACGGCGGATGAAGTGACAGAAGTCTCCGGCCGTGGAGTCGGGCTCGACGTGGTCAAGACGGCCCTGGCTGCCCTGAAGGGTTCAGTCGAAATCCTGACGCAGCCAGGAAAGGGGACCACGTTCCGCCTGCTCGTGCCTCTCACGCTGGCGAGCGTGCAAGCGCTGTTGTTCCGAGTGAAGGATCGATTGTACGCGGTACCGCTGGCGTCGGTCGTGGAAATCACGCGGCTCGCCGAGGAAGAGATCCATCGCGTCGAAGAACGCGAGGTCTTCCAGTTGCGGCAGCAGGTGCTAACACTGATACGGTTGGATCAACTCGGATGCCGCGCGCCAAGCGAACACAGTAAACGCTTGTTTGTGATCATTATCGGAAACGGAACCCGCAGGTTCGGCCTGGTGGTGGACAGCCTGGCGGGTGAGGAGGAGCTTGTCGTAAAGGCGCTGGAAGACGGATTGGTAAGGTCGCCGCTCGTAAGCGGCGCTTCGATCCTCGGCGACGGCAGGGTCGTGCTCATCCTAAATGTTCCGGCGGTCCTGTCGCACTTATCCAGGATTCCGGCGGTCGGAGCCACCGCATGACAGAGAGAATCCGCGTTCTGGTCGTGGATGACTCCGCCCTGATGCGGAAACTGATCCCGCAGGTGCTTCTGCGCGAGCCTTCAATCGAAGTGGTGGGAACTGCGGCCGATGGAGCAATCGGCCTGAAAAAACTCGAGGAATTGCGCCCGCACGTGGTCACGCTCGACCTGGAAATGCCCCGCATGGACGGCATCGAAATGTTGCGGCAGATCACCCGCAAACATCGTCTGCCGGTGATCATCGTGAGCAGTCACAGCGAGCGGAGCGCGGCCATTACGCTCAAGGCTCTATCGCTCGGCGCTTTCGATTTCGTCACCAAGCCCCAGGAGGCCGCCTCGGGACATCTCGAACAGATCGCAGCGGAACTTGCGCTGAAGATCAAGGTTGCCGGTTCCACGGGCGCGCCAAAAATGATCATTACCGTGCCCGGCTCAAAGCGGAAGGAACCCCGGCCGTTTTCCACGCACTCGCGGTGGCCCTCGCGCGTCGTTGCCTTGGGCGTTTCGACCGGCGGGCCGAACGCGCTGCAGTACCTGCTGGCGCAAATTCCCGAGGATTTTCCGGCTTGCTTCCTCGTGGTGCAGCACATGCCGGAAGGATTCACAGAGATGTTCGCCCAACGCCTCAATGAATCCTCTGCAATCGAAGTGAAAGAAGCGCAATCGGGCGACTTGCTTCTTGCTGGACGCGCTCTGGTGTGCCCTGGGAATCGTCACATGAAGGTTCGGCGTATGGAACACGGAGACATCGCGGTGTTGGTGGACCAGCCGCGCGTGAACGGCCATCGCCCCTCGGTTGACGTCCTGTTTCAGTCGGTGGCTCAGGAATTCGGCCAGAAAGCCATCGGAGTGCTGATGACCGGCATGGGCGACGACGGAGCCGCCGGCATGGGCGCCATCCAGTCGGCGGGCGGTTTCACGATCGCGCAGAGCCCGGAAACATGCGTCGTCGACAGCATGCCTCGTTCGGCGATTCAGCGCGGGTTCGCAACGCGCGTCGTGTCGCTGGCTTCCTTAGCCGACGCGTTACAGCCGGAGTGCTTAGAGGAATGTCCATCGGATCGGACACGGGAGAATCGTGTTCCCACTCCAGTTGGGGTCGAAATCTCCCGGAAAAAGCGGTGAGGAGAAGGCCATGAAACAGTTCGAAAGTTTGACGCGGAAAGATAGCCAGCCGGTGCGCTATTTGATCGTCGATGATTCCGTGTTTGCGCGAAAGAGCCTCGCGAAAATGGTCGAATCGTTTGGAGGCAAGGTCGCCGGGGAGGCTGGCGACGGGTGCTCGGCTATCACGGAGTACGACCGTCTGAGTCCCGACGTCGTATTGATGGACATCACGATGCCACAGATGGAAGGTATCGAAGCCGTTGAACGCATCGTGCAGCAGCATCCCGAAGCTCGCGTCGTCATGGTTTCGTCTGTTGGTTATCAGGATAACATCCTGGCCGCGCTGCAGAAGGGCGCGCGTCATTTCGTCCAGAAGCCCGTGAAACCGGACGCTCTTTACGAAATCATCCGTTACGTCCTCAACGATGACGGCGTGACTACTCCCGTCGCACAGGAGAATTGAGATGAGAATGGAACTTATCCAGCCGTTCATCGGATCGCTGGATACCGTGCTCGCGGAAATGATGAAGGCGCCTGCCTCCATCGCTGATTTGTCCATGGACGAAGGCGGTTATCGCAAGAAGGGCTTGGCCGCGGTGGTGACCTTCAAGGGGCAGGTCGAGGGCCGGATCATTCTCGATATGGATCCTCACGCAGCTGCGACAATAGCGGGAATTCTCGCCGGCGCAGAGGTGGACCCTTCTGAAACCATCGTTCCCGAAGCAGTGTGCGAACTGGCCAACATGGTCATCGGGAACGCAGTCACGCAATTGAACGACCGAGGCTTTCAGTTCAAGGTTTTTCCTCCACATGTGCTGACCCAGGAACAGTGCGACAAGGCGGGCCAGGATTCTGAGGCCACGATTCTCCGGTTTGAGACGCCAAACGGGAATGTTCACCTCAACATCGCGTTGCACTACCACGTCCGGCGCAGGAGCGAGCGGTCAGCAGTTGTGATACGGTGAACCGGTAAAGGGTGACCTCGAAGCCTCAACTCTGCGGTGACCCAGGTCTGCGGTATTCGGTGCCGTGCCGGAACAATCCAGCCTTCGACATTTCCTCCGAATAAACGATTCGCGCGGGAAGAAAAATGTTCGCCGTGTCCGGAGAATATGGAACTGCGACCTCCACAGCCGTTCCGGGCTCATATCGTCTTTTGCTGCGGAAGCACATACCGATCGGAGAAATGTCCTCGCAAACGGCGAGTTCGTCATCGGCGTTCGCCTGGCGGATACAGGCAGTTAGCCTGGTGGGGACGCGTGCCTTCGTGCGTTCGGGTCCGTGGACTTCGCTGTCTGACCCCGAGCTCGGTTCAGCGGCTTTGCGCATGCGGCCACGCGCCCCCAGTTTCTTTTCGTCCTCATGAGGTGCTTGCGCCCATATGCTCGGCACACCGCATTTCCGGCAATGCCGCGCGATTCCGCGGTTTGCCTCGAAACCGCGAAGCTCGAAAGCATTCAGGTACACGACCTCCCGGCTCCGGCAGTACGTGCATTCGAGCAGCATCCGGGCCACCGCTTCCGATGATTCAGCAATCGGCGGAAATTCGACGCCCCAAAGATCGGCCCCATCACTTACGATCTCGACGCCATACAGTGCGCCATCTTTCCGTCTCCCGAACTGCCCCACCACTCGCACATCGGCTTCGCGATGGGCCTCGGCCGGACTCTTGCGCCGGAGATGCATCCGTTGTTCGGGGGAAACTTCGCGGTCCAGGATGATCATTGCTCCCGTGCGGTTGATCAGGAGAGTGCGCGCAGGCATGTTGAAGTTCTCGCCGCGGGCGTCCTGTCCCGAGGCGTCGAGCAGGAGCGTCAGAGAAACACGGTCGCTGCGGCGCACGCCAGACGATGCCATTCAAGCCTCCTGGAGGGAACTCCTCAATCCGGCTCTCACGATAGCACAGGCGAGACTATGCCTGGCATCGGCGGTATGTTGTTCCCATATTCTAATCCGTATCAATCATCGGTATGATTTCAGCCTGGCTCGTTCCGGACATCCTTTGCTCCCGGCGATCCCTCAAATCGAGCAAGCATGAAATTTTCACTTCTCATTTCTCTGTGCCGCTGTCTAGGCCGGCTCGTTGTCATTCCTTTCTGCTTGCTCGGCCTGCTCGCACAAGTGCTAGGCGCGCAAGAGGTCCGTATCGCGGGTCGGGTGATTGATTCAAGCGGGGCCCCGATTGCGGGTGCGGAAGTGAAACTGCGCTCCTCGACCTATTCGGCCCGCGTTCAAACCTCGCCTAACGGCGGCTTCGCGTTTGATCACGCCCCGGGACCGTCGGGCATTCTGATCGTTCGCGCGGCAGGTTTTGAGGAGCTTCGCCAAACCTGGACGGCAGGCCGCGAGAGACTCACAAACTTCGCTATAGTGCTTCATCCCTCGCTTCTGGTGCAGCACGTGACCGTGACGGCCCGGACCCCGGCCCTCACGGGGGAATCGCTCGCCAGTGATCGCCAGGTCACAAGCCAGGCTCTTGCGGCTAGCCCAAATCTTGCACTGGACGACACCCTCCGCCAGCTTCCCGGCTTCAGCCTTTTCCGCCGGTCAAGCAGCCGCACCGCAAACCCGACGACGCAGGGCGTTTCGCTACGAGGCCTCGCCGCCAGCGGTGCGAGTCGGGCGCTCGTCCTCGCCGACGGCATTCCGATGAATGACCCGTTCGGCGCGTGGGTGTACTGGGATCGCGTCCCCGAACAATCGGTCGCGAGCATTGAAGTTTCGCAGCAAGGAGGATCGAGTCTCTATGGCAGCGACGCGCTGGGCGGCGTGATCGAATTTTTCACGCGGTCTCCTGAAGACCGTGGAATTTCGCTCGAGACGTCATACGGAAATCAAAACACGCCGGACCTATCCCTTTGGGCCGGCGGGACATGGCATAGCTGGGAAGCGTCGTTCGCAGGCCAAGTTTTCCGCACCGATGGGTACGTGCTTGTTCCAGAGGCCGATCGTGGCAGCGTCGATACCAAAGCTGGATCGCAGCACGGAACCGCCAATGTGATGCTCGGACGCAAGTTCGCGAATCGCGGCGACGTGTTCGCCCGCGGCTGGTTCTTCAACGAGTCGCGCGAGAATGGCACGCCTGATCAGGTGAACGACACGAGGCTGGGGCAGGGAGCTGCTGGAGCCGACTTGCAGCTCGGGAGTTTCGGCGCGCTGACCCTGCGCTTTTATGCTGACGCACAGACCTACAACCAGACCTTTTCGTCTATCTCGGCTGCTCGCAACAGCGAAACGCTGACGGACGTCCAGGCGGTCCCATCGCAGGGCGTCGGCGGATCGGTGTTGTGGTCGCGAGCGGTTGGAAAGAGGCAAACGCTTGTTGCCGGGGTAGACGCACACGAGGAAATCGGCCACAGTCACGAAACACTTCCTCTTGCAGGCAGGAACACGTCATCAGGAGGCCGCCAGCGCACGACGGGCATTTTCGGCGAGGATCTAATCCAGCTCGCACCGCGCTGGACGCTTGAGGCAAGCGCCCGCTTCGACCATTGGAGCAACTTCGACGCGTCCCTGTTTTCTGCACCGATAAACTCCCCCGCAAGCGGGACCACCACTTCCTATGCCGACCACTCCTACAATGCCTTCAACCCGCGACTAACCATCGTGAATCGCTTGACCGGCCATGTATCGTGGTCAGCCTCCGTCTATCGAGCCTTTAGAGCGCCCACCCTGAACGAACTCTACCGATCCTTCCGCGTGGGCAACGTGGTCACCAGTTCGAATGCCAATCTGACGGCCGAACGCCTGACCGGTGGAGAGGCTGGAGTTTCCGTGGATGGTTTTCAACAGCGCCTGGTTGTTCGCGGAACCGTTTTCCTCAACGAAGTGATCGATCCCGTGGCAAACGTTACCCTAAGCGCGACGCCTTCTCTCATCACGCGACAGCGGCAGAATCTGGGCAGAACGCGGGCGCCGGGAGTGGAAATCGATGCCAAAGCAGGCGTCGCGCGAAACCTTTGGCTCTCGGCGAGCTACCAATATGTCGATGCCACCGTTACGCGCTTTCCGGCGGACCCTGGCCTGATCGGTCGGTGGATTCCACAGGTGCCTCGCCACGTGCTCACCTTCCAGACCAGTTACGAGAAACCAAGCGGGATCAGTTGTTCAATCGACGGCCGCATGGTTGGAAAACAGTTCGACGACGACCAGAATCAGTTTCCTCTCGGACGCTTTTTTGTGCTGGACGCGATGGCGTGGCGCAGAATCGGCCGCGGGACGGAGATTTTCGTCGCTGCCGAGAATCTACTCAACGCGCGATATTCAACCGCTGCAACGCCGGTTCCGCAGCTTGGCCTGCCCATAGCGATTCGCGCCGGGCTTCGGCTCGACCTGGGTCGTTAGCTCGCTGTATGAACGAATATAAGTTCTCGCCCGCCCCGGAAGCTCCGGCTTTTCTGGGTCAACATTTCACTCTGAGCGACCCTCCGGCGCGGTCATAATGCTTACGAGGGATATTGGGACGTTTTTCCTCGCCGTCAGTTCAAAAAATCGCCGGACTCTCAATCCCGCTGCATACGCGAAATGCTGAACGCGCTGACTTCTCTGTTCGTTTCCGCTGTTAAGGGACGCGGTATCTCGAATAGCCTCCTGAATTGGTTGCACCATCTCGGAGGTCCAGGCCTAATTCTCCTTGGTGTCCTGGACAATTCCCTTGTCCCTGTTCCCGGAAGTATGGACGCCCTCACCATCATTCTGGCGGCAAGCGATCATAAGTTGTGGCCGTACTACGCTGGAATGGCCACCGTCGGCGCTCTTATCGGCGGCTATTTGACCTATCGGCTCGGCAAAAAGGAAGGAAAGGACCAGCTCGAGCGCCGGGTTCCTCGAGACAAAATGCAAAAAGTCGAGCGAACCTTCCGGCGCTGGGGCTTCGGCGCCATCGTTGTCGTAGCCCTTCTTCCTCCGCCGGCGCCCATGGTCCCGTTCCTGCTCGTCGCAGGGGCGGCGCAGTACCCTCGGAAGAGGTTCCTCGGAGCCCTGGCGATTGGCCGGGGCGTTCGCTATACGGTTGTAGCGTTGCTGGGAGCATTGTATGGCGATGCTTTGCTGGGCTTTGTAGCGCGTCACGAAGTCGCGATCATCGTCGCCGTGGCGTCGGTTGTTGCGGCGGCTGTCGCAGCTTTCCTTTTCCTACGGAACCGCAAGGCAAAAAAGAAAAAACGTCTCTGAGTTGCCGCATTTCGCCTCGCCGCCTCCGCACGCGGGCCCGGCTGGAAGTCCACGACGAACTTTGACGCGCGCCCCATCAATGATAGATTCGCCCATCTCGCGCTTTGCCGCGCGAATCGCAGCAGAGAACCGTGGCTGGCACATCGCACTCCAACGTCCGTTCGGTAGCGCCTTCCGGACCTCGAACCGCATTGGCCGCTCGCGTGGGCCTATTCGACGCGACCATGGTCGTCATGGGCGGCATCGTTGGTTCGGGGATTTTCATCAACTCTTATGTAGTTGCCAAGCTCGTCCACACTCCCGCGATGATTCTTGGCGCATGGCTTGCCGGAGGTCTGCTCGCTCTGGTCGGCGCATTTATCTATGCGGAACTTGCTGACCGCATGCCGGAAGTTGGCGGTCAATACGCCTATATCCGTGAAGCCTACCATCCCCTCCTCGGGTTTCTTTTCGGATGGGCCGAGCTGTTCGTGATCGGAGCGGGCGGGAGCGCCGCCGTGGTGGTTACCTTCGCACGCTATTTTCACGATTTGACGCAGATCTCGCTTCCCGTCAATTTGATCGGAACGATTGCCGTTGCCGTTCTGATCCTGGTCAACTGCCTGGGAGTGCGCGCCGGAAGCGGCGTGCAAAGCTTCTTCATGGTGCTCAGAATTGCAGGAATTGCTCTGCTCGTTGCCTGCGGAGGTTGGTTTCTCTGGCACGGCGGCCCGGCCGTGTCATGGCGCCCGGTCTTGGATCGTCCAGTCTCATTTGATCTTTTGACTGTTTTCGGCGCCACGATGATTCCTATCCTGTTCGCCTACGGCGGCTGGCAAACCTCCAACTTCATCGCCGGCGAAATCCGCGAGCCGCGCAAGAATCTGCCTCGCGCCCTGTTGATCGGCGTGCTTGGTGTGATCGTGCTTTACGTCTCTGTGAACTTCATTTACCTCGAAGCCTTGACGCCTTCCGGCCTGGCCGCCACCGGCACTCCCGCTTCCGCCGTCATGCAGCACGCGCTTGGCGCGTTCGGGGAAAGGCTCATCGCGGTCGCCATTGCGATCTCAACAATCGGATTCCTCAGCCAATCCATGCTCACCTTTCCGCGCGTCTACTTCGCCATGGCGGACGACGGCGTCCTCCCGCGCGGCATCGCCCGTCTCAGCTCCCAAAGCCGTGCACCCGTCACGGCAATCGTGCTCCAGGGGGCAATAACCATCGCGGTGGTGCTCCTCGGAACCTTCGAGCAAATTCTCAGCTACGTAGTGGTCATGGACTGGCTGTTTTTTGGCTTGACCGCCAGCTGCATCTTTGTCTTTCGTGCGCGCGAGAAGTGGGCGCCAGCAACTGTTGATCGGATCGGCTACCGCGTTCCCGGACATCCGTGGACCACGGCCGTGTTTACGTCGGCGGCATGGTTGGTCGTCCTCAACACGATTTACAAATATCCGCGGAATTCCGCTGTCGCTCTCGGTATCCTTTTTGCCGGGATTCCGGTCTACATCGGTTTCCAGAGATTCGCGCGATGAAAATCCGCGCAAGAATGAGGGGTGCATGACGTCGCGACGTGAAATACGGTCCGTTTATCTCGAATGGGCCAAGCTCCATTCCAAAGCTCGTTTTGGCCTCACCGGCAGTGACGTATTGCACGTGCCGTTTTCCGAGCTTCAGGCGCCCATCGAGGACTTCTCGCTATCGCCGCCGGGCGGCTACGGCTACAAACCGCTGCTCGAGCGTTTGGCGGCGAAAGCGCGGATCGGCGTAGAGTGTGTCGTCCACGCCGAAGGTACCTCCATGGCCAACCATCTTGCGATGGCTGCTCTGGTCGAGCCGGGTGACGAGGTCCTCATCGAAGAACCTACCTACGAGGCCCTCCTGGCCGTGGCACATTATCTGGGCGCAAACGTACGCCGGTTTCCAAGAAGATTCGATGCCGGCTTTCAAGTAGATCCGCGGGAGGTCGAGCGTGCCGTTTCGCCGCGAACCCGCCTTGTGGTGTTGACGAACCTTCACAATCCAAGCGGCGTTCGAACTCCAGACTCTACGCTCCGAATCGTCGGCGAAATCGCCAGGAGCCTTGGCGCGAACGTGCTGGTCGACGAAGTCTACCTCGAGGCCTGTTTCGATTCCCCTTGGCAGTCGGCCGCGCATCTCGGCGCGAATTTCATAGCTACTAGCAGCCTGACAAAGGCCTACGGCCTGACGGCTTTGCGTTGTGGGTGGGTTCTCGCTGCACCGGCACTAGCCGAGCGCATGTGGCGAATCAACGATCTTTTCGGCGCGTCCTCGCCTTTTCCGACGGATCTGCTCAGTGTCGTCGCCCTGAATAGGCTGCCTCAGATCGCCGCGCGGTCTAAAAGGATCCTCGACGTGAACCGCTCTCTTCTCAAGGCTTTCATCAATTCCCGGACCGATCTCCACGCCATCTGGCCTGAAGCCGGCGCGATTGTTTTTCCTCAACTCGCAAGTGGCCACGCTGACGCCTTCTGCCAGTTTCTTTTCGAGAAATACGAAACCGGCGTGGTCCCCGGACGCTTCTTCGAAGCTCCACACCACTTCAGGATTGGCGTGGGAGGCGAGACAGAGACCGTGCGCGAAGGCTTGACTCGTATTTCTGCCGCTCTGGACCAGTTTTCGTAGGGGAGTCGCGCGGACTAGACGGGGAAGAACTCGCCGGTTGCGCTTACAGCGTCGACAGTCCGCGAATCCCGATCTTCCGCGCGCTCTCCACGAGATGCCTGCCATCGTGCATCGATAGAATAATAATCGCCGTTGACGGATCCGCCCTCAGGATTTCACGGGAGGCCGTGATGCCATCCATGCCGGGCATCGAAACGTCCATCACCACAACTCTTGGGCGCAGCGCCGTAGCTTTCGCAAGGGCCTCCCGGACGTTCGCGGCCTCGCCGCAAATCTCCGGGTCGCGACGCGAGGCCAGGATGGCGCAGAGATCTTTTCGGACTGACTCATGGTCGTCCACAACGAACACTCTCAGGCTGGCCATAGCGATTCGCATTCGGGTTTCTCGATAGGGAGGACACGGCATGCCGGCAAGCGCTTGCCCCGCATATGACTGCGTCAATCCTCAGGCTGTAACCGGCTCGCCGTGCCTCGAATGACGGCGCCTCGTTTCGCCTCGGGTTCGGTGCGGAAGCGGAGCGAAAGTCGCCAGATGGACTTGCAGCAGAAACAGCAAAGCATTGGAAGGAATGTGCAAATTGAAATCAACGAGGCTGTGCAGCAATAAACCGGAAAGAGCGACGATAGCGCCTGTGTGAACCGCGCGCGAAAAATGTCCCTGTTCGGCCTCGAAGCTCTTTCGCGCCCCGCGATACAGCAAAATCAAAAAAGCCAGGCCGCAAATTCCGCCGGCCACTCCGCCTTCGGCCAGCAACTCGACGTAGTCATTGTGAACGTGCTCCACCACTTTGCCGTCGTAGGCAGTTTCGTGTCGAGGATACGCCACCACCAGCGTCCCCAGGCCCGAGCCCAGGATGGGACGCTCCCGAATGATTCCCGCGGCGCCTCGAACCATCGAAACGCGCCGCGACATCGTTATGTCGTTTCCCGGCAGAGTGGAGAATCGCTCGATCGCTTTTCCCGCCCCGATCCAAGCGATCATCGCCACCGTGGCGAGAACAACGATCCCCACCGCAGCCATTTTCGGCCCTTCCTTTGACCGCCGGTTTTGCACCATAAGCGCCAGAACGCCAATCTCAAAGATGAAACTTAGGATCCCGCCCCTTGATCCGCAAAGAACGAGGGCGCTTACCGGGACCATCGTAAGCAGTGTCATCAACGGGAATAGTTCGCGCCTCACGCCGCGAAACACCATCAGACTGAAGCCGATGGGCGCCGTCAGCTCGACAAATCCCGCAAAATGATTGCGGTTCACATAAGGCCCGAACAGGTCCCCTCCCAAAGGGAGCTCGCGAAACCAGTAGATTCTTCCGTTTGACGTGAAGTGCTGAATGATTCCGAACAGCGAAACGACAAATCCGAAGCAAACCAGAAACCAGGCGGCTTCCGTCAGCTCCGAACGTGCTCGAAAAAGTTGTGTCGCCAGAAAAAAAACGATCCCGTAAGCTGCCAGCCGCAGCAACTCGGTACGCGTGAAAAACGAATAAACGGTCGTGTGAAACAGAAGCTGGATGATTCCCAGCGCGACCAGTGCGGCCAACGGCCACAGAAGCGGACTCCATTCGACCTTCAGGCCCGGATGCGTCAGAACCATCACGATCCACGCTATCAGGAGCGCGGCCGCCCCGATCTCCACAATCGATTCCGCCCACACCTCCACGGCGCCGAACGCGAGAACGCTAAATGCGAGAAGTAAAAGCAGTCCTGTGCGAATTGCGTTCATCGAGCTGTCTTTTGATCGCTGGATTGATTTGGAACCAGAGACACGTCCGCGATCCAGGCCGTTCCGCTCAAGCGGTTCTCGAACAGGCGGCTGGGGCTGCGGTACAGCCGCACCAGGAGAAAGTGCGTGTCCGCGGCCGTGTTTACGTCCGCGTCAACAGTCGTCCAGAGATTCGTCCCGGTCAGATTTTGCGTTTCTACGTTCACTTCTCCCGAATGATCCGGATCGATGATCGAAAATCGCATTCCACTCTCGGTGCTGATCGAGCTCGTCTTCAAATTGGCGCGAAAGTGGTACGAACTGCTGGGCTCGACCGGGACGTACTCATAGGGCGCCTCGATGCTCGTGTTGTTTCCCCCATTGAAATCGAGCCGCACCGAGCGCCCGCTCTCCGAGCTTCGTCCCGCATCGAAATCAATCGAAACCCCGATTGTCTCTTTCCAGCGCCAGCCCAGCCCGCCGTTCGCAAAAGGCTCCCTGAACTGGCCGTTCCAGATCAACGATGATGCCGGCGCGCGCTCGTCATGTAATCCGGTTGCAGCCCCTGCTTGAAGCCAGACTTTCCGGACGTCGTCCGCGCGCCCCTGCCGGATCAACTCGTCCTGGAAGGCAAACGTTCGCGCGAGTGGAAAAGGCTGATTGAGGGAAAGAAGCCTATTCCACACGACGAGGGCCGCATCAACATCGTGGGTCGATTGAAAAAAATCCAATGCGCTCAGGTAAGTGTTGGGATCGGCGGGCAAGACCTGATCGAGCAGCAGGTTCACGTCCCGAGTGGCCACCCAGACCCGCGAGATAGCCAAAGGAATCAGAAGCCTGTCGCCTCGAACCGCGCTTTGAATCTGTTTCAGCCCTTGCTCCACTTCGTTTTGGCGAAGCAGGAAATTCCCATAGTGCCATTCCATTTCGGCCGAGGCAGGATAGGCCGCCTCCGCGCGCTCGAATGCGTCTTTGGCGCTCGAGATGTTACCCGCTTGCTCATAAGCGCTGCCCAGGTCGATCCAGTAGTACGGCGAGATCGGCAATTCCTCCACCGCTTTCCGGTAATCCACCACGGCAGCCGCAGGATCGGGGTTCTCGAAATTCCACTGGTGAAAGCGGCCGGCGCGGTCCCACGCATCCGCGTCTTCAGGAACCATTCCAGCGCCCCTGATAATCGAACGCGCATCGTGGGCGCTCAGCAGAGTGTCAGCACGCCAGATTTGAATCGCCTGCTCGGCCAACAGTCCGGAAAGCGCGATCCCGGCCACCAGCATCAGTCGGCGCGTGTTCGAGGCTCCCAGGCGGAATTCCACGGCCCAAATCTGCTACGGAAAGATACCGGTTAGCAAGTTAAATCCGCGTCGCCAGACGCGAGTCGCGCCTCTGTCGGCGGCTTCCGGGCTCCGTGCTCAGCGTCTGCGAAAATCCTTTCTTCAAAACTCCCCGCGGCCTCAGAACGTTAGCGGAAACGAAGTGAGGCGCAAACAAAATCCGGGGCCTGCGCGCTGGAAAAGCGCGGAAAAG
>DATEKA010000249.1:0-3737 GCA_035277685.1 Candidatus Acidiferrales bacterium
CGAGTTTCGCAGACAGCTCCGGAGCGGGAGCTTAGCATCTCCAAGTAAGGAGGAGTTTATGGCGACTGCAGCACCGGTATCGGCAAACCTAGAGCCCAGCGTTTCGAGTTTTGTAGGGCGCAAACACAAGATTCTGATTAACGGAAAGTGGCAGGAGTCCGCCTCGGGAAAAACGTTTCCGACATTCAATCCGGCCACCGGGGAAGTGTTGTCTCAGGTGGCTGAAGGAGACCGCGAGGACATCGATCGCGCAGTAAAAGCAGCGCGGGCGGCGTTCGAGACGGGCCCATGGTCGAAGATGACTCCTTCGGAGCGGGGACGCGCGATCTGGAGGCTGGCGGACCTTCTGGAAAAGCATCTGGAGGAGTTCGCACAGATCGAGAGCCTCGACAATGGCAAGCCGCTGAAGGTGGCGCGCGCGGCGGACGTTCCGCTGGCGGTAGACCTGTTCCGCTACATGGCGGGCTGGGCGACGAAGATCGAAGGCAATACGATTCCGCTATCGGTGCCGTACACGCCGGGGACGAAGTATCTGGCGTACACGGTGCGCGAGCCGATTGGCGTGGTGGGGCAGATTATTCCGTGGAATTTCCCGTTGCTGATGGCGGCCTGGAAGCTCGGGCCGGCGCTGGCGTGTGGCTGCACGGCGGTGCTGAAGCCGGCGGAGCAGACGCCGCTCTCGGCGTTGCGGCTTGGCGAACTTTTTCAGGAGGCGGGAATTCCTGATGGGGTCGTGAATATCGTCGCGGGATACGGGGAAACGGCAGGCGCCGCGCTGGCCGCGCATCCGGATGTGGACAAGGTAGCGTTTACCGGCTCGACGGAAGTAGGGAAGCTGATTTTGCAGGCGGCGGCGGGCAATTTGAAGAAGGTTTCGCTGGAACTGGGGGGCAAGTCGCCAAACGTGGTGTTTGCGGATGCGGATCTGAAGAGCGCGATTCCGGGCGCGGCCAGCGCAATCTTCTTCAACCACGGCCAATGTTGTTGCGCGGGATCGCGGTTGTACGTCGAGGAGAAGGCATTCGACCAGGTGGTGGATGGCGTCGCGCAGAAAGCGGCGAAAATCCGGGTCGGTTCCGGACTCGACAGCACGAGCGACATGGGCCCGCTGGTTTCCGAAGAGCAACTGAATCGCGTGTGCAAGTACCTGGCGTCCGGTAAGACGGAAGGGGCGAAGGCTGTCGTGGGGGGCGACCGGCTGGGCGACAAGGGGTACTTCGTGAAGCCCACAGTGCTGGTCAACACGAACGAGAATATGCAAGTGGTTAAGGAAGAAATCTTCGGGCCGGTGGTGACTGCGATTCCCTTCCGCGACCCCGAAGAGCTGATGCCGAAGGCGAACGACTCGATCTATGGGCTGGCCGCGGGCGTGTGGTCGAGCGACATCAAGAAGGCGCACACCATCGCGTCGAAGCTGCGCGCCGGGACTGTGTGGATAAATTGTTACAACATCTTCGACGCGGCGTTGCCGTTTGGCGGCTACAAGCAGTCGGGATGGGGCCGCGAAATGGGGCACGAGGTGCTCGAGCACTACACGGAGACGAAGGCGGTGTGCGCGGCGCTGTAGCGGCAGTCTGTAGTGAAGGCTTTTTGTTTTTGCAGCCTCCCGCAGCGCTTCGAGTTCTGTTCGGCGAACTGGCGAGGAACGATCTCCTTGCTGCGCTAAGCCGCGCGTCAGAATTAGAAGCGGGGCGCACATGCCGCCTGAAAACCAGGCGGGACATTCTCGCGGGGCGATTCCGAGAGCCGGGAAGAAATTCCCGGCTCTTTTTGTATGAGCAGACCAGTTTTGGCGATCAAACACCGGCAGCCTGGGCGCAGCGGGCCAGGGCGCGCCAACCGTCTTTGCAATGGAAGCTTTTTACCAGGACTGAACGCGCCGGGGTGAAAGCGGACGCAGCGAGCGGCGTTTTGGCCGCCAATTTGAAAGATGGCTGCCTCGGAAAGCGTGGTAGGCTTGCGCGGGCGAAGGCATGTTCAATGCGCTGCGATATTACTGGATAACGGCGAAGGGCTACCGGCTGCGCCCGTGGGCATCGCCGTACCTTCAGTGGAGGCTTGAGACGTTCTTTGGGAAGGACGCGGCTGGGCTGGACGCGCGTCGATTCTTTTCGTTGATGTGGCGAGAACGGGCGCGCATGGAACGTTTCCTCGATTGGGTGGCCGAGCGGCGCCGCGCGCAAAAAGAAAGGAACGGCTGAGTGTTTTCCGTGCGGTTTTTCTTCCTTGCGCAACTGGCGTTTGTGCTAGCGATTCCATCGACGGCGCAATCGCCCGCAATCTCAGAGGCTGTGGCGCAGGCCGATCCGACTGCCCGCGTCCAGCAGCCGGTGCTTGAGTCGAGTGTACACAAGCCTCTGCCGGAACAATTCATCTGGCGGGCGATGCCGGCGGGGACGCCGGACAAGGTGGATGAAGCGACGCCGCGCTTCTACAGGACGACGTTCGATCTAACGAATGTGCCGCAGGAAGCCACGCTGTATGTCTCGGGGCCGGATCACGTGCGCGCGTTTCTCAATGGGGGAAATGTAGCGACGGCGGATCGCGATCCGAATGCGAAAACGTACCCGCTGGTCGTTGTCGTGGATGTCGCGAAAGAGCTAAAGAGCGGGCGGAACGTGATCGCAGTTGAAGGGAAGGGCGGGTCGCCACTGGCGTTGAAGATCGTTCCAGCCGCGGAAGAAGTGGACGCGGCGGCGATTCCGATTTCGGGGCCAGGATGGAAGGCAAGCCTGCGCGAGCAGGCCGGTTGGGAGCGGCCCGAGTTTGACGATTCAGCGTGGGAGAACGCAAAGGCGCTCGGCAGCATCGACACGCGCGTGGACGGATACCGGCACTGGTACGTGATGACGAGCAATCTCGAATGGAATTCGGATTCGGAGATGTATCGCTGGCCGGGGTACGACGGGATTTCGCCGTACCTTGCGCATTTGCCGATTATGCCGGCCGCAGTGAGCGATGTCGTCGAAGCTGGAAAGAGTTTCGAGAACATCGGTTCGCTGACCAACGCTAATCCGAGTGCAGAATTCAAGGTTCAGGCGCCTAACATGCCGGCGGGAATGGGGGGCATAGCTCCGCCCCATCCGAGCCTGGTATTGGATTTCGGCAGAGAAACGAATGGAAGACTCGAAGTGGTGTCCGATTCACCCTTGCCGGTTGTGATTTGGCTACAGTATGGCGAATCGTGGGAAGAAGCGATGAAGTCGCCTTATCTGGGTATGAACGAGCTCCTCGTCCCGCCACATGCGACGGTCTACGGACCGAAAAGTGCGTTTCGTTACGTGAAATTGGAGTTCTGGTCGCCAACACTGCCTTCCGGCGCGCAGGCGCTCAAGTGGGTGCAGCTTAAATCGATTCGCGTGGACGCGATCTACTATCCGGTCCGCTACGCAGGGTCGTTTGAGTCGTCGGATGTGATGCTGAACCGGATCTGGGCGGTGGGCGCGTACACGGCGCATCTGTGCATGCAAGACGCGATCTGGGACGCGCCGAAGCGCGATCGCATGCCGTGGATGGGCGATTTGGATGTGTCGGGCGAAGTGATCAACGACGTTTTCGCGGACCGCTTCCTGATGCAGAACACGATGGACCGCTTGATCGACGAGGCGGGGAATCCGCTGGCGCGTGACGTTAACGGAATTCCGGGGTATTCGGCATTTTGGGTGATGGGCGAGGCGGATTACTACCGGCATATCGGCGACAAAAACTATCTGATGTCGCTGCACGACCGTCTGATT
>DATEKA010000250.1:0-18272 GCA_035277685.1 Candidatus Acidiferrales bacterium
TTCCCCGGCGAAGTCCGCCACTTCACCAAAGACGGCGCTCAAGTTCTCATCAACATTTCAAACGACGGCTGGTTCGGCCGCTCCTCCGCTCCTCCGCAACACTTGATGATGGCCCGCGTGCGCGCCGTCGAAAATCGCCGCTGGCTCCTCCGCGACACCAACAACGGCTTCACCGTCTCCGTTGACCCCTATGGCCGCATCGCCGCTCGCTTACCCGCCGACGAGCGCGGAGAACTCGACGCCCCCTACTCCTTCCGCAGCGACCTCACTCCCTACGCCCGCTTCGGCGACTGGTTCTCCTGGCTCTGCCTCATCGCCTCCGCCGCTCTGCTGCTCTTCCCAGTTTTTAGGGGGTCGGAGCCTGCCCGCCGTCAGGCAAACCAAAACAGTTCCCAGCTTGTCCTTCGCGGTTAGTTCCGCGGTTAGAAAGGCGCCGCGGCTCGCCAGTTCACAGAACAACATTCGAAGCGCAGATGGAGGCGGCAAGCAATAGGCACTTTATGCTTCGTCAGTCGCGTCGCTTAAGAAGCCGTCACAACTTGAGCGTCCCAGCAAGGCAACTGCCGATAGCCAAATCGCGGGACATAATTCGATGCCCAAATGGAGGCGGCAACACAAAAACTGTTTGCGCCTTTGCAAAGGGGCACGAAATTGCGACGCCAAGCGTATCGCAGCCCAGCCTCTATAGCCGTCCGATCACATCCTGCGCCAGCGCCTTTTCCTTTGCCTCGATCTGGTCCTGTGAGAAGCCGTATACCCGGACCTTGAACGCAAAAGTTCCCTTCCTCACGCTAAGGCCCGTGCCAAAGCCGGGGGTCGTCATGTAGTGCGCTTCATCCCCCACTCCGCTGAGCTGCGTTTCCTGGATGCCTTTTAGAGGCGTCTTCTCGTGGTTGAACATATCCACAGTAATCAAAGCGGTCACCACGCGCTTCGCGCTCGGCCCTGAGCTGCCGGCTTGATCCCAACCGCACAGCTTGGGGCTGGATGAAACCACGCGCTGCCCCGCTCCCACCGAAACCCCCAACACCTGGCTGACCTGCGCCAGTGTCAGCAGCGCGCAGGCATCCGCCGGCGGTGCCGGTGGCAGAGCAGCTCGAGGTGATGCGCCCGCACGGCCACGCCCCGCGGAGGCGCTCAGCAACCCGCCCCCAACGCAAAGAACCAACGCCACCCCAATGATTGCACCCGTCCCTATTCTCAATCGCATCGTTGATCGCATATGGGACCCTCCCAGGACAGCTTCCGCACCCGCAGCTTTGCCGCGCATTATACCGCTCATTTTGCAAACTCGGTCTTAGATTGAAATGTAGCGCCGCGGTCTTCAGCGCGGCAGCGTTTGCTATAGGATTGAGCGGCCTTGATTGCATGTCGTGAGCCCCCAATTTGACGGGTTCCGCACAAGCGGCTTGCCGCGCCTTATAGCGGAACATATCAAGAAAAACTGGCGCACATTTTATTCGGCCGCACGCCATTTACCCTGCCCAATATAGACCGACGCGGAACAGAAAGGCCGCTTTGTAATATACTGCCCGCCATGCCGCCCTCGGATGACAGTTATTCCCCGCCCGAGGTGCTCTTTACCCCCACAGGACAGACACCCGAGGTCCGCACCATCATGAGCGCCCACGAAGCCGGTCACGCGACCGTGGGGCTGAGTCTGGACGCAGTCATTGAAGCAGTGTATGCAAGAATCCACAGCAGGCTCCCTAATGGCAATTTCCGGGTCCAGCACCTCACTCGGTTTAGCTCCGTAGGCTGGCCCAGGCTGGATACGAGAGCCAAGGTTTTGATCGTCGCGGGGGGAGCAGCAGGCGAATTCCTGCTCAACGGGAAATGGGATCACGCAGAAGTAAATGTTGACCGGCACGTTTTACGAGAGCTGGGGTTTTCCTGTTTTGACTATTGCGCGGAGCAGGCTACTGCCCTTCTGGTTCATAACAAACGGCTTCTGCGGGAGGTCCGGGATGCGCTCACGGCGCGAATGTCCGACATGCGGAATTGCGGCCTTGCAAAAGGTGGAACACACGTCGTCCTGCTCTCAAACCAGGAAATTAGTAGAATGTTTGGTGAATTAGGTCGGCGCATAGAATGTCCTGACTTCGATCTCGATAAAGCGGTAGGAAGCTCCGTCCAACGGCGTACACCATAGGGACCGCGCTGGCCGCAGATAAAAAAACGGTCCAATCCAGTTCTATTCGTTCGCCAGTCCAGAGCTGAGGGTCGGCAAAGCGCTTTTTCCCGGTCCGCTTGGGATCCCCCGGACAGGCTCAAAGCAGCTCTGATTTCGTCAACTTGGTCTAGATTGAGATTGACCTCCCGGTCTTTCAGCGCGGTTGCGTTTGCCGTACGCTTGAACGGGCACAGCGAAAAGCCGCTCAGAATATACGTTCGACGCCGCGTCGTGCCTTTCCCAACTCTGCGCTCATCGGTTCCGTTCTTTCCAGAAATCACATCCATGCAATCCATCACCACAAGAGCCGGCGCGAAAAGGGAAGAAAAGGATTTCAAGGGAAAGAAAACCGTAGGTTTCGTTCCCTCGAACGACTCATGGCTCGCCGCCTCGGATAATAAGGCAACCGCCCCTCGCCAGTTCGAATGGCGAAATTCGAACCGTAAAGGGAGGCGGCAAAACAGAATCAGTCCCTATCGTTGACACCCTCCACCGAAGAAAATCTCTCCGCCAAAATCTGCTACAATTCCACCCATGCCGACGACGCACCACATCGAAGACCTCCAATCCCGCTACGCCGACCTCAAGAAGCGCATCGAGCTTGTCCGGAGCTATCTTTGACGAGCCTTCCGCCCGCAAGCAACTCGCTGCACTCGAAGAAAAAATAAACGCCCCGGATTTCTGGCAGGACCAGGCCAGGGCGCAGTCCGTCATGCAGCAGCGCAAGCAGCTCGACGACCGCATCGGCGCCGAAAAATGGCTCGCCTCCAAGCTCAGCGACGTTGACACCTATTTCCAGATGGCGCAGGAAGAAACCAATGACGTGCAGCGCAGCGGTTTGCTCGAAGACATTGACAAAGAACTCGCCTCCGCCGACGCCCACGTCTCCGAACTCGAAACGAAAACCCTCCTCGCCGGCGAAAGCGATCGCCTGAACGCCATTCTCACCATCAAGCCCGGCGCCGGCGGCACCGAATCCCAGGACTGGGCCGAAATGCTTCTCCGCATGTATCTCCGCTGGGCGGAAGACAAAGGCTTTCACGCGAACGTCCTCGAATCGACGCCCGGCGAAGAAGCCGGCATCAAGTCCGCCACCGTGCAGATCGAAGGCGAGAACGCCTACGGCATGCTTTCCGGCGAGAACGGCGTCCACCGTCTCGTGCGCATTTCTCCCTTCGACCAGGCCGCCCGCCGCCATACGTCATTCGCCTCCGTCTTTGCAGTCCCGGAAATCGACGACCAGATCGAAGTGGTGGTAAAGCCGGAAGACATCCGCATTGACACCTATCGCGCCGGCGGCCACGGCGGCCAGAACGTCAACAAAGTCGAGACTGCCATCCGCATCACCCACTTCCCTACCGGCATCGTCGTCCAGTGCCAGAACGAGCGCAGCCAGCACAAGAATCGCGAACTGGCCATGAAGCTGCTGAAATCGCACCTTTACGAGGCCGAACTCGAAAAGCGCCGCGAAGAAATGCGCAAGCTCGACGCCTCGAAGCCGGAAATCAGCTTCGGCAGCCAGATCCGCTCCTACGTTCTCCAGCCCTATCAGATGGTGAAGGACCTCCGCACCCGCGTCGAACGCGGCGACGTGCAAAAGGTCCTCGACGGCGACCTCGATCCCTTCATTCGCGCCTTCCTCCTCTACCGTCGCGATCTTGACTCCCCAGGCGCCAACGGCTCGGCCACCCGCAAGTGACAATCCGACCAGGATTGTCATCCTGAGAGCGAGCAACGCGAGCCGAAGGATCTCTCTTGAACCGTCATCCTGAGCCAGCAACGCCTGCCCGCCGTTGGTGGGCGAGCCTGACCGACCCCTCTTCATTCATTCCCCCAATGCCGACGGAGCCAGCCTCACAGATGATGTCTAGCCGCAAATGCCTGCGATTAGAAACCGCCGTAAGTTGCCCGGAATCAACTACATGATTTTTTCTAGCCGCCAAAAGATCCGCCGCATAGCCTTCGCTTTAGATTCGCCAAATTCCACTTTTCCAAACCTCGACGCGCGCCAGGGTTTTCCCGCTCTCTGAGAAAATCAGCCAGAGACCTTTTCCTTGACCTGTGCTATTTTTGTATCAGCGGCAGGATTGTCTGAACTCCAGGCAGGGCGACTGTGCGTTCCCTCCACTGACTTCAGCCGATTCGAAAGCATAGGCAACAGATGACGATCTGCGGAAGCGCGTGCGCTTAAATTCCACGGCCGTGCTGGTGCAGCGGGAGAGAAACAGGTGAAGAATCTTTTTGTGGGCAACATGAGTTTCCAGACGACCGAAAGCGAACTGCGCGCTCTCTTCGAGCCATTCGGCCAGATTACGCGGGTCCACATCGCGACGGACCGCGAGACGGGCCGGGCGCGAGGCTTTGGCTTCGTCGAGATGGCCAATGACGATGAAGCAGCCAAGGCCATTGCCGGGCTCGACGGCAAAGAAGTGAACGGCAGGAATTTGAAAGTCAACGAAGCTCGCCCCAGAGGTGAAGGAGGCGGACCGCGTGGTCCACGGAATTTCGGCGGGTCTCGCGACAGCGGCAGGGGCCCAGGCGGTGGCGGTGGTGGTGGACGAAAGGGCGGCGGCGGACGCGGCGGTTACTCGCATGAGGATTACCGCGACTCTGCGCGTCAGCCTCGCGAACCGCGCTGGTAAAGGCCAGAGGCCAGACACGAACTCTATAACGTATATCCGGCGGCGGCGGCAACGAGCCGCGCCGCTGAGTTGTGGCGCATCGTCGCCACGCCAACACCCACCCAGGAGAAACAGTGCCCACTACATTCCAGAAACGGCAGAAAGAGATGAAGCGCGTGGAGCGCCGCAAGATGAAAGAGGAGGAGCGGGCGCGCCGCAAGGCTGAAAAGAACGCAGCGAAGGAAGCGGGTATCGAAGACGACTCGGATATCGCGACAGCGTCTGAAATGGCGGAACTGCGGCAATTGAAATAGCTCACCCTCGCCGTTTGGCTTCCGTGCTGGTTTAAGCGTATGGCAGATCGACTCGCGCGATGCGGAAACATTCCGCTGCGTCGGTTACGCAGTTCAGGGTCTATTTAACCCCTTTCGCTGCATCGGATTGACGCCTCTGCGTCCCTATGTTAGCGTCAGTATTCTAGGATTCACCGAAGAAATGGCAAGTCATCCCTGATTGCCTCTCACTCGTTGGAGGACTCTTTTGTCGCACGCCGATGACCGTTTCCTGTTTACCTCGGAGTCTGTCACCGAGGGCCATCCCGATAAGATAGCCGATCAAATTTCCGACGCCGTGCTTGACGCTGTCCTCAAGGACGATCCGAAGGGCCGCGTCGCTTGCGAAACGCTGGTCACCACCGGACTCATCGTCGTAGCCGGCGAGATCACCACCTCCACGTACGTCGATTTCTCCGACTTGGCGCGCGAAGTCGTTCGTGACGTGGGCTACACCCGCGCGAAGTACGGCTTCGACGCGGATACTTGTGGCGTAGTCTCCGCAGTCAAGAAACAGTCGCCGGACATCGCGATGGGCGTCGACACCGGGGGCGCCGGCGACCAGGGGCTGATGTTTGGCTTCGCCTGCGACGAAACGCCCGAGCTGATGCCTATGCCGATCCAACTTGCGCACAACCTCACGCGCCGGTTGGCAGACGTTCGCAAAAAGGGCGCGGTCGATTTTCTCCGTCCGGATGGAAAATCGCAAGTCACGATCGAATATGCCGATGGACAACCCCTTCGCGTTGACTGCGTGGTGATTTCGACCCAGCACAGCGACACGGTTTCCAATGCGACTCTGCACGAAGCCGTCATGCAGGAAGTGATTCTCCCCGTGATCCCCGAGTCCATGCGCGACAAAAACACGAGGTTCCACATCAACCCCACCGGCCGCTTTGTTACCGGCGGCCCGATGGGCGACGCCGGAGTGACGGGGCGCAAAATCATCGTTGATACATACGGCGGCTACAGCCGTCACGGGGGCGGCGCTCTTTCCGGCAAGGATCCGACGAAGGTTGATCGCTCCGCGTGCTACATGGCCCGCTACGTCGCGAAAAACATCGTCGCAGCCGGATTGGCGAAGAAGGTGGAAGTGCAGCTTGCTTACGCAATCGGCGTGGCTGAGCCGGTTTCCGTCATGACCGACACCTTCGGCACTGGCGCGATCCCGAATTCGCAGATCACCGAGCTCGTGCGCGCGTTGTTCAAGCTGAATCCCCGCGGAATCATCGAGACTCTCGATCTGCGCCGCCCGATTTACCGTCAGACCGCTTCGTATGGCCACTTCGGCCGCAGCGGCCCGGGCTTCACATGGGAACGCACTGACAAAGCGGACGCCCTTCGCAGTGAGGCGGGCGCGTCCGGCGTCGCCGTGGCGTCACGCACCTGACGCAAAGCGTCGTCCCGCCCGTCCGGTTTGCCCTGACTGGATTGGCGAAGGCAGCGGGGTGAAGGGAATCCAGCCTCGCGTTTTTGTGCGACGGGCGGCAAGGCCTGCCTGCCGCGGGCGGGATCTGCTTTTGGCCGCTCGATGGCGCCAACAGTTCAGAGAAATTCTCGTCAAAAATTCCAAAGAGGAGTCTGTTCGTGGAAACCGCAGAAACAGTGACCAAGCTGAACGGGGACGTGAAAGACATTGCGCTGGCCGAAAAAGGCAAGCGCCGCATCGAATGGGCCAACCAGCACATGCCCGTGCTGCAGTTGATCCGCAAGCAGTTCATCAAAGACCAGCCCCTCAAAGGCATCCGCATGTCGGCGTGCCTCCATGTGACGAGCGAAACGGCGAATCTGGCGATCGCGCTGCGCGACGGCGGCGCCGATGTCGTCTTGTGCGCCTCCAATCCGCTGTCGACGCAGGACGACGTGGCTGCTTGCCTGGTGAAGGACTATGGCATCCCCACGTTCGCCATCAAGGGCGAGGACAACGACACCTATTACGCCCACATCATCGCCGCCCTCGATCATCAGCCGCAAATCACGATGGACGACGGTGCGGACCTCGTTACGCAATTGCTGACTAAGCGCACCGATCTGCTGAAGAACGTCATCGGCGGCACGGAGGAAACCACGACGGGCGTAATCCGGCTGCGCGCAATGGCCAAGGATGGCACGCTGAAATTTCCGATCATCGCCGTTAACGACGCGATGACCAAGCACTTCTTCGATAATCGCTATGGCACCGGACAGTCCACGCTCGATGGCGTGATTCGCGCCACGAACCTGCTGCTCGCGGGACTGAAAGTCGTCGTGGCCGGGTACGGCTGGTGCGGGCGCGGCGTTGCGATGCGCGCCAAGGGGCACGGCGCGGACGTGATCGTCACCGAAGTCAACCCGACGAAAGCCATCGAAGCCGTGATGGACGGCTTCCGCGTGATGCCCATGAACGAAGCCGCCAAAATCGGCGACGTCTTTATCACCGTAACCGGCAACAAAAACGTCATCGCTCACGAACACTTCACGCGCATGAAAGACGGCGCCGTGGTCAGCAATTCCGGCCACTTCAACGTTGAAATTGATATCCCGGCGCTCGAAAAACTCTCCAGCGGCAAAAAGGAAGCTCGTCCCTTCGTTGACGAATACGCGATGAAGGATGGCCGCCGTCTCTATTTGCTCGGCGATGGCCGCCTGATCAATTTGGCCGCGGCCGAAGGCCACCCGGCGGCGGTCATGGATATGAGCTTTGCAAACCAGGCCCTCGCCGCGGAATACATGGTGAAGAACGCCAAGAACCTGAAGCCGCAGGTCTACTCCGTTCCCGAGCACCTGGATCAGCAGATCGCCAAGCTGAAGCTTGAATCCATGGGCTTCCAAATCGACAAACTGACCCCCGAGCAGGAACAGTACCTCGCCTCCTGGGACGAAGGCACGTAACAAAGTCCGGGCTTTCGATTTCGCGCATTCAGCCACGACGAATCCCGCGGCGCGAGATTCGTCGTGGGCCACTCCGGAATCCTCTATTTGACCACCCAAACGTCGAGGACGGCGGTGGTATCGTCTACAGTTGCAAATATGAAGCCGCTCTCGAAACGCTTGAGGGCGATTCCAAAGGCCGAACCCGCCGCCGCATCGACCGAGAATTGCGTCACGAATTGGCCGTCATGCGTGAATTCGACCACTTCGCTCGGCTGATTCGGGTCTGCATTCACCGCGTCGCCCTGAGTTGAAACGAAGTCGCCGTTCTCGGCAAGGATCAACCCGAGCGGGCCGTGGAGGTGAGCCTGGTCTTGCACGACCACTTTGCCCATACCGGCGTCGCTCGAGCGTGTGCTGGCGTCAGCCACGGCAAAGATGGCGTTGTCGCCGGTGGAAGAAACATAGAGGGTGTCGGTGCGTTTGTCGAGCGCGAGTCCCGTCGGCCCAACGACGAAAGCGGCCGGATCGCAGCGATGGAGGTAGCCCGAAGCGATTTGCGTCTCGCCATCAACCACAAGCCTTTGCCGATTGCCTTTCCCGCCGGCAACTCGCAGGTTGAGGCGTGTAACGGAACCGCTTAAAGCGTTGGCGACGAAAACGAGCGCGCGCTGGCCTTCGTCTTTCACTGCCAGGTCCCACGGGCCGTTCAGCAGGCTTGCGCTCGTCAACTGCCCGATCAGTCGCCCGTGCTGATTGATCACCAACAGACCTCCCTGGCCGACATTCTGATTCGGACCGCTCTCGGCCGTGCACGTTCCGGTGTTATCGGTGCTGGGCAGATTGCCGACGAGCACGAATCCGCCTTTCAGCACGCCGAGCGCGGTGGTCAAGCCGATCCCTGCTTGCCCCTGGAAAAACAGCGTTGGGGCGGCGCCGCCGTTCACCTTGATGATCGTTGTACCTGTTCCCTGCAGATTGCCGGAGTTATTGAAGTTCGACACGACGATGTCGCCCGAGTGCAAGGGCCCGCCATTGGGAAACCCCTCCGGCACGAATGCCACGCCATAGGGATTCACGTCGCCATTGCCGGGGACCGTCGAGTCCGAGAAAGTCGGCGTCGCTGTGAGCTGCGGAATCAGCGACGATCCTTTCGCGTTATCGCTTCGAGCGAGGGTGCTAAACATCAAAGACAGCACAATGAGTACGCCGACAGCTAGGAATGCTTCCGTGCCGCTTCGCTTCATGTTGTTCTCCCTTTCTATTTTCTGCGCGAATCCTGTTTCCGATTGGCGAAAGCGTTCTCCATCGGAACGGGCTTGGCGAGTGCAGACTCTGAGTTATGCGTGTCGGGAAGGCTGGGGGACTGGTAGCTTCCTTAGAAGGCCCGGAAGCTGGGAGAAGCCTTGACACGTGATGGTCGGCCGGGGTGGGAGGAGAGTTGTCTCCGGTTTGTCGGCTAAAAGTAATTTCCTCGTAAAAAGAGGAGGGAAAGATTACCGGCGGCCGCTAAATTACTGCCTGTCAGGCGGAAGCGACCGTATCTTCGATCGTGGCGCGCAATCGGTCTGGGAAATCGGTCATGATGCCTTCGACATCGGCGGCTATCATCGCGCGCATCTCTTCGCGCTCGTTCACCGTCCAGGCCACGACGTGAAGGTCCGACTCATGGGCCTGCGTGACGAGCCCCGGCGTAACCAGAGACGATGCCGCGCAAACCTGACGCACCGCGGCGCGATTCGCAAGCTGGACGAAGTCCGCCTCGCGTTCTTCGATCAACAGACCGGTCATAAGCGCGGGATCGAGGTTGTGCACGGCCAGCAGCGTTGGCGGATCGAACGAAATTACAACCGTTCGAGCCGCGCTGCTCGCGTTGCGCAATGCTGCGACGAGCGCGTGGTGCATGCCCCAGGCCGCGTTGTACTTTACTTCGAGATAGAACACCACGTCGTGCTTGTGCGAAAACTCCAGAATCTCTTCCAGTGTGGGGATTCGCTCGCCGGAAAATTCGCGGTCGAACCATTTCCCGGCGTCCAACTCGCGCAACTCCGCGAGCGTGAACTCCCGCACCAAACCACGGCCATTGGTGGTGCGCTCGAGAACGCCGTCATGGATGGCGACGAAGTGTGCGTCGCGCGTCAGGTGCAGGTCTGTTTCGATGAACTGCGCCCCCATCTGGACGGCGCGTTCGAACGCCGCAAGCGTGTTTTCCGGCGCCTGACCCGAAGCTCCGCGATGGGCGATGATCCAAGGGGATCGCATGGATTTCTTCATCCTAGCAGAAGCGACGGAGTCCTGAGGCGGCCTTCGACGGGAACGTGTACTAGAACTATAAACTCGAACCTTCCGCAATCGTTCGCGCAGATTCGGTCAACAAATGCCGTGTTTTGAATATGCAAGAGGTTGCGCTTTGGGGGCACGGCGTTGCCTTTCGTAGACAGGCCGTCCTCACGGCGCAACCATTTTCGGCAATTCGTCACACCAGCTCGTTCCCATCTGTCCCATATCTCCCGTCGAATCAGCGTGACAGCCTGAAATGTCACGCAAGTTACTACCCGCCCCTTATGGCTGTCCGATTGCCACAATCGAGTAGTTCGCAAAGGCCCGGTTGAGTCGTGGCGCACTACGAGTCTCGCGTGCTGCCGCTTCCATCGAACCAGGTGGGGCTGATAAAGGCAACTTTGCGAAGCGAGTACTAGTCCTTGCCGTCGGCCTGCTTGGGAGGGCACGTGGCCCTATTTGTTCTGCTGGTAGTGGGCGTCGTCGTAGCGCAGACCTGGCTTGACTGGCGCGACACGCGCAAAGGCTCACGAATTCCCGACTGGGCCAGAGGCACGGCCCTGGCAAGCGTTCTGGCAGTTTCGCTGGCCGTCGCTACGTCGTACGCCTCCGCATGGATAGAAGGCGACGAACCGCTGAGCCCGAGCGCCGGCTCCCGGCTCCTGTGGCCGCAGATCTGCTTTCTCATCTGCACCATGGGACTCCTGATAGCTGCGGCGCGCAACAAACGTCACCGGTGGGTGTTTGTTGCCGCTGGGGTGGTCGTCGGCGTCCTGTGGGTCGGTTTTATGCTCTCTTTCTGAACATCTCCCTCGCTGCTGCTTGACATTCCGAATCCCGCTCCGGCGTAAGCCTCGCCAGCAGTCTTCAACCTAGCTCCGACCGCCATTCGCCGGTAATCCGCCGCTGTTCGCCGAAAACCTCGGGACGCGTTGGGACTCGCGCTTTATTCTCTGCCCATGAACAGCATCACAAATTGGGCTGGAGAGGCGATCATGATGGTAAACGCGGACCGGCAGCGCGTTCTGGGCGACTCACTCGTTGCAAAGTCGATACTGATTGCTGCGGGGCTTCTGATTCTTCTCGGGATCGTGCTTCAATTGGGCGTGCTCGGGTATGGCCACGTCAGCCCGTCCAATTACTGGTTTTTTTCGGTGCTAACCGAGGGGGCGTGGAATTTTCTCTCTCTGCACGGCGCCGGTTCGCCCCTGGAGCAGGTCGCGCGGTTTTGGCCGCTGGTGCTGGTCAGCGTGGGACTGGGAATCCTGATGTTGCGCCTGGAGCGGCCGTGATCGCGATGTGGGGGCAAATGCGGAGGAATAGTGGTTTACGCTAGCCGTTCTCGCGCGGGCTTTTTCATCGGCCTTCTGATAGTCGCCTTCGGGCTGGTGCTGTTGCTGGACCAGGAAGGCATCGTTTCGGCGCACTACGTGTACCGCTTCTTCTGGCCCGCCATATTCGTCTTTTTTGGACTGGAATTCCTGGTTTCCTGCAGAGGCCGCGGTGGGCGGGGGCTCGCCGGCGTCCTGATGCTTGCGTTCGGCCTTCTACTTCTTGCGGGAGCCTTGGGGTTCGTCAATGTGGGCTTTCAGACACTGTGGCCGGTCGCTCTGATCATTTGGGGCATCTGGGTCATCACGCGCTCCTTCGGACCCGAACGACGGCTCGGAAGCAGGATCCGGGAAGCCGTGCACGATTCCATTCATCAGAAGATTCACGAGGACGTACACAACGCCGTTGCGGATGCCGTGTCCAGCGATCCCCGAGCCGATTGGAGAGCCCGGCGCGACTGGCGCCGCAAGAACCGGCAAGACTTCGCGGACACGGTGAAGAGCGTCATTCAGGATACGGTCAGCAGTTGGACCGGGGAGGAATCCGTGGATCCCGAGTTCGACTACATGGCGATTCTCGGCGGCATCAAACAGCGTGTCACGGTGAAGAACTTCCGCGGCGGCCGGCTGACCGCTCTTTTCGGCGGCTTCGAAGTGGATCTCACGCGCGCGGACATTGACGGCCCCTCGGCCGTAATTGACGCCAGCGCGTTTTGCGGGGGCGGCGAGATTCGCGTTCCGCCGGCGTGGATCATCGAGATTCGCGGCGTGGCGCTGCTGGGCGGCTACACGGACGAGACGCACCAGGAGGTCACCGATCCCGCCACGGCAAAGCGCCTGATCGTTAAAGGAATGGCGGCGCTCGGCGGAGTGGTCATCAAGAACTAATCTGATCCATGCACCCGATCCTCACTCAGTTCCGGCGGCTCGCGCTTTATCTTCTCGCCTGGGTGCCCTTGGCCGCTATTCTGCGATACCTAATGTCGGCGTCCGGAGGAATGAGGGCCGCGGACGCCTTCGCGCTCGCGTTCCCGCTTTGCCTGATTTACGCCTTTATTTGTCTCTCCGCGTATTATTCGTGTCGCGCGACTCCGCTCGACCATTCAAGCATTTCCCGGATCGTCGGCACGCACGCCACCGGCGCCCTGGTGGCCAGCGGAATCTGGATACTCACCGGAAAATTTCTCGCCTATTCCCTTTCGCGAATCGCCGTGTTTTCCTCGATGGACTCGGAATTTGCGCGCCAGATTCCGCTCCTTCTGGGAATGGGAATTCTGTTCTATCTGCTGTCGGTCAATTTGTACTACGTGCTGATTGCCATCGAAGCGTCCCGCGAAGCGGAGGCCCGCGCGCTGCAGGCAAGCATCCTCGCCCGCGATGCGGAACTCAAAGCCTTGAAAGCGCAGGTCAATCCGCATTTCCTCTTCAACAGCTTGAACTCGATCAGCGCGCTGACCAGCTCAAATCCCGCGAAGGCTCGCGAGATGTGCATCCTGCTGGGCGATTTCTTGCGCAGGACGCTCGGCCTGGGCGAAAAATCGGCGATTCCTCTCGAAGAGGAGCTCTCGCTCGTGCACTCGTTTCTGGCCGTTGAAAAAGTTCGTTTCGGCGCGCGCATTCGGATGGAAGAGAATATTGACACTGACGCCATGAATTTCCCGATTCCGCCGCTGCTGCTGCAGCCGCTCGTCGAAAACGCCGTCGTTCACGGCGTGGCGCATCTTGTGGAGGGAGGATGGGTTCGTCTGGACGTGAAGGCGAGCGATGGCCTGCTTTCGCTTAAAGTGGAGAACCTGTTCGATCCCGATGCGCCGCCGCGCCGTCGAGGGGGCGTAGGTCTCGCCAACGTTCGCCAGCGGTTGGCGGCGCGATACGGCAACCGAGCCGGTTTCGAAGCGAAGGCGGAGGGCGACCGCTTTCGCGTGGCGATTTCCATCCCCGTCGAGAAAGAGGCGCTTTCCTGATGAATGCCGAACGCAAAATTCGGGCAGTCGTTGTGGATGATGAAGAGCTCGCGCGACAAATTCTCTGCGAATATCTCACGAGTCATAACGACATTCAGGTCGTCGCGGGATGCGCAAACGGGTTCGAGGCGGTGAAGGCCATCGCCGAGCAGAAGCCCGACCTCGTCTTCCTCGACATCCAAATGCCCAAACTTGATGGCTTTGAGGTCCTGGAACTCGTTGGACCGGGCACGGAAGTCGTTTTCGTCACCGCGTACGACAATTATGCGATCCGCGCTTTCGAAGTGCACGCGATCGACTATCTGCTGAAGCCCGTCAGCGCCGAACGCTTCGAAGCTGCGCTCGAACGCGCGCGCGAACGCCTCAGCGGGAGACTGCCTCATCAACCTGTGCCCGCAGCGGAACTCGCTGCGGCCGCGCGGCCGCCTTCACAGCACGTCGAACGCATTCCCGTGCGCGACGGGACCCGTGTTTTCATCATTCCGATTGCAAAGCTGGACTATGCCGAAGCGCAGGATGACTATGTGGCGCTTGTTTCCGAGGGCAAGAAGCACCTGAAACAGCAGACAATATCGAGCCTCGAAGCAGGCCTTGATCCGTCGCGCTTCATGCGGATACACCGGTCGTATATCGTGAATCTCGAGCGCGTCGCGCGCCTCGAGCCTTACGCGAAGGACAGCCACGTCGCTATACTCACGAACGGCGCCCAGCTTCCCGTCAGCAAGAGCGGCTATGCGCGCCTGCGCTCTTTCCTCGATCGCTGACCCAAATTCCTGCTGACTAAAGAAACACCCGCTGTCGACCGAAATTTGTCGTGCTTGCAGCCGGGCGCGATACTTGACGCATGGATTGGAGACGACTCCTCCCCGTCCTCATCGCGCTCGCCGCCGTGGCGGGCGTGCGTGCCGACGAGCTCACTCTAAAGGACGGCTCGAAAATCGACGGCGCCATCGTCGGGTTTGAAGCCAACTCGTTCCGAGTGAAAACGAGCTACGGCTTTGCCGTCGTGCGAAAAGATCAGGTCGTCTCGATTCGTTTCGCTGATTCGGCCAAAACAACTCCCAGCACAGAGAAATCCCCGGCCGCAGGAAGCAAAGCCGGGACGGCGGTGAAAGCGGCGCAACCCCAGGCTTCGACGGCGCCCGCGAAATCGGCGGCAAAGCAACCGGCACAAACGGCCACAGCGAGCACGAGACCGGCGGGCTCTTCCAACATCTCGACCGCCGCGAACGCGCCGGACGCTACTGCACCAGGGTCTATAAACCGCGCGTCAATTGACGCGGCAGTGCCGTCCCATCCCGCGTGTTCTGTAGCGATTGCTCCCGCCGCCTTGGCGCCCATCCGCGAGGAAGTGACCGGCAACAGGTATGTCAACGAGACCTATGGCTTTTCAATGTTCAAGCCGCCCGATTGGGAACTGATCGAAGGCGCGCGGACAATGCTGCCTGGCGCCATAGCCGCCCTGGGCACCAGCGATCAAACCACATATCTGCTGATCGGCCAGGATTCCGCGCAGAAATCGATCGAGGCGCAAATGAACGGGACCGCGAATCGCCTCGCCAGTATCATGGACAATTTCCGCCCGCTTGCTGAAACGCGCCTCAGCATCTCAGGCGCCCCGGCCATCGAGCGGCGTTTCCACGGCACCGTGGATCAGAAGGACTGGTCGGGAGTGGTCGTCCTGATTCCTCGCGGATCGCGCGTCTTCACGATCTTTGGCATGACTTACGCGGAAACCGATCTCGTGCAAATCCAGGAGAACGTGATTTCGCGCGCGATATCGAGCATTCAGTTCGCCAGGCAATAAACCCGGTTCTGGTTTTCTCCCTCGCTCCTTGCAACCCGTCCATTAGAATGAGTAACTAACTGTCTGTGAAGACTCGCCGGGCCGCAAGCGCCGCGCTCGTGATTCTTGCAGGTTTTTTCGTCGGACTCCTATGGGCCTTCGGAGATTCCCCCCGCCCGCACTCGCCTCGGCCGAGGCCGGAGTTTTACCGCGACGTTTTGCCGATTCTGCAGCAGCATTGCCAGCAATGTCACCGCGAGGGCGAAATCGCGCCGTTTCCACTCATGACCTATGGCCAGGCGCGCTCCAGAGCCGCAGACATCGCGCGTATGACAACCACGAAGCAGATGCCTCCCTGGTTCGCCGATCCGCGCTTTGGCCGTTTTTCCAATGACCCTTCCCTAACATCGCAGCAGATCGAGACGCTCTCCGTCTGGGCCCGAGCCGGCGCCCCCGCCGGTGATCCACGCGATGCGCCTCCGCCTCGCAAGTGGGTGAAGGGATGGATTATTCGGCAACCCGATCTAGTCGTTCGGATGCCGAAGCCGGTCGCGATCCCTGCTCATGGCGATGTCGAATACACCTATGAGATCGTCCCGACTGGATTCAAGACAGACCGGTGGGTGCAAATGTCCGAGGTCAGGCCTTCGAGCCGCGCCAACGTGCATCACGCAGTCGTCTACGTCCGCCCACCCGACTCGAAGTGGCTTCGAGGCGCGCCTGTCGGTGTTCCGTTCACCGCCTCGAGCCTGACCAACGCGCGCGACCGCCGCGACGCGCGTTGGACGGACACCTCCATTCTGCTCGTCTATGCCCCGGGAAGTTCGCCGGACGAATGGTCCGACGGCCTCGCAAAATTCATTCCGGCGGGATCGGACCTGGTTTTCCAAATGCACTATGTCACGCGAGGGCATCCGGCCACGGATCGGACGAGCGTCGGCCTGGTTTTCTCGAGGCGGCCGCCGAAACAACGCGTGCTCACGTTGCAACTGACGGACGATAGGTTCGTCATCCCACCTGGCGATCCGGACTACCGCACCGAAGTCCACGGCACTCTGCCCGGCGACGCGACCCTGCTCGGTTTTTTCCCGCACATGCACCTGCGCGGAAAGACTTTTGAGTACGACATCATCCGTCCCGGCGAGCCGCCGCAGACGCTTCTCCGCGTGAATTACAACTTTTACTGGCAGTTGAGTTACCGGCTGGCCACACCGCTTCCGTTGAAAGCCGGAACGATGCTGCAGGCGGCGGCATCGTTCGACAATTCGCGCAACAATCCCCACAATCCCGACCCGAATGTGGCCGTGCGCTGGGGCGACCAGACATACGACGAAATGATGGTGGGATTTTTCGACGTGGCTGTATCCGCAAATATGGACAAATGGCAGTTTTTTGCCAACAGGAAGACGCGGGCAAGTAATTGAGCTGAATCGCACACGAAGAAGAGGAGAGCCCGTCCTGGACTGCCGGCATGCGACGCCAGAACGGGCTCTTTCGTCGGTAGTTGCCTTTCCAACGGACGCCTGGGCGATATGCTCTGCCTCTCGCGCTTTGCCTCTTTTTACCGGCCGGATGCGGACGCGCCCATCTGCTTCGGGCTCTCTGTCGCCCTCACTTCGACGCGCCGCGGCAGAGCCGCCGCGGAAATAGGAGCGGTGATCTCCAGAATGCCGTTGCGATACTCGGCGTCAACTTTGTTGCTGTCGATTCCCTCAGGAAGCGGGAGATCGCGCTGGAAGTAGCCGTACATCATTTCGCTTTGCACAAAGTCCGCCTCTTTGCGCTCATTTGTGATTCTTCGTTCGCCGCTGATCGAAAGCAAATTGCCGTGCACTTGAATGTTCACGTTCTTGGGGTCGATGTCCGGCAGCGCCACGCGGCAGACGTACTTCTTGCCCTCGCGATCGATGTAGGCTTCCACAGCGGGAGCGAACGACATGCTCCTCGATTCCTCCTGGCGCTGCCCGGTGCGCCCGGTCATTCCGCCCGTCAAAAACCGATTGAACATCTGGTCAAAATCGCGTCGAAAATCGAAAAGATCCTGAAAAAGGTTCTCGGGCCTGCTTAGATTGGCCATAGCTGTCTCCTAAATTCGATAGATTCCCCCGCGCGTCCGTTGAGGGACGCGCTGGAGGGCGTTTTGAGAGCCGCTCGGCCGCTATTCAGCGGCACGACCTACATGGTCTCCGTGATGGCTCCCTGAAAACACCTGTACGTTATGTGCGGAATCGTCAGAAGAAGGTATCGGTCAGGGAGTGTATTTGCCGTCGGCAAAATTCCCGAGCGGCACTGTACCGCCCTGTTCCAATTGTTCAAAACATCGGAATTCGTGGGCGGTTACGTGCGACCGTTCGCTCACAACCGGTGGCGAGGGCTAGAATTTTGTAACCTCACTGAACTGGAAGTCTCGCACTTTCATCGCCGGCACAACCATTTCGAAGGATTCTTCGCCCGCCGAACGCACCGGCACGCCGAGCATCTCCACATTCGCCAGCATCTTGATGACGCTCTGGTTGAACCGGAAATTGCGCACTCCGCCGGTAACACGCCCATTTTCAATCAGGAACGTTCCGTCGCGAGTCATGCCCGTCAGAATCTTTTCGTAAGGGTCCACTTCGCGGATGTACCACAGGCGCGTCACCAGGATTCCGCGTTCGGTAGACCTTACCATTTCTTCAACCGTCTTCTCACCGCCCGCAAAGACAAGATTCATCGGCGCTTCGCCATATTCGTTAGGTAGCGAAAAACCGTGTCCCGTCGGCTTCGCTTTCATTTTCCTGGCTGTCGCGCGCGAATAAACCAGATTTCCCGGCACGCCCTTCTCGACCAGTGTGACTTTTTGTTTTGGAACGCCCTCGCCGTCGAATGGTGCTCCGGTCTGCAATGGATGATAGACGTCGTCCCATATGCTGACGTTCTCGCCCAACAGCTTCTT
>DATEKA010000251.1:0-25678 GCA_035277685.1 Candidatus Acidiferrales bacterium
CCGTAGACGGAGAAGGTGTGCGGCCCGAGCGACATTGATTCGAGATACAAAGACTGCCCGGAGTTAAGGCAAGTGGCCGAATTGCAGAACAGCAACGCCGACTGACTGTCGGCACTGGCGGCGATGGTGGTGGCATCGACCCCCGAGCCGGTCCCGTCGTCGTCGCTGTAATTGAGCGTCAGCGTGTCGCTGTGCCCGTATTGTGCGTTGGCAGAAGGCTGATTGAAGGTGGTCGCCGGAGGCGTGTTGTCGAGGACCAACGTCTTGGTATGCCTCATCTCGAGCAGGTGCCAGTCGGCCTCGGCAGAGTACTGAAGATCATAGGGGCCATCGCCGGCAGCGCCGCCGGAGCCATCGAGGTGTACGTCCACCGAAGACTGGCCGCCGAGGTCCGCCGAAGTCCAATGCACCGGGAAAGGCAAAGGCGAGGAGAAGGTTGGCAGGGCAGCTCCCTGCAAATGGAATCTGTATTGGAAGTTGGTTCCCTGACTGCCCGTTGCCAACGACAGGGTCACGGGAGTGGCGGAGGTGACGAAGGTGCCATTGCCGCCCGCATAGTTGGGGGTCCCCAGAACTGGATCCAGGCTGGTAGGCGGCGTGCCGATTGAGACAGGCTCTACGGTGAAGGTCGTGGAATATGAGATGTTACAGCCAAAGATCGTAAAGATCGTGCAACCGAACTGCGTTATTGGCGTGTCCGGATTTGGCGGATTATAGTTGCTGGTGGATTTGAGATCGAACTCGTAGGTGCCGATGCGGTCATCATTGCTTTCGGCCAGATCCTTGAACGAGTCGTATGTGATCCTGGGGTCGCAACCTCCTGGTCCGACGTCAGCGGGCTGATAGTTGCGGCACATGTAAGCGGGATTGCCGCTCCCTTCGACATCGCGGGCGATAAACCCGCCGACGGCAACGTGGATGGGCGCGTCATGCGCTATATTCACGATGAATGGAGTATTGTCGAACTGGAAGCAATCGCCATCGCCATTGTCGGTGAGCGCGTCGCCTTCGCACACATTATCGCCCCCGTCAAAAGCCTTGATTCCGTTATCCGTGTCGAAGAACGGGCTCATATAGCGCCATTGGCCGTTCACGTTCACGAACAGCCGCCAATCGCCGTCATTGAACGGGCCGGTGCCGTTTTCTCCGATCGTGAATTTGTGCAGCTTGACTTTGAAAGTGCTCACGCCAATGTTGCAACCGCCATCGCCGCAGATGTTCGGGTTGGGAACATCATCCCAACCGAGCAGGATGCTTTTGGCGAAGTAGTTCGCATTCGCTCCATTGAAGGGCAGGATGACGCGCAGCCGCGTGGGCCGGGCCGGGACCGCAGGGCAGGCCGTCTCTGATTGATTCGGGGGCGGCGTGGTGTTGTCGATGAGGCAGATGATCGGGGTCACCGTGGTGCAGTTGGTGGTATCGGTGCCGCCGCAGGTGTGCGCGGGAATCTCGCTGTCATGATCGACGATGCGATATTGCAGCGAAGAGTCGGGAGTGGGCGGATAGACGGTCCACGGGTAGACGGCAAAGCCATTGATCATGGTGGAAGCCCCGGCCGTGTCGGGTTTCGTAAAGTCGGTGATCGGCGGATAGATGTCGAATACATAGTTGCGGTCGTTGACAGCGACTACCGGGTGGGTGTGACCGCCGGCTCCGCAGTGGGTGTAGCCATTGCCGGAGATGACGGTGTCGCCGCCCGCATAGGGCGGGCTCGCAGGCACGAGGCTGCAGAGGTCATTGGCGCCACCGCCGTTGCCACTGACGAATATGTCGGCTTCGGTGACGGGTATCTGGGTCGGCGACGTGGAGACCGCCGGTTGCGGCTCGCCTGTTACCGGCAGATAGCTTTCCGGATCGGGATAGCTGGGTTCCGAGGTCCGCTGCCGGGGAAAGGTATCCAGCGCTGTGTGTAACAGACGCTGTGTTACCAGAGCCTGCGGCGGATGAATCTCGGTCTCATAGCTGACATACCGTGCGTCGCTGTTTCCGTTATGGCCGCAGTCGAAGATCCAGTGCCCGAGGACCCATATGCGGTCTCCATAGCTTGGCCAAGCGAATTCCGGCACAGCTCCCCAAATTCGCTGGAACCCTTCCTGCTCGTCCATGAGGCTGGCACTGTCCCATTCAACTTCCATGTCCGGCTGAAAGCTCAGGGTTCCGTCAGGATTCGCATGATAGGAGAGCACGTAATCGTAGGTGGGTGAGTCGGGCGTCAGCTTAATCGTGTAATCGTGGGTGTAGTGGGTCCAGCCCAGGTCTTCCTCAGCGACCTCTGCATTGGCTTGATAATGGTTACCTGAAATGGATTCGGGAGGAAGCGTCACGAATCCTTCGACCAGTTGGAGCGGCTGATTGATGACGGATTTCGTCGAGTCTGTAATGATCCTGGCCCATTCCGGATCTGTTCGCGCGGGACTCGGCACTCGTTTAATATCAATGGTACCGACGCCGAGATCCAGCTGGAGGAGGATGCCATCAAGTTCGTCGGCGCTGCATCCTGCCGTAAACGCTTGCGTGGAAGAAATGCGCGTGCCTTGCGCTGACAACGATTGCGCCAGCAAGGGCAAGAATAAGAGCATTCCGGCAATCCGCAGCGGCACTTTCAGGGTGGCGCGGCACGCTGATAACGCCCGGCATACGGAGTGAATTGGCGAAAAACCGTCGCGCGTTTTCATGAGTTTCTCCCTTCGGCTCCGTTCGTCTGTGCCGCCGGACGCCCTTCCCCGGCGGTTGGGTGTTGTGCTAGCATCCGGCGCATCGAGTTCCCGAACGAGGCACCGGTCTCGGGGGTTGGTGGCGACTATCGCGCTGGACACCGGGCGATGTCCTCAACGGGACCTCAAAGAATCCTCAAAAACTTCACAAAATATGCGCCATGGCCGGGGACCCAGCATCGTTTTCCAAGGAAGCCGGCCCTGATTTCTGCTTTGGCCCCTTTCGTCTGAATACCGAATCCGGTGTGCTGTTACGCGGCGAGGAGCCTGTCCCGCTAACTCCCAAGGTTTTTAGGGCTCTGCTTTATCTGCTCGAAAACAGCGGCCGGCTGGTGACGAAGGACGAACTGATGAAGGTCCTTTGGGCCGATGCGTTCGTTACGGAATCGAATCTGACCCAAACCATGTTTGTGCTTCGGAAGGCGCTGGGCGCCGGTAAGGACGGGCAGCGCTACATCGCGACCGTTCCGGGTAGAGGCTACAGATTTGTCGCAGGCGTGCGCCGCCTTACACGCGACGCACAGGCCGCGCCAGCCGCGTTTCGGATGGCAACCGGGGCCGGCATGGGTACGGTTGCTCCAAATCCCCCAGATTTGCGTCCCGGCAGAGCCACGGATAGTCCCGCACCGAATGCGCTGCCTGCCAACGCCCGGTTCGCGCGAGGACCGACAAAACGAATCGTCATCCGCACCATAACCGCGCTTGCGGCGGTTCTGCTGATCGCCGGGGCATTTGTGGGACTGAGCAGATGGCTCGAGAGCGCCATAGTCAAGCCGCCGGAGTCCCCGATCCGGTCGCTCGCCGTGCTGCCCCTGAAGGATCTCTCGGGTGACCGCCAACAGGCGTATTTCGCCGAAGGCATGACGGATGAGCTGATCACCCGGCTCGCCGACATCGCAGGTTTGCGCGTGATCTCGCACACATCGGTTGCGCGCTACGCCGACAGCGCAAAGTCTCTTCCAGAAATTGCTTCCGAGCTGCACGTGGACGCGATTATCGAAGGAACAATCGTCCGCGACTCGAACCGGGTGCGAATCAACGCTCAGTTGGTGCGCGGGACCGATGACCGCCACCTCTGGGCGGCCAGCTACGAACGAGAGCTGCGGGACGCACTCGATCTGCAGGATGAAATCGCGCGTGACGTCGCTCACCACATCACCCTTCAACTGAATCCTGCGGCGCGGGCGCGATTGGAAAGCCGGGAAACAGTCGAGCCACAAGCGCTCGCTCTATATCTGCGGGGAAGGTACCACTGGCACACGCGGGACGTCGCGGATTTGAATCAAGCCGTTTCCGAGTTCCAGCAGGCAGCTGCAATTGATCCCAAATTCGCTTTGCCCTATGCCGGACTGGCGGATTGTTACGTTGTTCTGCCGCTTCTCAGCCGCGACAGGGCGTCGGATTTGTACCCCAAGGCAAAACAGGCGGCTGAGAGGGCACTGGCCCTGGATCCGTCGTCAGCCGAGGTACACACGTCGGTCGCATATGCAAAGCTGTACCAGGACTGGGACTTTGCCGGCGCCGAGCGGGAATTCCAGACGGCCCTGGAGCTAAATCCCAACTATTCGACCGCGCACCAGTGGTATGCGGAGATGCTCTCGATGGAGGGCCGCTTTCCGGAAGCCATCATGGAAATTCAAACCGCCGAGCAACTCGATCCGTTTGCGCCCGTGGTTTACCACGAAGCGGGTCAAGTCTACCGCCAAGCCCGGCGATACCCCGAAGCCCTCGAAGAATATAAAAAAGCGCTCGCGCTGAATTCGGGCATCCCCGGCTGGTGGATCGCGGATGTATATTTCCGGTTGGGCAGAGTTCACGACGCTGCGGAGACTTGGGCAGGTACTGTCGCGGGTTCCGGAGATTCCGCACGGAAAAGAGAAATAACAGCGGAGTGGGAACGTGCCTACAGGGCTCAAGGAACTCAGGGCTGGATCAGGAAAGTGATGGAAATGCGCGGGGCGGCACAGCGGCCGTCTTATTTCCTCGCCCTGGGTTACGCAGGCCTCGGCGATGACGACAAGGCCCTCGAATATCTCGATCGAGCGTACGCTGCCCGCGATTTGGAGGTGCTGACGCTCGATGTCGATCCGGAGTGGGACCGCCTCCATTCCGACCCTCGGTTCATCTCGATTGCGAAAAAAGTGGGAGTGCCCGGCCCCGAAGCGCACCGTACGAATTAAGGCCGGTCACATTTCCATTTTTGCGGGACCGCCGCGACTATGCGTGTGCTTCCGGACTGAGGCGAGTGCACACCCGGCGAGCGCAGGAACGCCGGACGAAGACTCGGAATCGGTTGAAGCTTTTGGCCAGCGAGGCCGCCGGTGAAGCTCCGGCCGTAGGCGCGGCCGCTTACCTTTTTCAATGGCAGGTGTTCGCCGGTCCTGAAATAATGAAAGACCGGAGAAAATGAAAAAGACGAGTCCAAACGACAGCTCAACGCCTCCGAACCAACCCGGATCGCCCGGCACGGCTTCGCCCCGCATCCTGATTACGAACGACGACGGGATTCAAGCGCCAGGCCTGCGCGCGCTTGTAGAAGGGCTGCAGGACATCTCGCTGCTGACGGTGGTGGCGCCATCGCACGAGCGAAGCGCGTCGGCGCAATCGCTGACCTTGCGGCAGCCGATCTATTGCGATCAGATCGCGGAGCGCGAGTACGCCGTGGAGGGCACGCCCGCGGATGCGGTGATCCTGGCGTTCAACATGCTGCTGAAAGAGAAGCCGGACCTGGTAATTTCGGGAATCAATCGCGGCGGAAATGTAGGGGAGAACGTGTATTACTCAGGGACGATAGGCGCGGCGATGGAGGGGGCGCTGAATCGCGTTCCGTCGATCGCAATTTCGCTGGCATATAAGGGGAAGGATGTGGATTTCAATCCGGCGGTGAAGTTCGCTCGTGTGCTGGCGCCGCTGGTATTGAAGGAGGGGCTTCCAGCGGGAGTGCTGCTGAACGTCAACGTGCCGCAGCCGTGGAACGGGAGCGTGCGGTTCGTGCGGCAGTCTTCCAAGATCACGCGCAATGTGCTGGAGCCGGGAAAAGACTCGCGCGGGCGCAGTTACTACTGGCTGCGCGAACAACAGGTCATCGAAGGAATCGATCCGGATACGGACCAGGCGGCGATTCGCGAAGGGGCGATTTCCGTGACGCCGCTGGTGATCGATCACACGCACGCGGCTTCGTTGAACCACCTCTCGCACTGGAAGAAGCTCCTGGAGTCCGCTTCGCAAGAGTGAACCGGCGGGCAACGCGAGTTGCGCGGGCAGATCGCCTGCCGCTGCTAACGGGCCGGCGTTACCGCGCGAGACTTCAGGTCGGCGGCGAGAAGGCGATGGAAAAGGTGCTCGCCGGCCTCGCGGCGCACGGAAAGGCGGCCGGCGTTGTAGGCGCGTGAACCAAGCCCTCGCTGCACGCCCTCGCAGATGACGATGTCTTCCTGCTGAACGCGCTCGCTGACGCCAATGCTTTCCCGGATGTAAGGCATGTGCGATTCGCCGGTATCGCCGAAGTAGAAATCGAAGACCACCTCGCAACGGTCTACCGCCAGCGGAATCACCAGGTTCGTATCGAGATAGCCCTCGTACCAATTCAGCATGAAGTTGGGATATTGCCAGAAGTAGAAGGCGCGATCGCCTTTGCGCGTGGCCGCCGCGCTGGCGTCGGATGCGGAATCGACGGATACGGGGCTGGACTGCACGCAGCAGCGTTCGAGATTTTCGATGGTGTAATGCGTGTAATCGAGGACGCTGTTCAGGCCCTTGTGCATGTGCGGGACGTGATAGCCGCCGTCGAGGAAATTGTCCACATAGACTTTCCAGTTGCAGTTGAGCGTGTAGCGGCGGCGCTCGACGAATTTCAATTCGCCGAACCGGAGCGGGCGAGCGAGGCCGGCGAGCGGCCCGAGAAAATCACGGAGGGGAGCGGCGTTCGAATCAAGATTCACGAACGCGAATTTCTCCCAGGTTTCGACGCGCACGGGAACGAGGCCATTTTTCGCGCGATCGAAACCGCACACACCCTCAAAATCGGTCACGCCACGGAGTTCGCCTTCGAGGGAATACGTCCAGCCATGATAGGGGCAGCGGAGGTGCGGAGCGCGGCCGCAAGGCTGGTCCATCACGATCATGGCGTGATGGCGGCAAACATTGAAGAACGCGTGCAAATTCGAGTCGCCGCCTCGAACGAGAACGACCGGTTCGCCGGCGACAGAGGCGGTGACATAGTCTCCGGCCGATTCGAGCTGATCGAGGCGGGCGACGGCTTGCCAGGCGCGCGCGAAAACCCTTTCGTTTTCAAGACAGGCGATGCGCTGGTCCGTGTACCAGGGCGCCGGAATCGTGAAGGCGTCCGACAGCGGAGCCAAGTCGTCATAGCTGGACAAAATTGCGTTGAGTTCCTGGTCCACGCGGGCTCCTTCAGGATGTAGTTGCAGAAGTCCGAACCTGTTCGGCGCGGATAAAAGATAACCTGATTTCGCGAGATGCGCGAGCGGGTGGCCGCCTGCTGCCGGACCTGCCCTGGAGTTTCCCTGTCGGCGAGATCGGCGGCCATGAAGTAACATGGAACGCCAGTCCGGCGCGAACTGACCCGGAGGTTCGATGGACAGCCGCAAACTCGAAGAACAAATGCGTAAAGTTGCGTGGATCGCCGCCGTTGCGCTGGCGCTGTTTTTGTGTCCTGCGAGCGGCGCGGACACCGAATACTACCGTCATACTTTCTTCGACAACAGCAACACGCCGGACGCGTATTTTTACAGTGCGGGCAAAGCAGCGGCGCCGAGCATTCTCGATCTGCGCGACGAAAAAGCGCCGGTCGATTCGAAGAATTTTTTCACGCCGCCGAACGCGCTGAGACTTGCATGGCAGTCCAAGCCGGGCGGCTCCTGGGAGCTGCAGGTCAGGGTGGTCGAGTTCCGGAACCGGGAAATCCTCTTCTACGGCGATGCGCTGTTCCTGTGGTGCTACTCCCCCGCGCCCATTTCGCCGGAGGATCTGCCGGCGGTTCGCCTTCTCGATACCAACAGCAATTTTTCGAAGCCGGTGCGGCTTGGCGATTTTTCGGACGCCTTGCCCGCGCGACGGTGGACCAGAATCCGAATTCCGCTGTCGAAATTTGCGAATGGCTCCGTGGATCGCTTCGACCCGCATCGTTTGCAGGAGGTGGTCTTTTCCCAAAGCGCGGCGGATGGAGCGAGGCACACGCTGCTGATCGACGAAATACGAATCGATCCATCTTCGGCTGGAGCAGCGAGAAGCGTTGTCCCGGCGGCTCCGCGAGACTTGAAAGCTGTTGGCTACGAGAGACACGTGGATTTGTCGTGGGATGCGGTCGAAAGCGCAGAATTGAGGCGATATGTGATCTATCGGTCGGAAGAGGGGCGCGAGTTCCAGCCGGTCGGGATTCAGACGCCGGGGATCACCCGGTACAGCGATTTTCTCGGAAAGCCTGGAATCACGGCGCGCTACAAAGTCGCCGCAGAGGACGACAATTACCGTCTATCCTCGTTTTCGCCGGTAGCGAAAGCCTCCACGAGGGCTCTGACTGACGACGAATTGCTGACGATGCTTCAGGAAGAGTGCTTTCACTATTACTGGGACTCTGCCGGGCCGCACTCGGGCATGGCGCGCGAAGATGTGCCGGGGAACGATCGCATCCTTGCCACCGGCGCGAGCGGTTTCGGCATTATGGCGCTGGTGGTAGGAGTGCAGCGCGGGTTCATCACGCGCGAACAAGGAGTCGAGCGGCTGGCGAAGATCGTCACCTTCCTGGAAAAAGCGCCAAGGTATCACGGCGCGTGGTCACATTTTATGGACGATGAGACGGGCGCGAGCCTTCCGGTTTTCGACATGTACGACAACGCAGGCGACCTGGTGGAAACGTCGTTTCTGATGGAAGGGCTGCTGACGGCGCGGCAATATTTCGACGCGAACAGCGAGCCGGAAGAGTCGTTGCGAAAGCGAATCACGCATCTGTGGGAAACGGTGGAGTGGGACTGGTACCGGCGCACGCCGCAGGGCACGGCGCTCTACTGGCACTGGTCGCCGCAGTGGACATGGCTGATCAATCACCGCATCGACGGGTTCAACGAGACGATGATTGTCTATCTTCTGGCGATTGCGTCGCCGACTCATCCCGTCCCCGCGAGTCTTTACTATTCCGGATGGGCGAGCCCAAAGGGCTACGCAAACGGGAGCACGTATTTCGGCATCAAGCTCGACGTGGGGTTCGACACGGGCGGGCCGCTTTTCTTCACGCAGTACTCCTATATGGGGTTTGATCCGCGTGCGCTGACGGACCGCTACACAAACTACTTCGACAACAATCGAAACATGGCGCTGATTAATCGCGCGTATTGCGTCGCGAACCCCGGCCGCCATAAAGGCTACGGGCCGGACGACTGGGGGCTTACCGCGAGCGATGGGGCCCAGGGCTATCTCCCGCACGCGCCGGATCGAGGCGATGACGACGGGACAATGACTCCGACTGGCGCGCTGGCGTCTTTTCCATATACGCCCGACGCATCCATGTCCGCTTTTAAATATTTCTATCGTGATTTGGGAGATCGCTTGTGGGATATTTACGGGCCTCGCGACGCGTTCAATCTGGATCAAGACTGGTTTGCGCCGATTTACATGGGACTGAACCAGGCGCCGATTACGGTGATGATCGAGAACTATCGGACGGGGCTGATCTGGAAGCTCTTCATGTCGAACCCGGAAATCAAGCCGATGGTTGGGCGCATTGAAGCGCTTTCGAAGGCGGAGTCGAAAGGGGGCGAATGATCCCTGAAGCATTGAACGGGTTCAGCGCTCGGTAGATTGTTTCCGGCACAGGTCTTCATTCATTTTCTTGACAGCGGACGGGGCCGATGCTATCAAATATGGCCAGCTAAAACGATTTAGCTGCACATGCCAGGTCAGCTTCAAGAAGTAAAATCGATGGGGCGAGTCGCGGTGTTGCTCGCGGTGTTGCTCGCGGTGCTGGCGGCGGTGTGTGCGCCCGCCATCGGACAGCCGCCTGCGCAAGACCAAGGGTCCGAAGTTGTTGTGGTGGATGCGACGGCCCCCGCGCATCCCTTCCCGCATTTCTGGGAGCAGATGTTCGGTTCGGGGCGCGCCATTCTCAGCCTTCGCGAGAGTTACCGGCGCGATCTGCGCGAAGTGAAACAGGTCACGGATTTCCGTTACGTTCGGTTCCACGCGATTCTTCAAGACGAAGTCGGAGTTTACAACGAAGACTCGGAAGGGAAGCCGGTCTACAATTTTTCGTACGTAGATCAGATTTACGACGGCCTGCTGGCAAACGGAGTGCGGCCGTTCGTCGAAATAAGCTTCATGCCGAACAAGCTGGCCGCGCGCGAGATATATCAGGCGTTCTGGTATCACCCGAATGTGTCGCCTCCGAAAAGCTGGGCGGCGTGGGACGGCTTGATGACGGCGTTCGCCAGACACCTGGTCGAGCGCTACGGAATCGCTGAAGTCAGCCAATGGTATTTCGAGGTGTGGAACGAGCCCAATCTGGATTTTTGGGGCGGCGAGCCGCGGCAGGCAACCTACTGGGAACTCTACGATCACACCGCTCGCGCGCTGAAAGCGGTGAGCCCGCGACTGCGCGTCGGCGGGCCCGCGACGGCTCAAGCGGCGTGGGTCGACGCATTCATCAAGCATTGCCACGACGAAAACGTGCCGGTGGATTTTGTTTCGACGCACGTCTACGGCAACGACAGGTCCGAGGATGTTTTCGGAACACACGAGAAGATCTCGCGCGAACACATGGTTTGCCGCGCTGTGTCCAAGGTGCACGAGCAGATCAGGGTCTCGTCTATGCCGGAACTGCCGCTGATCTGGAGCGAGTTCAACGCGGCGTATGACAACGAAACGAATGTGACAGACGCGGCATATATGGGACCGTGGATGGCCGGCACGATCAGTCAGTGCGACGGCATGACGCAAATGATGTCCTACTGGACGTTTTCCGATGTTTTCGAAGAGCAGGGCGTGGTGAAGAAGCCCTTCTACGGCGGCTTTGGCCTGATTGCGGCCGGCGGAATTCCAAAGCCTTCGTATAACGCGTTCAAGCTTCTGCACGACCTGGGCGATCGGCGCATCGAGCTGAAGTCGGATTCAGCGGTCCTGACGCGCAAAAACGACGGTACGCTGGTCCTCGCCGTTTGGAATTATGCCGCGCCGGGAGAAAACGGCCCGGCGAAAACGGTGACGCTGCAATTCAAGGATTTCGATCCAACGCAGGCTTCCGTTTCGATCGTGGACCCGGCGGATGGCGATTCCCAAACCGCCTACGAGAAAATGGGAGCGCCGCGCTATCCGACACAGGATCAAATTCGCGAATTGCGCAAGGCCGCGGAACTGGCGCCGCCCTCCATTCGGCACGTCAGCGGACATCAGCTAATGCTGACGATTCCGTCGCACGGGCTGGATGTCATCGAGCTGAAGTAGTTCCGGGCAAGCCGGGCACGGCGAAACTGCGGCGCGCTCATTGCCGGCAAAATACCGGGTCCGAATTCGCTTCGAGCCTCTTGCTTTCCCAGAAACAACGACTCCGGTACAATCGCGCGCATGTCCGACCACAATGCGCTGGTTGCAGCGGCCAGGAAAGCGCGCGAGAACGCGCACGCGCCGTTTTCGAATTTCCGGGTGGGAGCGGCGTTGCGCGCCGAGTCCGGGCGCATCTACACGGGCTGCAACGTGGAAAATGCAAGTTATGGGCTTACGTGTTGCGCGGAACGCGTCGCGATCTTCAAGGCAATTTCGGAAGGCGAACGCGGGTTCGAAGCGATTGCCGTGGTGACCGATGCGGACGAATTGACGCCGCCTTGCGGCGCCTGTCGGCAAATCATCTGGGAGTTCTGCGGCGACGTTCCGGTGGTTCTCGCGAACCTGGCGGGCAAGATCGAAGAGGAGAGCTCCGCGAATCTGCTGCCGCGCGCGTTCGATTCGAGGTTTCTCTGAGCGCTCTATCCGCAGATGAACATAGATCGATACAGATGAAGACCGGGAGGAAAAGCGGTCCGCTCGGAATCCGTATAACGCGGAAAATCCGCTCGCTCGCGCGGCTTTCGGGTTCGCGGCTTGCCCTTTATCTGTGCTTGTCCGCGCTCATCTGTGGTTCCGCAGGTTTTACGGCCGCGAAGGAACGCGCGCAATTGATTGTGTCAGGCGGCACCGTCGTCACGATGGACCCGCAGAGGCGCGTCATCGAAGACGGCGCAGTCGCGGTTCGCGGAGACTCGATCGTGGGCGTGGGAACCAGCGCGCAGGTGGAGTCGGGGTTCGACGCGGCGCGCACGCTGGACGCCCACGGCGATCTAGTGTTGCCGGGCCTCATTAATGGACACGCCCACGCGGCCATGAGCCTCTTCCGCGGTATCGCCGACGATCTTGCTCTCGACGAGTGGCTGCACAAATATATCTTTCCTGCCGAAGCTCGCAACGTGACGCCGGATTTCGTTACATGGGGCGTCAAGCTCGGCGTCCTCGAAATGCTGCGCGGAGGAATCACCACATACTCCGACATGTATTACTTCGAAGACGCGGTGGCGCGCGCTACGAAGGATGCGGGGATGCGCGGCGTTCTGGGCGAGACCATCATCGATTTTCCCGCGCCGGACAACAAAACTCCGGCGCAGGCTTTGCAGTATACGCAGAATTACATCGATCGCTGGAAGAACGATCCGCTCGTGACGCCGGCGGTGGCGCCGCACTCGATCTATACCTGCTCGGAAAAGACCCTGCGGCAAGCGGTGGACCTGGCGCGGCGCAATCACGTTCCGATTCTGATTCACCTTGCGGAGGCTCAGTTCGAGTTGCGCCAAAGCCGGGAACAGCATGGCGCCACGCCAGCCGGTTACCTCGAACGCATCGGGTTTCTCGGTCACGATGTCGTCGCTGCGCACTGCGTTTGGATGGACGCGGCGGATATCGCCGCGCTTGTGCGCTTTGGCGTGGGCTGCACGAACAATCCTTCCAGCAACATGAAGACTGCCGCCGGCGTTATGCCCGTACCGGAGGTGCTTGCCGCCGGATTGGCGGTCGGGCTGGGGACCGACGGCGCCGCTAGCAACAACAATCAGGATATGTTCGAAGAGATGGATCTTGCGGCGAAACTGCAGAAGATCACGCGCATGGATCCTCGCGCGCTGCCGGCGGAGCAGGCGGTCGAGATGGCCACGATCGGCGGCGCGCGCGCTCTTCACATGGAGAAGGAAATCGGGTCGCTCGAAGCGGGCAAGAAGGCGGACATCATTCTCATCGACACAACCGCGCCACATGCAACACCGCTGTACAACGTCTATTCGGAACTGGTCTATGCGCTGAAGGCTTCGGACGTAAGAACGGTGATCATCGGCGGCAAAGTCGTGATGCAGGATCGGCGCATGTTGACGCTGGATCAGCCGCAAATTCTGGCGAAAGCCCGCGAATATCAACAGGAAATCTCCGCGTCCCTCTCAAAATGACGGCCAAAAACCTTGTGAATCGACGAAAAGCAAGCCGGACAAAACAGGCTCCGCTAAAGCCCGTTCAAGCCAGGATGACGCAGCCCGTTGATCCAGCGGAGTTCACGCCTTATTTTTCGCGGCGGCGCGTCTTCATGGAAGGCCAAGGCGGCGGGACCGCGCTCTACTGCGACGGCGTTTCTCTCGAGCGGATTGCGCGAGCCGTTGGCACACCGGCTTACGTCTACAGCCGGAACAGCATCGCGGACGCGTACCGCCGGCTTGATCGCGCGTTTGGCTCCCTTCCGCACCGCTTGTGCTATGCCCTGAAGGCCAACGGAAATCTGTCAATCCTGCGCGTTCTGGCGCGGCTCGGAAGCAGTTTCGACATTGTGTCAGGAGGCGAACTGGAACGCCTGCGACAGATCGGCATTCCGGGCGGCCGGATCGTGTTCTCGGGAGTGGGAAAGACGCGAGAGGAGATTCGCGCCGCGATCCGCTACCGTCTCGATTCCTCCGGGAAGCGGGGCATTCTCCTTTTCAATGTGGAATCGCCGGCGGAACTGGAGTTGCTCGTCGAGGAGGCCGCGCTCAGTGTGGGAAAGGGTAGTCCGCGGGTCTCGGCTGCAATTCGCGTCAATCCGGACATTCTTGCCGGAGGCCATCCCCACATCTCCACGGGCTATCGCCATCACAAGTTCGGTATGGAGTGGCGCGAGGCGCTTCGCCTGTATTTGTCTCACAGGAATTCGCCCTGGATCGCCTGGCGCGGAATCAGCGCTCACATCGGATCGCAGATTCTTGACGTCACGCCATTCCGGCGCGCTGCCGAGCGGCTTGCGTCCTACGTTCGCGAACTGGCCGACGCCGGGATTCATCTCGACTACCTCGACATCGGCGGAGGCCTCGGGATCCGCTACACGGATGAAACCCCTGGCGATCCGGCCGCGTATGCCCGCGAACTCGCGACGGTTGTGCGCCCTCTGAAATGCACGCTTCTTCTGGAGCCTGGGCGCGCGCTTGTGGGCCCGGCGGGCGTGTTGCTTACGCGAGTGCTGTACGTCAAGGAAAACGGCGGAAGGAAGTTCGTTATCGTGGACGCGGCGATGAACGATCTGATCCGCCCGTCGCTCTACGGGGCGACCCATGCCCTCACGAAGGCTGCCTTATTGAAAGAAGACTCGACAACGGTCAAGCCGGTGGACGTGGTCGGTCCGGTCTGCGAATCGGGCGATTTTCTGGCCCACGACTGGCCGCTTCCCGACGTGAAATCGGGCGACTTGCTGGTTGTATGGGCGGCTGGCGCGTACGGATTCGTCCAGTCGTCGAACTACAACGCACGGCTGCGCGCGCCTGAAGTTCTAGTCGACGCCGGGAGATTCCGGATCGTTCGGAGGCGGCAGAATTTCGCGGATTTGGTGCGGGGCGAAGAACTCTAGCCCGCATTTCGCGGGATCACTTCTCCGGCCGGTGGGCGCGAGCTTTCTGCCGCCCGCGGGGCGGCTCAAACCGGTAGCCGACCCAGGGCTCGGTGTGAATGTAGCGCGGATGGCTGGGGTCCGGCTCGACCTTCTTCCGCAACTGATTTATGAACACGCGCAGATATTCCGTCTCTTCGCCGTAATCCGGTCCCCACACGGCCTGCAAAAGCCGCCGATGAGGCAGAGCCTTGCCCTCATTCGCGACGAGATGCCTCAGCAGATCGAACTCCTTTGGAGTAAGCCGGACCGCTTGTCCCTTCACAAGAACGGAACGCTTTCCGAAATCGATCGCAAGATCGCTCGACGAAAAAGGCGGCGCGTCCTGCGGCGCGGCCCGGCGCAATGCGGCTCGCACACGCGCCATCAGCTCTTCCGCGCCGAATGGTTTGACGACGTAATCGTCGGCGCCCGCGTCGAGCGCCTGCACTTTGTCCCGTTCCGCGTTCCGCACGGTAAGCATGATGATCGGCGTGTCGCTCGAGCGGCGAATCTCGGCGCAGGCCTCGATGCCGGACATGCCAGGCATGTTGCAGTCGAGCAAAATCAAATCCGCCTTCTCGTGCCGGACCTTTTCGATCGCTTCCTCGCCGCTGCGCGCTTCGATCACAGAATAGCCGTGTGAGGCCAGGATCGTCCGCAGGACGCGGCGAATCTGCGGCTCGTTGTCAACGGCAAGCACTGTGGCGCCGGCGGTCATTTGGAGACTGGAGGATGCCTGCCGTCGGCCGGGAGAGTGAACGAGAAAACGGATCCATAACCGCGCTGGCTGGTCAAGCTGACGCTTCCGCCATGCGCTTCAACGATCGCCTTGGCAATGGGGAGGCCCATGCCGGTTCCCTGGACGCTGTATCTCTGATCCCGGCCCCTATAGAACTTCTCGAAAATCAGTTCTTGTTCGGGAGCTTCGATTCCGCCGCCGCGATCGGCTACGCTCGTCACCACGTAATCTCCGTTTCGCTCGGCGGTGACCGTGATCGGCTGTTCCGGCGGCGAGTATTGATTCGCGTTTTCAAGCAACTGAATCAGAACCTCGCTGGCGCGAGCCAGATCGACGCGCACCTGCGGCAGACCCGGCGCGATCCGCACATCGATGCTGCGGCTTCCAAACAAAGTGCGGCAATGCAGGAGGGCGGCGGAGATCAATTCGTCGATCGAGTGCGACTCGATCTTCAAATCCACGTTGCCGGAATCGAGTTGTGACATTTCCGCGGCTTCGCCCACCAACCGGTTCAGGCGGTCGCTTTCCTCATTGATCACCGCCAGCAGCTCGCGCTTCTGAGGCTCATCGAGACGATTATTCGAAAGCAGGTTGGTGACCGCGCCCTTGATGGACGTGAGCGGCGTCCGCAAAGCATGAGTCACGGAATCGAGCAGCGCGGTGCGCAACCGCTCGCCTTCGCGCGTCGCTTCCGTTTGGCCCAGTTGTTCCACCGCGCGCGCCCGCTCCATGGCTATCGCCACCAGCGTGCCGAGCGCTTCGAGCGTCCCCCGGGACAAAATCGTGCCCGATATCCCCAGGCTGCCGATTGGGCGGCCGCCAAGCTTCACGGGCACCAGGCTGACGCTGTTCGCCGAGTCGATAACGGGCTCCTCGCGCGCCACCACGCTCTTCAGAGCTTCAACGTCGAGGTGCGGCACAACGGGCCCCGAACGATAGGCTTTTTGCTTGTCCGCTAGAAAAAGGGCTGCCGCTCCAACCTCGAAGATTCGAACGATCTGCTCGGGAATTCGATTCAACAGCTCGATCACGTTGCCCCATTCGAGCAGGCTTTGACTGAACGTGTATAGTTTTTCGATATCCCGGCGGCGGGCGGAGGCGTAGGACGCCTGCTGTCGCGCGCGTGATGAAAGATGGCTCGCCAGGATCGAAACGACAAGAAACGTCAGCAAAGTGACCCAATTCTCTGCGGAATAGAACGTGACTTGATGCGCGCGCTCCAGGAAGTAGTAGACGAACGCGACCGTCGCCACGACGGACATAGACACTGAAACGACGATTCCCCACACGGTCGAGACCGCAAGAATGGCCAGAACCAGCGTAAGAGCCGCAGTCGTCGAGCTAACGTGCAGAAATCTGTGGTAAAAGAATGGAATGCCGGCCGCGATCACGAAAGCGGCCAGAAATCGCGAAGCCTGGATTGGTATCGGCTCACGCACCTGCCGTATTCTACCGTAGCCGGACGAAAAGAGAATCGGAATGCCTAAGACGCCGGAACAATGGCTCGCGTTTTCGAGCGAGTCCGAAAAAACCAAGGGCATACTCAAGCTTTTCCTCGGCTACGCCCCGGGCGTGGGAAAAACCTACGCGATGCTGAGCGAAGCCATCCGGCGCAGCAGTCGCGGCGAGGATGTCGTCATCGGATACGTCGAAACGCATGGACGCCCAGCCATCGCCGAACTGGCGAGCAAAGTGGAAGCTGTTCCACGCAAAACGATCGATTACAAAGGGACCGTCTTCGAGGAAATGGACCTCGACGCCATTCTGGCGCGCAAACCGGCCGTGGCGCTCGTTGATGAGTTGGCCCACACGAACATCCCCGGCAGCCGCAACCGCAAGCGTTACGAAGACGTTCTTGCCCTGCTCGACGCGAATATCGACGTGATCTCGACCGTCAACATTCAGCACATGGAGAGCATCGCCCCCACCGTTCGCGCCATCACCGGCGTGTCGGTCCGCGAGACCGTGCCCGATTGGGTCCTTCAGCTCAGCGACGAAACGGTTATGGTTGACCTCACGCCGGAGGCGCTGCAAAACCGCATGAAGCGCGGCGACATATACCGCAAGGACAAAGTCGAGCAGGCGCTCAAGAATTTCTTCCGGCGCGGCAACCTGATCGCGCTTCGCGAGCTCGCCCTGCGGCAGGTCGCTGAACAGGTTGACCGCAGTCTCTCGTCCTACATGGACGAAAAGGAGATCGCCGAGAACTGGAACGTCCGCGAAAGGATTGCGGTGTGCATCAGCTCGAATCCGCGCGCTCAGTATCTGGTCGCCCGCGCGGCGCGTATGGCGCGGCGAATGGACGCGGAGCTCTACGCGATCCATGTTGACGTTGACGGCGACGGCAACGCGCAATCGGAGAGCTCGCTTTCCGCCAATCTCCAATTCGCGGAGAGCCTCGGAGCAAAACCGGTGCGTCTGAAAGGTGAGAACGTCGCGGATGCCGCCGCGCAGTTTGTCCGCGAAAAGCACGTCACGCAGGTGATCATGGGGCGGTCGGCCGTCGAAGGATGGCGGAAGCTTCTCTACATGAACGCGATCAATCGCTTCCTCAAGGAAGCGCCTGCCGTGGACGTCCACATCGTCACGCAAGAACCGGATTAGTTAGTTACTCCAGACGCCAGCGCCCGCTCGTCGCTTTCCTGTATAGCGAACGCGCCACCACGCTTTCGATCCGTCAAACCCGTCCTTCCTCACAGCCGCGCCAGCCGGCCCGACGCCACATGTTTCCTCGCAAGTGACGAAGCCTAGCGCTTCCGAAGATGTTTCTGCGAGGTAGAGAATCCCTCTTGCGCCACCTCAAACGTCCGGCACGAAGATTCGACGCCGTGGCGGGCGAACCGGCGGGCAATTTCTGCGGCAACGGCATCAAAATGCGCAGTAGCAAGAGCAATCACGCTTGGCCCGGCCCCGCTGAGCGCAACCCCCAGTAAACCCGGCATTCGTGGAATCGCGAGGATATCCTCCAACCCTGGAATCAGCGCCTGCCTGTGGACCTGGTGCAGCCGGTCCTGCATCGCGTCCCAGAGCAGATCGTAGCGGCGCTCCTCCAGGGCGGCGACGAAAAGCGCCGCGCGCTGCACGTTGTGAATTGCATCGCGAAAATCGGCCATTTTCGGCAAGACTGCCCGGGACTTGCTCGTTTCCAGGGCGCTCTGAGGTGTTACCGCAACCACGCGAATCATCTTCGGCCAGTGCCTCCGCACTGCCGCCACGCCGCCGTCATCGCGCGCGATTGTGACGACCATGCCCCCCAGAACCGCGGCGGCGACATTGTCGGGATGCCCTTCTACCTCGGCCGCGTACTGCAGGGCGGCATCGCGGGCCAGCTCGCGGCCCGCAACCGCAAAGCCAAGCACCACACCGGCCACAGTCGCGGCGGCGCTGCTGCCCAGCCCGCTTGCGACCGGAATATCGTTTTGCACGGCCAGGCGAACGGGTGGAAGCTTCAGATGCTCGCGCTCTGCTGCATGCGCCATTGCGCGGAAGATCAGATTTTCTTCCGGCGTCTTGGGCAGGTTTGAGGTCCCGCTAACTCCGCGGCTGCGGGCAACCGCGCGCGCTCCGGGCTTGGACACGACGGTCGCGCGCGCATTGAGGTACGCCTCGAGAGCGAGACCAAAACAATCGAAACCAGCTCCGAGATTTGCGGTGGAAGCCGGAACGCGGACATCGATGGAAAACTCAGCGGGCGCGGTCATGCGCGGCTCAGGCCTTCCGGCTTTTCAGCCGCTCGAGAACTGCAAGTTTGCTTGCGGCGATTCGCTCCGGCTGATTGCGGAACGCGCCGGTGATTCTCTGCTCTGAGCGCCCGCTTCGCTCGTCGGAGGCCAGCGAGAGCGTCCCGCGATGATAGCTGCCGGCATAGTCCGGGTCTTTCAGGACGTGCCCCGTCAAAACGGCGATGACGCTTTCGTCGCGTCGAATCGCGCCGCTGCCGACGAGCCTCCGAATTCCGGCAACCGTGGTGGCCGAGGCGGGCTCGCAGCCGATGCCGTCGCGACCGATCATTGCTCTCGCGTCGGCGATTTCCTGCTCCGTCACGGCGATCACCTCGCCGCCGGTTTTCAGCACCGCGCGCAGGCCCTTCTTCCAGGAGACCGGCGCGCCGATCTTGATCGCGGTAGCGAGCGTTCGCGGGTGCGCCTCGCTCGCCATCGTCTCCGGCAGGCTTTCGTCCGCCACGGATCCCGCCGCTTTCAAATCGGCGAACATTCTTGCGAACGGCGCCGAGCCTTCCGCCTGGATCACGTCGAGCCGCGGTACGCGTTCGATCATGCCCAATGCACGCAATTCCGAGAATCCTTTTCCGAGGGCGCTGCTGTTGCCAAGGTTCCCGCCTGGCACAACAACGTGGCCGGGAACCCGCCAGCCGCACTGCTCCATCAATTCGAACGCGACGGTCTTCTGGCCCTCGATCCGAAACGGGTTGATCGAATTGGTCACATAAACCGAGCCATCGTCCCCCAAATCCTGGACCAGCCGCATGCAATCATCGAAATTGCCGTCAATTTCGCAAATGATTGCGCCGTAGTCCATGCTCTGGGCAAGTTTCGACGCTGAAATCTGTCCGAACGGGATGAGGATTGCGCACTGCAAACCGGCTCGCGCGGAGTACGCGGCAAGACTGGCGGCCGTATTGCCTGTGCTTGCGCAAGCGGTGGTTTCCGCGCCAAGCAGTTTGGCCTGGGTCACGGCCACCGTCATGCCCGTATCTTTGAAGGATCCGGTCGGGTTGCAGCCCTGATGCTTCAGTTGGACGGCCGCGAGGCCGCAATATTCTGCGCAGCGCGGCGCGTCGTAGAGCGGAGTATTTCCTTCGATCAAAGTGACCGGAAGCGCGGGATCAAATGGGAGCAGTTCGCGAAAGCGCCAAACGCCGCTGCGGTCCTTTATGTCCAGAGAAGCTGCGCGCCGGCGCCACTCCTCGCGAAGCTCTGAGGGCCTGACGTCGAAATCTCGCGAAACTTCGATTTCCAGAGGCCCGCCACAACGCCCGCAAACGTAAATTCTCTCCTTCAGACCGTAGACTTCGCCGCACGAGCGCGTGATGCAGCGCTGCACGGCGCGGCCGATATTCCCGGTTGAAGTGCTTCCAGTCGTCTCCATCAGCTACGCAACGCCGGGCTCATCGCGCGGGCGTCTACTGTGCCCAGCTCGAACTCTTGATGCAACGCAGCGAGCGCCGTTTGCACATGCCTCTCTTCGATTACGAACGATATGTTGCACTCCGACGAGCCCTGTGCGATTGCGATGATGTTCACGCCTTCGCGTCCCAGGGCGCTGAATGTCCGCCCTGCAACTCCCGGGGTGCCGTGCATTCTTTCGCCGACCACGGCGATGATCGCGATGTTCGGGTCCACCGTGATGTGCTCGACGTTTTCGTGCGCTACATCCTGCGCGAATTCATTCCGAAGCGCCTCGGCCGTACTCCTGGCGTCCGATGCCGCGACAATGAAGCAAATATCGTTTTGCGACGACGATTGCGAAATCAGGAGCACGTTCGCCCGCACCTCCGCCGTCGTCGAGAACGTGCGCCCCACCACGTCAGGCAATCCGACGATCCCGGGGCCGCCGATCGCGATGAGCGACACGTCCTTGATGGCGGTCAGCGCCTTCACGCCGCCTCCGTTGCTGCGCCCGCCGGGCGTGATCTTGGTTCCCGGCGCGTCGGGAGAAAAACTGTTTTTGATCCAAACGGGAATTCCGCGCGGCATTACCGGACGAATCGTTTTCGGATGTAGAACCTTCGCGCCGAAATAGGCCAGCTCGGCGGCTTCGCGGTACGAAATTTCCGGGATCGTACGCGCCTCCGGGACCAGCCGCGGATCGGCTGTGAGAACTCCATCCACATCGGTCCAGATGACCACATCATCGGCATCCAGAGCGGCGCCAAGGATAGTGGCCGAGTAGTCGGACCCGCCGCGTCCCAGAGTCGTCGGCACGCCTTGCTGATTCGCGCCGATGAAACCGGTCACCACAGGCACGATTCCGCGGTCGAGCAACGCTTTCAGCCTCGCCTGCGACCGCTGCCGGGTCAGCTCCATCAGAGGGCTCGCTCCGCCATGAAAAGCGTCGGTAACAATCAATTCGGTGCCGTCCACGGCCTCGGCGCGGACGTCGAGTTCTTCCAGGGCTCCCGCGATCAGCGGCGCCGACAGCCGTTCGCCCAGGCTCGAGATGCAATCCAGCGTTCGCGGAGTCAGTTCCCGCAGAAGCAGCGTCCCTTCGCAGAGCTGCTCGCCCTTTGCAAAAGTCTCCTCGATCAACTGGCCCAGAACCCCGCGGCGTTCACTCGAGCGAATGAGGGCGGCCAGAGCTTCATCGTGCTGTTTGCGCAAGCCTTCGAAAACGCGGGAAACATGCGCGTGATCGTTCCCCTGGGAACGCTGAGCCGCCTCGATCAAGTGGTTCGTGACGCCTCGCATCGCCGAAACGACCACAATAATCGAGCCATCGCGCGACCCATCGCGAACGATTTCCGCGACCCGCTGGATGCACGCGGCGTCTCCCACGGAGGTCCCGCCGAATTTCATGATGCGCAAAGGCTTTTTCATTTCACTCGCAGGCGTCCTCTGAAACCGAACGCGCATCGCTGCCATCGATTGTATTTGCCGCGCGGCACACGAAGCCGTTCTTCGATGGAAGCCGGTTCCCAAACACTATACACCGCCGCCAGAACGGCAGCTTTTCAACGCAACGATCGTGCGATTTGTATTTTGGATGGAACGGATTTGCGCAATTGCCGGATCGCGGAGCCCACGAACCACCTTATCGGGCTAACCGCCGGTCATCAGCAAATTGCAGGCAGGTTCGCGGCTGGCGAGTATCTGCCGGCAGCCAGAACCGCGCGCTGCCTACTGGACGGTGAGCATGATGGTCGTGCTGTGGCTCACCTGGCCGGCAGTGCTGGTGCCCGTAATAGTCACGGCGGTCGGAACAACCGCAGAGCTGGGCGGCGGGGGCGGCGGCGGTGGTGGGGTCGAGCTAGGGCTGCTGCTGCAGCCCGCCACCCCGAGAAATGCCGCGAAAACGAAGCAAGCGGCTGCCATGCCCCAGCGCCGATTCCCGCGCCGCAGCGCGAAGAAAAACACGAGGACGGTCAGCAGGCCGGCGAACGTCAACAGAACCGGGGCTCGCCAGACGCCGAAAATGTTGGGGCCGGCGGATGGGGGAACGGCGCCGGAAGCGGCGGTCTGGATCGTCAGCGTGGTAGTTCCGCTTGCGCTCACCGGCGACGCGCTGAAGCTGCACGTCGCGCCGTTCGGCAGGCTGCCGCACGACGAAGCGGAGAACGTCACGGTGTCAGAGAAGTTGTTTACCGGCACGATAGTCAGCGTCGTCGTGCCGGACTGGCCCGCGGTTACATTGATTGCCGCGGGCGACGCGGAGATAACGAAATCCGCCGCGCCACCGCTCCCAACGCTCCATTCTTTCACCAGGTTGTAAACGTTGATTGAGCCGAGGCCCGTCGCGAAGTTATATCCCGCCTGCGCCGTGTATGCCGGCGTTCCGTTCACCTCCGTAACGCCGACGCTGGCGCCCTGTGCCTGGCTGCAATCCGGCGGCGTGCCGTATTTGGTCGAAGTGCTCTGGCACGGCATCGCAGTGTTTCCTGACGTGACCTGGTAGAAGATGCAGCCGCTATTCAGCGTTCCGCTCGAGTCGCAATTCGCCCACGGTTGCGCCGCCAAAGCATACAGGTTCGGGCTCGGAAGGCCGACGTTGCTTCCTTGCGCCTGATTCAGCAGCGCCATCATCCCCGCAAAAACCTCCGCAGACACCGAAGTGCCGCCGATGCCTTGAATATCGGGGAACGCGACCGTCTGCCCATTCACCGTGCCGCTCGCGGTCAGGCTGCACGGCGTTGTGGACGTCGTGTCCTGGTCCTCCTGGCAATACAAGTAGAAATTCTGAAACGTCCCGTCTCCGGCGAAAATCGCGATATCCGGAAGGTCGCGCACGCCGTCGTTCGGCACGCCGGCGCCCGTTTGCCACGACGGTTTTGCGTATCCCGCCGTGCAGCTCGAAAACGTTCCCGTATCGTTCGTCCCGTTATAGTTCGAGACGATGCAATCGCTCGGTCCGCCGCCTCCGCCGAACGGCGTCACCAGAGGCCCTAGCCCGAGGGTCGTGCTGCTGAAGTACGTGTTGCAGTTCGTCAGTCCGTCGGTGCTGGCGCCAGAATCGTAAAGCGCGTCGAGGGCGGCGTTGATGCACGAGTCGTTGTACGCGATCTCCGGGATGTAGCCCTTCACCGATTGCTGGGTGGTCGTGGCGTTGCCCGAGTTCCAGTAGGTCTGCGCAGTGGCAAGCGGGCCGTCATTGAAATCGGTGCCGCCGACCGCCACATTGTAAGGAGTGGACGCGATACCGCTCACCGCCAATCCGTAAATCGCCGGTTGGTCGGACGGCGCATTGCCACCCGTGCCCTGTGGATTCTCGCACCCCGTCGAACCCGTATCGCCGGTCGAGACTACAACCGCGATTCCCTCCGCCGCCGCCTGAGTCCAAATGCCGGTCCCCGGGTCGCCGTAGAATTTATTGCCGGCGCTGCCGAGGAAAAATTCGCAGAGGCCGTAGCTATAGCCGATGATTTTCGGATTATGCGAGTCGCTGCCGTTGATGACGTACTCTGCCGACAGGTCGCCGCCAAACGATGTGGTCGAATCCTGGGAGATAACCAGATCAATCGCGGCACCCGGTGCAACCGCGCCGGACCACTGGATATCCACATCGGCCTCGGATTCGTTGGCGTTGACGCCAGGAGCCGTGTTCGTGTGGATCTGATTCAAAGTCCCGGCGGGCAGCCCAAACAGCGTCCGGAAATTCGTGAAGTCGGCGGCATTGATATCGCTGTCGGAGACGATGGCGATCGTTTGCCCGCTGCCCGTAATATTCGCGTTCCATAGCGGCAGGACATTGTAAATCGTGGCGAAATCGTACGGCGCAAGCGCGTAGCAATTCGTCAAACTGCCGTTCGAACCGGTGCCGTTGCAACCGGCAGCATACGTAAACTCAGGATTCGCGGCGGCCTTGGGCGCCAGCTTTCCGGATTTCGTGCGCGTAAACGTTCCCGCGAAGCGATGGGCCGCGCGGCGCGGGAAGTTGTTGAGCGAAGCGATTCCAGCGACCACTGGCGTAAGCGCCTCTGGGACCGCCGGATCATTCGAGTTGGCCCAGTATTGCTTGCCGCTGATCACATACTTGTGCATCGCCGTGTGAAACGTCGCTTCCACCTTGGCCGCGTTTCCCGAGAACTCGATTACGTTACGGCCCTTCGCGACGTTGTTGATGGCGAATCCCTGGGACGTCAGCCACGACGACACTTTCTGAATGTCCGCTTCCGAAGCCCCAAACTGTGAGCCGAATTCTTCCGGCGTGAGCCATTTGTGGTAGTTCGCAGACGTGGGGTCCTGCTGTTCTTTGAGCAGTTCTTGAAGCTGCGCCGTCTGCGAAGGAGTGTTTTTCAGCACCAGCAGCATCTGGTTCATGGGCAGGTTCGCCGGGGCGGGGCCGCGATCGAACCGCGCCTGCGCCCAGGGATGCACGTTGCCTTTCAGTACCACGAGCTTTGACGGATTGATGGCCTGCCTGATCTGCGACTGCTGGGAATCGGCTGGCCGCGAAATGAGAAACAGAAGCGCGCAAATGACCGCAAGGAATGCGACAGCTTTTGCTGTTTTCATGGTTTTCCGCACCTTATAGGGCTTAGAAACGTTCTCAATTTCCGCGATAGCGCCTGCGTCCCCAGCGAAGCTGCTACTCAGATGCGCCAATCACGGCTGGAGATGGATACAGATACACATACAAATACAGATACAAATAACGTGTACCTCGAAGCGTTCCCCGGCGAGATGGAAAAAGTTCCAGAATTTCCATCCTGGCACTTCAAGCGCAGGAACAGCGGGTGACCAATGGTTGTGAGCGCGCGCTTTCCCGTGCGGCGGTCAGAACGAGAACTTTGCCGCCAGTTGAATGCCCCGCGGCCCGCCTCCACCCAGGAAAGGATTACCGATGCCCACGTCTCCCGTAGCGCCAAGCGTGAATGCGCCGGTCCCAACTTCGCGATTGCCGTTCGCCGCGAAGCCGTTAATCGCGGGATCGGCGATATAGGCCGGAAGGAATGGGTTTGCAAAATTCGGATGATTGAGAATGTTGAAGAACTCGGCGCGGAGCTGCACGGATACGCGCTCCGTGATTCGCGTGTCTTTGTAGATGGCGAGGTCCCACTGGCGGAAGCCCGGCCCGCGCAACGCGTCGCGGCCCAGGTTGCCGAAGTGGCGCGTGCCCGGCAGGCAGTCCTGAGCCGTT
>DATEKA010000252.1:0-24514 GCA_035277685.1 Candidatus Acidiferrales bacterium
CGTTTCAACAGCCCTACGTCGAATCATAAAGCGGATCGGGAAACTCCCGGAACGTGAGCAGGATTCTGAATTCAGCGAGTGGCTCGAGCGCGCGCTGGACCATTCGGAGAAGCGGGCCGACGCTCTAATTGACCCTTCTTAAGCTGACTGCTGACCGTTCACGATACGCGAGCGCGGGTTAGATTACACCGTTATTGCTATAGCGGGCAAACAGATCGCTCCGTGGCACAACGATAGGACCCCGAGCTATTGCTGACCTTCAGATGAAGGCTCGGCTCGCCTTTAGCAGAATACCTTGGCCCAGCGGAAAGACCTTCATCAAAATACAGGCCCGACAGCTATTTCCACTTCCTAGAGATTAGACCGCAGCTAATCAAACTCCGGACGCGCTGAAGGCGAAGGTCAGGCCGGATCAGGCGTCGCCGCTCGCGCCGTGCTTGCGTTTGCGATGAAGTTTCTGGGCCATGGAGCGCAGCGTATCGGGCACGTTTTTATTCGCCACGAGTTTGACCAGATCGGTTGCCGTAAGCCGCGGCAAAAGGTGCAGCGAGACATCCAGCGGCGTCTTCGGATTGAACAGGAGATTCCTGGCCACCGTGTAATCTTTGATGAAATTCCGGTTCAGCGAGATCGAGCGCAGGACTTCGGCGGAGAGGTTGGCCATGGCCGCGAAACTCTCGACCTCCGGCTCGGTGAGACGCGGAGACTGAAGCACCGATTTCTGGACGAGCTTGTTGGGATCGCGAATCAGGAGCATGCGCTCCTCGCGATTTCCTTTCAAAGCCAGCGTCAGCCGCTGCACAACGGTCATGAACGCCAGCCTCTGCATCAAGGTCTTGCGCTTGACGGGATCGGGTTCGTGCTGCTCTGCGACCTGCTCGAGTTCGGCCGAAGACATCGCTCCCTGCTGGAGGTCGCGGATGGTTTCGTGCTGGGCGGGCGTAGCGGTGGCCGCGCTCGAAAGCGCATGGACCAAATGAGGATCGGCGGTGAGCTGTTCGAGATTGTCCAGAAGCAACTGAATGCCGGAAGAGGTGAAGTGCGGCGCTACCTGGGCCAGCAACGACGAGGGACATGCCGGGTTTTTTGCCATCGCATCGGCGACACCAGGCTTGTCCTTCAAGTTCGCTGCGCAATAGGCAAACAGATGCGGATCGGCGTCGGTGCGGGCGAGCGCCGCAGTGAATGCGGCGAGCGGGAGGCTTAAGGCGACATTCTTGGCGCGTTCGGCGATGGCGGCATCGGCGTCGGAGGTCAGCACGCAAACAGCCTCGGCCCGCTCGGGCGGCGCTAGAGAAACTCCGCCCGCACAAATGGCGAGCTTTTGTTCGGGGCGGGCTCGTCCGGCGAGCAACGCTTCGCGCAATTCGGCGCTAATGGACTCCTCCGGCGGGGGACCTCGAGTCCTTCGCTCTGAGTGTAATGCTTCCCGGGCGGCCGGGAACTCCGAACGGCGGCACGGGTTGTCCATTCAGTTCCAGCCGAACGGCGGAGGAATCTTGTGAGGTGACCTGAAGCATCTGGCGAGCGGAGAATTTTTTCTGGCTTCCGGATTGGAGCTCGGCGTCAAACGCGTCTTTGCCGTCCGCAGTGACTTGTAGATGCACAGCGGCGGAAGCGCGGACCACCAAATCCAGGGGAGCCGCGGCGGAAATCTGGATTGAGGCCGGATCGCCCACGCCAGAAGACGAGGAAGAGACAGCCGGAACCTGGCCGGCATGATTTCGCGTCCTGAATTTCGACAGCGCGAAACGGCCCGCGAAAACCAGGCAAATCACCAGGACCGCCAGGCCAAGTGCGCCAATCAACCTTCGCCGGCGCGCCGCGCGCCGCAGGGCAGCTTGCACCGGCGCCGTTTCGCTCAGTCCGTGGTTCGCCTCGAGCGAGTATTCGGCGACCATGCCGTCTTCGTCGAGACCCAGGTAGCGGGAAGCCGAACGGATGAACCCGCGATTAAAAGCGCCGCCGGGCAGTTGCTCCCAGTGGCCGCTTTCGATCGCCGTAAGGAATTTCGTGCTGATGCGGGTGGCCGAGGAGATTTCTTCCAGGGAAACGCCTCTCATTACCCGCTCTCGTCTGAGGTGTTCGCCGAATGGGGACGTTGACGCCATCGGTAAAAAAAATATAGGCGCGGGCTGGAGTGGTGTCAATCCTGGGAACACCGTTTGCGGCAAAGTTCGCGCGGCGGGCGCTGTAGTCTCAGGGAGGCATTCTCAGCCGGGCGGACGGGCCATTGAGCTTTCAGCAAAGCATCGCTGTTCTGGCATTGCAGGCCGAGAAAAGCGGCCACTATAATGCTAGCGTTGCCTCCCGAATTCAGAGACGCGAACTCGCAGGCGCCTGTAACGACGACGCGAAGAGCCGCCGCCAAACCGTTCGAGGGCGTGGAACGCCGCCGGAATACGGCCGCCGGATTTGTGTTGCCGGAAGGCAACGAGGTTGCGGTCTTCCACGAGCTTGGGAAAGCTCTCACCTCTTCCTTACAGCTCGACCAGGTGCTCCGCACCATCATGGAGAAGATCAATGAGGTTCTGCGGCCCGACACGTGGTCGCTCCTCCTGATGGATGCGGAAAAGCACGAGCTGTATTTCCAAATTGCGACGGGCAAGGGCGCCGACGCCCTGAAAGACGTGCGCATCAAGCTGGGACAGGGCGTGGCCGGGTGGGTGGCGCAGACAGGCGAGGTGGTCGTCGTCCCCGACACAACCAAAGATTCGCGCTTTTTCGCGCAAGTGGACCAGCGGACGGCAATGGAGACCCATTCGATCGTCGCCGTACCGGTGCGCTTCCGCGATCAATGCCTCGGCGTGATCGAGCTGATCAATTGCATCGGATCGGAGGGATTCAGCCAGCGCGATCTGGCGTTTCTGGAGGCGCTGGCGGATTACGCCGCAATCGCGATCGAGAATGCGCGGCACGTGCAGCGAATCCATGAACTGACAATCACGGACGATTGCACCAGTCTATACAATGCCCGCCACTTGAATTTCATGCTGGACACGGAGATCTACCGTTCGCACCGGTACGCATTCGAGTTCTCTCTGATTTTCATCGATCTCGATCACTTCAAGAACGTGAACGATACGCATGGCCACCTTGTGGGATCGAAGCTGCTGTCCGAGATCGGACAGGCGATCAAGGACAAGTGCCGCCTGATTGATCTGGCGTTCCGATACGGAGGCGACGAATTCGTCGTTCTGCTGCCGCAAACGTCGAAGGAAAATGCACTGGGTGTCGCTCGGCGTCTGCACAAGCTGATTCGTGAAACCGTGTGGCTGAAAGATTCGAAACTGAACGTCAACGTGACGGCGAGCGTGGGCATCGCGTGTTACCCGACCGATTCGCGGACGAAGACCGAGTTGTTGCACCTGGCGGATGAGGCGATGTATCTGGTGAAGAACACGACTCGCGACAACGTGGCCGCCGCGACGCTCGGCCTGCTGGCAGGCTCGGAACCCGAACGGACGTAGCGAAGCCGCCGTTGTACCGCGGAAACCACCCTCCTATACTCGGCTTCTAACTGATTTTAGGGGGATTTGTGCGCAATCAGGAGGCAGCGCGATACGCGCGGTGGGCTGCGGTGGCAGCCGGGGCTATTGCCCTGCTGGTGGCCGGCATTTATGCCGCGCGCGCCATCAGCGCGTCGCACCGCCGGTCTGCGGCCGCGCGAGTGCCAGCCTCCGTGCAGCAACAGTTGCAGACGTTTTCGTACAGCGGAATGGAGAAGAATCGCACGGTTTTTACCATTCGCGCATCGCGCGCAACGGAGTTCAAGGCGGGAACGCCAGCCTTGCTTGAAGATGTCTGGATCAGCATCTACGGGCGCGAAGGCGACCGGAACGACAGCATCCACACGCGCGAATGCAGTTACGATCAGAAGACCGGGAGCGTTCAGTGCAAGGGCGAAGTGACGATTGACGTGCAGCCGTCCAATTCCGTGCCTGCTGCAACCCCAAGGACATCGCTTCATATACGAACGAGCGATCTGACGTTCGACGGTCAAACGGGAGAAGCTTCGACGCCGGCGCCGGTCGAGTTTACGCTGCCCCAGGGGCACGGCCGGGGCGTCGGGGTGTCCTACAGCACGCGAGCGGCGATTGTGTCGGTGGATCACCAGGTTGATTTCGAAATGGCGCCGACGCAGCGCAACGGGGGACTGCCGTTGAAAGTAGAAGCGGCGAGCCTCGAGGTGCGACGCAACGACCGGAAGGTCTTCCTGAGCGGGCCCGTGCAGTTTCAGCAGGGCGAGCGACGGATGTCCGCGGGAAGCGTTTCGATTTCTCTAGGGGAAAAGTTTCATGCGCGGCGGGTGGTGGCTGAAGGACGGCCTTCGATTCAAGTGGTTCGGGGAACCGACGTCATGCAAGCGTCTGCCGGAACGCTCGAAGCGGACTTAAGTCCGGAAGGGTGGATTGAACATGTCGCGGCGCAAGGCCATGTGACTGGATCGCGGCGTTCGGCGCGAGGTTCGGGGGATTTCTCGAGCGATAGCGCAGAGGCGTCACTGGCGCCAACGCGGAATATTCTTCGCGAGATGACAGCCACGGGCGCGGTGTTCGCGCAATCGCAAAAGGCAGGAACTTCGCAAACGTTGAGGACTACGGCGCTGCGGCTGAATTTTGCGGGGGCCAAACAAGCCGACCGGCAGCGCGTTGAGAGAGCGGAGACGCTCGGACCCGCCACAATCACGCTGAAGGACGCCCGCGAGGCGACGGAACTGCGGGGCCCGTCGTTCGTTAGCGAGTTCCTGGAATCCGGTAGCCCGGCTCGGCTTACCGGATCCGACGTTGTGATCCGGCGAACGTCGGAAAAGTCAGCCCTTCAATCCAACCGCGCGGCGAAGTTGAAGGCCGAGTTCACGCGCGACGGCCAGTGGAGAAGAGTGGAGGAGACCGGGGGCATCGAATTTCAGCAAGGCGACGTGCACGCATCCGCGCGGAATGCGGAGATCGATCGCGCCTCCGGGCATATTGTTCTGGACGGCGCACCCGTGATCACGGATTCCGAGAGCCGCACGACGGCTCAGAAAGTGATGCTGGAACAGAAATCGGGGCAGTTTGCTGCGGAAGGGGGCGTGGTCTCGACGTATTTTGGCGGCGCTGCAGGGAAGTCGTCAAAGACAACGGAACCGGCGCACATCGCGGCAGCGAGGCTGTCCGGGGCAAATTCGAGCGGGGAGGTGGTGTATTCGGGGCATGCGCGGCTGTGGCAGGGCGCGACCGTGCTGGAGGCGGATGAGATCAGCCTATCGCGCGATCAGAAGGCGATGAGCGCGCAGGGAAATGTGGTTGCGGTATTTCCGCAGACCTCCGGACGGGGCATCCTTCCGGCTTCGCAAAACAAGAAGGCGGAGCCCACACTCTGGGAGGTTCGTGCGCCTGAGTTGACGTATTCGGGTAGCGAAGGAAAAGCACATTTGCAGGACGGAGTGAGAATCAGCTCGGGAACGGTGTCTCTTGCCGCACGCACAGTGGACGTAGATATGGGAGTCACAAAGTCTTCGGAATCAGGGGCTTCATTGCTGGGCGCGGGCCAGATGAGCGGGGCTTTCGCGCAGGGGAACGTCGAGGTTCGACAAGGCGACCTTCGCGCCACGGCCGAGACGGCAACCTACACGGCGGCCGATGGCAAGTTCATTCTTTCGGGTGGACAACCAACAATTACTGACGCTTCTGGAAACTCGACGTCGGGGCGTTCGTTGACCTTCTTTCTACCGAATGATACGATTTTAATTGATTCGCAAGAAGGTTCGCGCACTCTTACCAGGCACCGGGTTGAGAAATGAACCGGTATGTTGAGGCTCCAAGCCGCCGATCTTAGGAAGTCGTATCGCGGCCGCCGGGTTGTTGATAGCGTCAGCTTGGAGATTCAACAGGGCGAAGTGGTTGGGCTGCTCGGGCCGAACGGCGCAGGAAAGACCACGACGTTTTACATCCTGGTCGGTCTAGCACGTCCGGACTACGGGCGGGTTTTGCTGGACGGCGAGGACATAACCGACCTCCCGATGTATCTGCGGGCCCGCAGCGGCATCAGCTACCTGCCCCAGGAGCCATCAGTCTTTCGGAAATTGACAGTCGAGGAGAATCTGTTTGCGGTCCTGGAGACTCTCCCACTGTCTCCGGAGCAGCGGCGCGATCGGGTTGAGGAGTTGCTGGCCCAAATGGGGCTTGACGGCGTGCGAAACAGCCAAGCGCATGTTCTCTCGGGCGGCGAACGCCGCAGGGTGGAGATTGCGCGCTCGCTGGTTCTATCGCCTTCGTTCGTTCTGCTGGATGAACCGTTCTCCGGCATCGATCCGCTAACGGTGGTAGACATCCAGAAAATAATCGCGGACCTGAGCGCGGCGGGAATCGGCGTCTTAATCACGGATCACAATGTGCGCGAGACGCTGGCGGTGACGAATCGCGCGTACATCATCAACGAAGGGAAAATTCTGTTTTCGGGGACTCCCGTTGACCTGTCGGCGAACGCCGACGTGCGCCGCATCTATCTGGGAGAAGGCTTTCGCCTGCACTGATTCCTATGAACCTGCTTCAGCCAAAACTTCATCTTCGCGTGGCGCAAAAGCAGATTCTGACGCCCGGGCTCGTGCAAATGGTGAGCGTGCTGGCGCTGAACCGGCTCGAGCTGCGCGAAATGATCAATCAAGAGATCATGGCGAATCCTGTTCTCGAGGAACTGCAAGAAGAAGGGGTAACCGCGGAGAATTATACGGACGAAGCTTTCCTGAAAAAGGAAACGGAAAGCGTGCCAGAAACGGAAGCTCCGAATCCTTTTGACGAATTCGATTTCGGGTCTTTCTTTACGCAGTATCTCGACACGGGGGCCGAGCGCGCCGCCAGCAGCGAACATGAGGAAATCGAGCGGCCATCGTTCGACAAATTTCTTTCTTCGCCCGCCAGCCTGGCCGATTATCTCACGTGGCAGCTCAGCGTAAGCATCTGCACGGAGCCGGTGCGGGAAGTGGCCGAGACGATCATCGGCAATCTGGACGAGAACGGCTATCTGACGGCCACGCTGGAGGAGATCGCGCAGTCGGGCAATTTCTCGATGGAGGACGTGGAAGAGGGCGTGACGCTGGTTCAGGAGTTCGATCCGCCGGGCGTTGGCGCGCGCGATTTGCGGGAATGCCTGCTCTTACAGTTGAAGGTTCTGGATCCTCAAAATACGCTCGCGCACGAGATCGTCAACGAGCACCTGAAGCTTCTGCAAAACAATCAGCTCAAGGAAGTTTCGCGCGCGATGAATCGGCCGATCGAGCAGGTGAAGCACGCGATTGACGTAATCAAGCGGCTCGATCCAAAGCCGGGGCTGCGCTACAACAAGACGGAGCCGCGCCTGGTCGAACCGGACGTTCAGTTCCGGAAAGCGGATGGCGAATGGCAAGTCTTCATGAACGATGACGATTTGCCGCAGCTCCGGCTGAATCCGACGTATCGCCGGCTGCTCGCGCGCGATGCGGCAGACCGCGAGGTTCGCAACTACGTGAAAGAACGGTTCACCGCCGCCATCCAACTGATGAAAAACATCGAGCAGCGGAAGCACACGATCCTTCGCGTCTGCCAGACGATTCTCCGGCGCCAGAGCGATTTCCTCGATTACGGTCCCGACCACTTGAGGCCGATGATGATCAAGGAAGTGGCGGAAGAAATCGGGGTGCATCCCTCGACAGTCAGCCGAGCGGTCGCGAACAAATACGTACACACGCCGCAGGGCGTGCTGGAGCTGCGCAGCTTCTTTTCCGAGTCGGTGAACGGCCCGCAGGGCGCGGAAATGTCGCTGCTGTCGCTCAAGCGACGCGTGAAGCAGATGATCGAAGAAGAAGACACCGCGCATCCTCTTACGGACGAACAGATCACGAAGAAACTGAGCGACGAAGGAATTCACGTGACGCGGCGGACGGTGGCCAAGTACCGGGAAGACCTGCGCATCCCGAGCACGCATCGCCGTCGCGTGAAGACGTAACGCCCTCGCCGTGGCCCGCCCCCGCCCGAAACGCGACCCTCGCCAACTGGTGATCCTCACAGGACTGTCCGGCTCGGGCAAAGGTTCGGTTCTGAACACGTTCGAGGACCTGGGGTTCTATTGCGTAGATAACCTTCCAGTCGCGCTGATACCGGTCTTCAGCGAACTTTACGAAGAAGGGCGGGGAGAAATCGAACGGGCGGCGTTGCTCGTGGACGCCCGCGAAGGCGAGCAAATCGAAAAACTGCCCGTCTACTACCGCACGCTCTCCCGGCGTCATCCAACGACGCTCGTTTTTATCGAAGCCAGCGAAGAGGCGCTGCTGCGCCGGTTCAGCGAAACGCGGCGGCCGCATCCGCTGGGGCACGGCTTGTCGGTGGCAGAGGGAATTCGCGAAGAGCGTCGAAGGATGGCGCCGATCCGGCGCCTGGCCGACGTGATCATCGACACGACGCGCTTCAACGTACACGAGCTCCGGCAATTCATTATCGAACGTTTTCAAAAACCGGGACGGCGCCCTCTGCTCGTGTCCGTCGTGAGCTTCGGGTTCCGCTATGGGATTCCTTCGGATGCGGATCTTGTTTTCGACGTACGCTTCCTGCCGAACCCTCATTTCATCCCGCGGCTTCGGCCGTTCAGCGGCAAAAACCGCCGCGTGGCGCGATATATCCGGTCGTTCCCGCAGACGCGCGAATTCCTGCGGCGCGTGGAAGGATTGCTGCGTTATCTGATTCCGCATTACATCAACGAAGGGAAGAGCTATCTGACCGTTGCGATAGGGTGCACGGGAGGAAGGCACCGTTCGGTCGCGCTCACGGAAGTGATCGCCCGGGATTTGCAGCGCGACGGATACTCTGCAAAAATCGTTCACCGCGACCTGGACAAATCGGCATCCTAGTCTGCCAGCCGGGCAAGTTCGCTTTTGAAGCGGAAGTCTGGACTTATGAAATCGGAGATTCGCAGAACACATCGGGAGGAAGCACGGCGGCTCTTCAGCTACGTATTGCCGCACTTCCCTCTTTTCGTTGCGGGAGTGATTCTGCTGGCGTTGATGGCCGCCGCCGACGGCCTGGTAGTGCTGTCAATTCGCCCGGCGGTTGACATCGTGCTCACGCCCAGCACACTGAATCAGCGGCTCGCGCTGTTCACGATTCCCTGGGGCAGCCACGCGACCGTCTACCTGAATTGGTTCGTGCCATCACGCATCCACTACGTATGGTCGGTCTTTTCCGTGGCGTTGCTGTTTCTCTTTGCGCTGAAGGGAATCTGCGAGTTCTTCGGGATCACCTTGATTCAATACGTCGGACTGGCGAGCATCACCGATCTCCGCAATCACGTTTATGCCAAGGTGGTGCAGCAGCCGGTCGGCTTCTTCCACAGCAATCCGATCGGGCGCGTGATGTCCGCTGTGATGAGCGACATCGAGCAGATGCGGAGCGCGTTTTCGGACTACCTGGCCGACTTCATCCGCCAGTGTTTTACGCTGATCGCATTCGTTCTCGTGCTTCTGATCATCAACTGGAAGCTGGCGATGGGCTCGGCGCTGCTCGTTCCCCTGGTGGTCTGGCCGATCGGCAAGCTGGCCCGCCGGATCCGGCACTCGACGGAGAAAAGCAGGTCGCGACTGGCGGATCTGAGCCAGATGCTGCAGGAGACAATCAGCGGCAATCGGGTGGTAAAGGCGTTTGGAATGGAGAACTTCGAGATCCACAAATTCCGCGGCGCAGCCCGCAGCCTGTTGCGCGAGAACATGCGCTGGATTCGCGCGTTGGCCACGACGTCGCCGCTGATGGATTTGCTGGGCGCCGCCGTAGTTTGCATGATTCTCCTTTTTGCGCGCGACCAGATCCGCGTGGGGAAGATGACCACCGGAATCTTCTTCGCGTTTATCTTCGCGCTATTCCGCGCCTACGAGCCGGTGAAGCGGCTGGGCAGCATCTATCAGCTTTTCCTGCAAGCCGCCGGCATATCGTCGCAGGTATTTGCGTTCATTGATCTGCCCGAAGAAGTGCTCGAAAAACCGGGAGCAAAATCGCTGCCCAAACTTTCGAAGGCAATCGAATTCGACAACGTCAGCTTTTCGTACGACAACGGGCCGATGATCCTGAACGGCATCGGCCTGAACGTTCCAGCGGGGACGGTGGTAGCGATTGTGGGGTCGAGCGGCGCGGGCAAAACGACTTTGGTCAACCTGCTTCCAAGGTTCAACACGGCTGTTTCGGGAACAATCCGCGTGGACGGGCACGACATTCGCGACGTCACGTTGAGGTCGCTGCGCGATCAGATGGCCATCGTCACGCAGGAAACGATTCTGTTCAACGACACGGTGTGGAACAACCTCTGCTATGGCCGGCCGAATATGCGGAAGGAGAAAGTGATTGCCGCGGCGAAAGCCGCGCTTGCCCATGAATTCATCCAGCAACTGCCGCAGGGCTACCAGACCGTGATCGGCGACCGAGGGCAGCGTCTCTCGGGAGGCCAAAGGCAGCGTCTGGCCATCGCGCGCGCGCTGTTGAAGGACGCGCCGATCCTGATTCTCGACGAAGCGACCTCCGAACTCGACTCGGAATCGGAACTTCTGGTTCAAAACGCCTTGAATAATCTGATGATTGGCCGTACCGTGTTCGTCATCGCGCACCGACTCTCGACAATACGCCGCGCCGATGTGATCGCGGTCCTCGACAACGGGGCCATCTGCGAACGCGGCACGCACGACAATCTCCTCGCCCGCGGCGGCGTGTACGCCCGCCTTTACGACATTCAATTTCGGGATGTCGAACCGGCCACGCGCGGGGGCGTCTAAGGATGGCTCCCGGCGCCTCACAACCGGCTTCGGCCGCTTCATCGTCTGCCAGTCGTCCGCGGGGTCTGCGTTCGATGACGGGGTACGCACAGTCGCGCGCCGTGGAGAATGGCTGGAGCCTTCGCATATCGGTGCGGAGCGTAAATCATCGGTTCCTCGACCTGCATCTGCGCGTTCCCGAGGGTTTCGAGCCGGTCGAGCCGGCCCTGCGCCAGATTGTGCGACAGCACGTGCGGCGCGGGCATCTCGACGTTACGCTTCATTATGAATTGCAGGGCGGGGCGGCGGTCGGCGTGAACGACGAGGTGGCCGCGGCCTATCTTGACGCGCTGAACTCGCTGCGCGCGAAATTTTCGATCGCCTCGGAGCCGGATCTGGCGGCGGTATTACGTTTGCCGGGGGTGATCGGTCCGCCGGCGGCGTCCATCGAGGAGGAGATCGTCAAGCTCGAGGGCGCGGCGACGCGCTGCCTGACGGAAGCGCTCGACAAGCTGGATCGAATGCGAGAAGAAGAGGCACGGCACCTGCACGAGGAAATGTCCGCGATCCTCGGTCGAATTGCGGACCTGTCGGGAACGATCGAAGCTCTGGCCGAGAATGCCCGGCCGGTATTCCTGCGGCGCCTGGAAGAGAGGATCCGGGAGCTTGTTGGCGAAGAACAGCTTGATCAGTCGCGGCTCGCGCAGGAAGCCGCTATAGCCGTCGAGCGCAGCGACATTTCCGAGGAACTCGCGCGGCTGCGGAGTCACGTGCGCCAATTCGAATCTCTGCTGTGCGCGGGTGGGGATGCCGGCAAGAAACTGGATTTTCTTTTGCAAGAAATGCAACGGGAGACCAATACGCTGCTTTCAAAAACTCCGGGCACGGAAGCCGGCGCACTTGAAATTACGCGGAGCGGACTCGAAATCAAGTCCGAAATCGAAAAATTGCGCGAGCAGGTTCAAAACATCGAATGACTTCCGCCGACCCCTTGGTCCTCATCGTTTCCGGGCCGTCCGGATCCGGGAAGTCGACGCTGGTCGAGCGGATTCTCGAGCTTGCGGGAACCATACTTTCCGTTTCGTGCACGACGCGGCCGCCGCGCAAGACGGAACGCGAGGGCCAGTGGTACAATTTCGTATCTGAAGCCGAATTTCAGCGGATGGTGGCGGCCGGCGAGTTCCTCGAGTACGCGCAGGTTTTCGGAAAAAACTGGTATGGCACGCAGCGCAAGTGGCTCGATCAGGCGCGGCTCCAGAAAAAGGACCTGGTGCTGGAGATCGACGTCCAGGGCGCTCTTCAAATCAAGAGCAAGCTGCCGGGCGCCGTCGCTCTGTTCGTACTACCGCCGTCGAGCGCGGAGCTCGAGCGGCGCATCCGGGCCCGCGGGCAGGATTCGGAGGACGAGATTCGGCGGCGGCTCGAACGCGCGCGGCAGGAAATGTTAAGTTACAGCAGCTATGATTTTGCCATCATCAACGACGATTTGGAGCGCGCCGGCCGCGAAGCGCAGGCGATTGCGCTCGGTTCGCGCTGCCGCGTTGCGTTCAATGAAAACCGGATACGCGAGATTCTGAAGTCTTTTGGAGGCTGACCTTCCCATGGCCGTTCTAAGACAGGCACCGGATAGCCAGTTCGCATACGTGGTGGTGGTGGCGCGACGGGCGCGGCAATTGATGATCGGGGGCAGGCCTCTCGTGGAGAACCCGAAATCCCGCAAGAACACCCGCATCGCGGAAGAAGAGCTGCAGAACGGCATGCTCGAATTTGACGTGCCCGACCTTCCCGAAGATTTCGAGGCAAAGGACGGCGGCAAGCGCCGCAAATAGCGGTTCGCGGGGACTGCCATGAAAATCGCGCTCGGCGTGACCGGCGGTGTGGCGGCTTATAAGGCCGCCGAGCTTGTCCGCCGTCTCCAGCAGGAACACCTGGACGTCCAGGTGATCATGACGCGGGCTGCGCGTGAATTCATCACTCCGCTTACCTTCGCAGCTATAACGGGCAAAAAAGTAATCACTGAAATGTTCGGGGCCGGGGACGCCAGTCCCGCGAATGTCGAAAGCGCCATCGAACACATTGCCGTGGCCCAACGGATCGACTTGCTGGTGGTAGCGCCTGCGACCGCCGATATCCTGGCGCAGTTTGCGCACGGAGTTGCCGGAGATTTTCTCTCGACTCTTTATCTGGCGACGAAAGCGCCGGTGGTGGTAGCGCCGGCAATGAACGTCAACATGTGGGAGCACGCCGCGACGCAGGAGAATCTCGCAATTCTGCGCGCCCGCGGCGTTCATGTGGTAGATCCGGACGAAGGATACCTCGCCTGCGGAATGACCGGCGCGGGCCGCCTTGCGGCCACCGAAGCGATTGCACGCAAAGTGTGCGACGTTCTCGGCCTGCGCAAGGATTTTGCGGGGCAGACCGTATTGATTACCGCCGGTCCAACCCGCGAAGACCTCGATCCGGTGCGTTTTCTGACGAATCGCTCGTCCGGGAAAATGGGATACGCGCTGGCCGAGGCGGCGATACGTCGCGGCGCGCACGTCGTTCTGGTCAGCGGGCCCACGGAATTGCACCCGCCCGAAGGCGCGGATTGGATTCCCGTGCGTACCGCGGATGAGATGCGCCGCGCGGTCCTGGAACATTCGAAGGAAGCGGGCGTCGTGATCATGGCCGCTGCGGTCGCCGACTACCGGCCGGCTGCCCGGTCTGAAACGAAGATTCGACGGGCCGGAGAAAGCCTGCTTCTGGAACTCGAGCCAACGCCGGACATCCTGCAGCAACTGAGCGGAGACAAGGGAACCCGCGTTCTAGTCGGCTTCGCCGCGGAGACAGATCGCCTCGAAGAAAACGCGCGCGCCAAGCTGGCGCGCAAGGGCGCGGACATGATCGTGGCGAATGATGTTACTCAGAAAGACGCCGGGTTCGACACGGACACGAATATCGTTACTCTGTTTTTCCGCGACGGGCGCACAATCGCGCTTCCCAAGCTGACGAAGTTCGAAGCCGCTCAGCACATCCTCGATCACGTCCGGCTTCTCCAGCAAACTTCTTAGCGCGCCGCCTCGAGAATATACCCGCTTCGCGCGGGGTTTGGCCGTCGTGTCGCCGCCTCTCCGGCAGATTGAGAACGATCGTTTCGCCCCCGGAGATTTTCGCCAAGTCTTCGAAACGGCCGATACGCTTACGGATAACCGCCCGGCGGGAAAAGACATTGCATCGGGAGGGAAAGTCTGGCAAAAGGAGGGGCGCGCCCCCCAGGAGCTCTTGCAATGAAGATTACAACCCGGCATGAGGGCGAGGCCGAAATCCTCGAGCTCAGCGGAGACATCACGCTGTACAACACGCCAGAAGTGCGCAAGGCGATTCTCGGCCTGCTGAAGGACAAGCGGGCGCCGGAACTCCTGGTGGACATGCACGCCGTGCGATATATCGATAGTTCGGGCGTGGCTTCGCTGGTGGAAGGGTTGAAGGCGTCGCGAGATTTGAACAGCCGCTTTGCTCTCTATGGATTGACGAAGACGACGAGGGAAGTTCTCGAACTGACGCGCCTTATGCGCGTTTTCGAAGTGTACGACACGGAAGAGCAGGCTCTCGCCGGCAAGCCTAAAGAGGACGATCGCGCTCGAGAGGCCGGCAACGGCTGAAGCGGGGTTCGGAGCCGCATGGCGCGACGGATCCAACTACATTTGGCAACGGCAGTTGCGCTCCACCTACAAACATGGGGCTGACACGGAGCATTGGCGCGGCCACGATTGACGGCTTGGCCTATCTTGGCGGGCTGACGCGGCTTGCCGGAGGCGCCACGCGCGCCATGTTCGGCGAGCTTTTCCGCGAGCGCAAACTCCCGTTCGGACGCGCGATCCATCAGGGAATGGCCGTGGGAGTGAAAGCGCTTCCGATCCTGTCGCTGATTTCGTTTTTCGTGGGCATGATTCTGGCGCTGCAGGCCGCGTACGAGCTGCGAAGGCTGGGAGCGCTTCAGTTCGTCGCGAGCGCGGTGGCGATTTCGGTTACCCGGGAACTGGGCCCTCTGATGACGGCGATCCTCGTGATTGGCCGGTCCGGCTCAGCATTCGCCGCAGAGCTGGGCACGATGAAAGTGAACGAGGAAATCGACGCGCTCGAGACGATGGCGCTCGATCCGGTGCGGTTTCTCGTCGTGCCGAAATTCCTTGCCATGATTGTGATGATGCCGTGCCTGACGATCTGGGCGGATGCGATGGGAGTGATGGGCGGCGCACTGTTCGGCATAACCAATGCGGGGTTCACGTTCGCCACGTACATTCATGCGACGATGGATGCATTGGCGCTGCGCGACATCGTCACGGGACTCATCAAAGCCGTGATGTTCGGCCTCGTGATCACGATGGTGGGTTGTCAGGAGGGATTTCGGACGGGGCTGGGCTCGGAGGAGGTCGGCAAATCGACGACCTCGGCCGTGGTGATGTCGATTTTCCTGGTGATCCTGGTTGACCTGGTGTTCACGGCGCTCTTCTATTTCGGCGCCACCGGATAGTGTCATGAGCGGAGAAATAAAATCGCCGGCCGAAACGAGGCCTATAGCGATCGAGGTGCGCAACTTGCGCGTGGCCTACGGGGAGCGGGAAATTCTTCACGGGGTGAGCTTCGAGGTGCGCGCGGGCGAGACCATGGTGATCCTGGGCGGGTCGGGGTCCGGGAAGAGCACTCTTCTGCGGACTCTGGCGGGCCTGGAGCAGCCGAGCGGCGGGGAGATTCGGATCCGAGGCAAGGATCTACGGACTCTTTCGCGGGACGGATGGCACGAACTGCGCACGCGCATGGGAATTTCGTTTCAGAGCGGCGCGCTATTCGGCTCGATGACCGTGGGAGAGAACGTCGCGCTGCCGTTGCGGGAGCACACGAAGCTCGACGAATCGACGATCGACATCATGGTCCGTCTGAAGCTTGAACAGGTTGGATTGAGAGGCTATGAAGACTATTTTCCGGCGCAACTGAGCGGCGGCATGAAGAAGCGAGCCGCGGTGGCGCGCGCGATGGCCATGGATCCCGAGATTCTGCTCTTCGACGAGCCCTCCGCCGGACTGGATCCCATCATCGCGGCGGGCGTGGACGAATTGCTCCTGAAGCTCAAAGAAGCGTTCAAGATCACGATCGTCGTGGTGACGCACGAGCTGGCGAGCGCGTTCCTTATTGCGGATCGCATGATTCTGGTCGACAAAGGCGTGATCGTGGCTGTCGGAACACCCGCGGAGATGCAGGCGAGCACACAGCCGCGCGTGCGGCAGTTTCTGGACCGCGTGCCGGAACCGGAAATGGCCCAGGAGCTCGACTATCTCCAGGTGCTCACGGGAGACGTCGTGCCGCTGAAACAGTGAAGCATCCGGCCTCGCTGGAGCCCGTGCTATACTCCCCGAACCTCGACGGCCAGAGACCGGCGACATTGCGCCGATAACGGAAGTAATGCCTGCACACGAGACAAAACGAGAGGAAGTTTATGTGGGAATATTCGTTATTGTCGCGGCAGGTTTGCTGGTGGCCACGCTATTTTCGCTCACTGGATTTCTGGAGCGCGGCGAAGTTCCCTACCGGGCCTATTTCAAAGACGCGGGCGGCTTGCGGCCGGGCGGCGAGGTGCGCTATGCGGGAGGGCCTCCGGTGGGGCGGGTGAAGGCCGTTCATAGCGACCCAAACGACTCTTCGCGGATGGAAATCGATTTTCAACTGCGTCCCAGCGTGCCGGTGAAAACCGACAGCCTCGTTTCGATCACGAGCGTAAGCCCTCTCAGCGACAATTTTCTGGCGGTTGCGGCCGGATCGAAAACGGCGCCCCGGGCTCCAGCCGGTTCCACGCTGAGATCGCAACAATACGTCGGCTTTGCGGATCTGGAAGGACAGTTGAACGACCTGGGGCCCAAAGCCAACGAGCTACTCACGAATCTGAACGAACGCGTGAAGGAACTGCACGTCACGGTAGCGCGCGTGAACGATCTGCTGAACGACAGGAATCGCGCGAATCTGGCGGCGACCCTGGACAGTCTGCGCGGGACCCTGCAGGAAAACCGCCCGGCGGTCCACGACACCCTCAAGAACATCGACACGGCGAGCGCGAAGCTCGGGCCGGTGCTAGACGATTTCAAGAAAACCGTCGCGCAAGCAAGAGAGGCTCTGAATCACGTGGACGCGACGCTGACGGAGAACCGGCCCGACATACGGCAATCCATTATCGAGCTGCGCAAGGCGCTGACCAACGCGGATGAGTTGACGGACCAACTGAACGGCACGCTGAACGCGAACAGCGGAAACCTCGACGACATTCTGGCCAACTTCCGCGACGCCAGCGAGAACCTGAAGGACTTCACCGAGACCATCAAAGAACGGCCGTACACGTTGCTCAGATCGGCCGAGCCGAAAGCACGAAAGCCGGGAGAGGCGGATAAGCAGCCGTGAGCTGGAGATTGCGGCAGGCAGCACACCTGATTGGGGCGGCGGCCGTGTTCCTGACGATCTGGGGCTGCGGCGCGGCGCGGCCGGTGCGGTACTACACGCTTGAAAGCCCTGCTACCACGGAGCAACGGGCAGCGAGTCCATATTCGGTTTCTCTGCTGGTCGGACGGCTGAGGGCGACCCGCCTGCTCGAGGACGACCGGATCGTCTATGGCATGAATCCCGTGGAAATGGGCGTCTACAACGGTCATCGTTGGGCCGAGCCCCCGGCGGAGATGGTCGGAACCATGCTCGTCAATGAGCTCCGCGCGACGGGGCAATACAAATCCGTGCAGCGGCTCGCCGGCGCGGCCCGTGGTGATTACGTTCTGCGCGGGCGCTTGATCTCGCTAAAGGAGCTCGATACCCCGTCCGGCATAGTCGGGCGGTTCGCGATTGAATTGGAGTTGTTTCAGCCAAAAACCGGGGCCGTGGTGTGGACTCAATCCTACGAGCACGACGAGCCTGTGGCGAAGAAAACAGTCAATGGCGTAGTGCTTGCACTACAGAAGAATGTCGAGACAGGATTAAGCCAGCTGACTGCGAGTCTTGGCCAGTACTTCGCTTCTCAAGACGTCAAGTAGCGACAACCCAACCCCAGAATGCCCGCACATACCTGACCACAGCCGGCTGATTACTTGGCTGGACCGATCGGAACCATTGCGTGCTCGTAGGGTGTGCCTACCCACATCATGTACGGCTTGTTCGGATCGGGGTCTTTGTCTTCGGTGTAGCCAAGCTTCTTGCTTCCCGGACCGAAAATCATCAAGTGCGGACCCGTGACGATCCAATGGTTGTCGGCAGTCTTTCGGGTTGCGAATGGATCGGTGTTGCTGGCTCCTTTATCGCCTGCGAGCATGTACGAGATGCCGATCTTATCTGGTGGCGGCTGATGGCCCATCATGGCATGGAGAAACTCCATGCTGTTAGCGTCGTTGCACATTCGATCCGTACCCATCACCAAGCACGTGAATCCATTGGCGCCCTTACGAATGGTTCGTAAAACTCCATCGTTTTCAATCTTCACGACGGTCGCATCCTTCGCGATTGCTTCCGGAGCCGCAGAGAGAGCTTGAGCCGTATATTCGGCGTCTGACGGCTGGGACTGGCCACTCCCGGCCACCGGGAGGAAAAGAAAGATAGACACCGCAAGGGCCGAAACCGGCTTCAATGCGCGCATACTCGCCTCCTCGTCTTCCAAACTGAACCAGAGCTGGATGGATGGGAAACTGGGTGGGACTGTACAACAGCACGTGAGAAAGAAACAACAACAAATCAAAGAACCATGATGCGAATGCGGTCGCGTAAGAGCCCGTTACGCGCGGCTAAAACGCACCTTGGATCTCTTGCAGTGATATGTCAGAGAATCATCTGGGGAGCTGCGGACCTACACCCCCGGATCTATGCCTTCGCCGCAGTCACAGTTTCGGTTTCGGCCGGACATTTGTTGCCTTGAGATGGACCTTTGCGTCCGGAACAATCTTCGCTAAACAGACGGGAGATACGTTCGTTCAGCAGTTTTGCCTTCTCTTCTGGAACGGCGTTCCGTTCATTCCACCACTTCTCGACTCTGCCGACGATACTCATCGCTTTGGCGCCTTCCTTTCACCTTCAGGCTATCGGTTTCAGCCGCCAGAGCCCATAGTACGAACGTTCCGCCGGGCTAAACGCAAGTTGCCGAAATCAACAGTCGCGGCGGGCGATCGAGCCCGTGGAAAAACTTGAAAAAAGAAAGGACCTCCCTAGGCTTTGCTCCTGTTCACTTATTGGCTACAATCTTCAGGACTTCTGAGGAGGAAGGAAATGGCCCATGACAAGCGTTACGTGGCCCAAAAACGGCAACGGCGCAGGCGCAAGCTGGCCAAGATGAAATTGAAGCTCTATGAGCAGGGGAAGATTCCACACGCCAAGCTCCCCGCTCTGTCCAAACGCTTTCTCAGCCGCAAGATGCGCGCCTTGAAGCGCGCCGAATAAAAAAGGCGCCCTCTTTCAAGGGCGCCCTGTTTGGCTCGCCAGAGGGAGCCGGAACGCGTGCTGTTTAGTTTCCGGCCGTCTGCGCGTGCGTCGGCTGCGCCTTCGGCACGCTCAGATAACCGCTGATCTTGTTCTTTCCGACCTGATTCACGACAAACTCGAGTGGCGCATGGCCATAGGAGCCGGTGAAGAAGTAGATCGGCTCATTGACCGAGCGGTTCTTCTTGTCGTAGCGGGAATCATCCACGTAGAGTGAAACGGTGTAGAGATTCCGCTTCGGGTTCACGCCGCGAAGGACGACCATCATGTCGCCAACCTTCTCGCGCTGTCCCTTCTTGTTGATGGTGAACTCGTAGTAGTCGCGCTCGCCCAGGCGGCGGAGCTCCTGAATTTCGTCGTGGTTCTTGGCGATCAGGGTGCCGAACTCGCCGCGGGCCATATTGAGGCTGTTCTTCGTGGCTTCGAGGTCCGTCCGGACACCGCCAACGTCCGTCCCGATCTTGTTGACATCGTCGACGCTGGCCTTCGTCGCAAGCTGTCCGTTCAGGCTGTTCTGAAGATCCGCCAGTTGCTTGGCGTCGTCTTCCTTGATCTTGGCCGCTTGCCGGCGGGCGCGCGTCAACTCGCCCTCGGTGAGCTTCATTTTGTCGGTCACAACGCTCAGTTCGCCCTGAAGCTGCGCGTTCGTGTCTTCGTCTTTCGCGATGCGTTGCGTCAGCATGTCTTCCTGCTGCTTGAACTGCTCGCCCTGCGTTGCCAGGCTCTGCTGGAGGGCTTTCGACCGGCTGGACGCCGTCCAGCCCGCGCCCAAAGCCACCAGTGAAATAACAGCAAGAGCGACTACCACGATGCCGATCCACCGCGGCGCCGCTGCTTCCTGTACGAAAATCTCGTTCTTTTCCTCGCTCATTTCCGTCCTCCGTTGGATCCCTTGCGACGCGGTGAAGGAGCACGCGCACAACCAAAAATGCCGCGGTCCCCTGCGGAGTGCTAAACCCGTAAGAATAGGGAAGTTGGCGGAGTAACGGTGGGCTAGAACCGTTGGTTTTTCGCGCGTTTCACGCGGAAATTTTTACGCGAGGATAATGCTTTCTGCTTAGTGCCGACAAGATCATACCGGGAGCCGGGTAGAGTAGTTCTAGTACTCCGTCCCGCCCGCATTGAAAGCGTGCTTAACGCGTCACCGTCATGCTGCGCAAGGCCGCGATCCGGTCAGCCAGCGGAGGATGCGTGCTAAATAAACTGGAAAACATCTGCCCAGCAGACAAAGGAGCGACGATCATCAGCGCGGACGTTGACGCAGGGACGTCCATGGGTATTCGCTTGTTATACGCCCCGAGCTTCTCGAGGGCGCTGATCAGGCCGTAGGGGTGGCCGACCATGCTCGCTCCGGAGGCATCCGCCTGATACTCGCGCTGCCGGGAAATCCCGAGTTGCAGCAGCAATGCACCGAGAGGCGCGACGATGAGCATCAGAAGCGCGGTCAACCCGCCGCCCTCCCGGTCACGATCCCCGCCTCCAAAACCTCCAAAGATCATCCCCCATCGGCCCATTTCAGCAATCCAGGTGATGGCGCCCGCCAGAGTCGCCGCAATTGAGGAAGTTAGAATGTCGTAATTTCGGACGTGGGAGAGCTCGTGCGCGATGACGCCTTCCAGCTCGTCATCATTCATCAGCTGCATCAGCCCTTCCGTAACCGCGACGGAAGCGTGGCTGGGATTGCGGCCCGTGGCGAACGCGTTCGGCGCCGGCTGCGGAATCAGATAGAGCTTCGGCATGGGCAGGTTGGCTTTCGCCGCGAGCCGCTCCATCACCGCATAGAGGCGCGGAGCCTGCTCGCGGCTAACGGGCTTTGCTCCGGCGGATGCGATGGCGATCTTGTCGGAAAAGAAATAGGCGATTCCGTTCATCAGAATCGCGATGCCGAGCGCGATCGTCATGCCGCCACGGCCGCCGAGAGCCTGTCCTATGAAGAGCAGTAGGAGCGTCAGCGCCGTCAGCAAAAAAGCTGTTTTGAAGGTTTTCATGTGCGTAACCTCTTGGCCCCGTTTCTCTTTTGCCCGCACCCTTTCCGAGGGCTAGTTGACAGCGCGGGCCTTCACCGCTTCGGCGCCGAACTTCATCTCGTCGCCATCGGCATCCGCCAGCACTGTTTCGCCAGGGCGCACTTCCCCATCCAAAATACGCAGCGCGAGAGGATCTTGTATCAGCCGCTGGATTGCGCGTTTCATGGGCCGCGCGCCATAAGCGGGATCGTACCCTTCTCGCAATAATAGCGACTTTGCCGCGGGTGTCAGCTCGATCTCGATTTTACGCTCGGCCAACCGCTTTTTCACGTCGGCGAGCTGCAAGTCAACGATGCGCTCGATCTGCTGCTTGCCCAGCGGACTGAACATCACGATATCGTCAATCCGGTTCAGGAACTCCGGCCGGAAGATCTCGCGAAGGGCAGCCATGGCCTGCTCGCGGGCTTTCTTGGGGTCTTTCGCCGCAAGCTCGAAGATTGCGGACGACCCGGCGTTCGAAGTCATCACGATCACCGTGTTCTGGAAATTGACCACACGCCCCTTGCCATCCGTCAATCGGCCGTCGTCGAGGATCTGCAGCAGCACGTTGAACACATCCGGATGAGCCTTTTCGATCTCATCGAGCAACACGACGGAGTACGGGCGGCGCCGAACCTGCTCCGTGAGCTGTCCGCCCTCTTCGTAGCCGACATATCCAGGGGGCGCGCCGATCATGCGCGCGACGGAATGCTTTTCCATGTACTCGGACATATCGAGACGAATCATGGCGTGCTCGTCGTCGAACAGGAATTCGGCGAGCGCGCGCGCCAACTCGGTCTTCCCGACGCCGGTCGGGCCGAGAAACAGGAAAGAACCAATCGGACGTCGAGGATCGCTTAGCCCCGAGCGGCTGCGGCGGATCGCATTCGCGACTGTGGAGAGCGCAGCGTCCTGGCCAATCACGCGCTGACGCAGGCGCTCCTCCATGTGTACGAGCTTCTCGACTTCGCCTTCGAGCAGGCGCCCGACAGGAATGCCCGTCCACTTGCTGATGATTTTGGCGATTTCCTCCTCGCCCACTTCTTCTTTCAGCATCGGACGGTCCTTTTGCAATTCCCCCAGACGTTCCTGGGCTTGCTTCAGGTCTTTTTCCGCGGCGGTAAGCTTGCCGTAGCGGATCTCGGCAACCTTCGACAAATCCCCGGCGCGCTCATAGCGTTGTTCTTCCGTCTTCAGACGGTCGATTTCCTCTTTCAGCTTGCGGATGCGGCCGATCGCGTCCTTTTCGGACTGCCAGCGCGCTTTCAGCGCGTTCGATTGTTCGCGCAGCGTGCTGAGCTCCTTCTCGATTTGTCCGAGTCGCGCTCGCGAGTGCTCGTCACTTTCCTTGCTAAGAGCCGTGCGCTCGATTTCGAGTTGCAGGATGCGGCGCTCGATTTCATCAATGTCGCTCGGAAGCGAGTCGATCTCCATGCGCAGTCCGGCAGCGGCTTCATCAATCAGGTCAATGGCTTTGTCCGGCAAAAAGCGGTCCGTGATGTAGCGCTGGGAGAGCATCGCAGCGGCAATAATGGCGGCGTCCTTGATGCGCACGCCGTGATGGACTTCGTATCGTTCCTTCAAGCCTCGCAGAATGGCAATCGTGTCCTCAACGGACGGCTCGCCCACGTACACGGGCTGGAAGCGGCGTTCGAGGGCCGGATCTTTTTCAATGTATTTGCGATATTCATTCAGGGTCGTAGCGCCGATGGCGCGCAGTTCACCACGCGCGAGCGCCGGCTTGAGCATGTTCGAGGCGTCCATCGAGCCTTCTGCCGCGCCTGCGCCCACCAGCGTGTGCAGTTCGTCTATGAACAAAATGACCTGGCCGTCGGATTCCGCGATCTCTTTCAAAACGGCTTTCAAGCGGTCTTCGAATTCGCCCCTGTATTTCGCGCCCGCGACGAGCGCCGCCAGATCGAGCGAGGCGATGCGCTTGGGCTTCAGAATTTCAGGGACGTCTCCCGCGACGATCCGCTGCGCGAGGCCTTCGACAATGGCGGTCTTCCCTACTCCGGGTTCGCCGATCAACACGGGGTTGTTCTTTGTGCGGCGCGCCAGAATTTGCATCACGCGCCGGATTTCGTCGTCGCGCCCGATAACCGGGTCGAGCTTGCCGCGGCGGGCGAGTTCGGTTAGGTCGCGCGCGTACTGTTCCAGCGCACGGTATGTGGCCTCCGGATTTTGCGAAGTGACGCGATGGCTGCCGCGGATCGACGTCATGGCCTGCAAAATGGAGTCGTGACCGGCACCGGCGCGCGTCAGCAATTGAGCGGCGGGATCGCGTCCGGCAGCCGAAATCGCCAGGAGGATATGTTCGGTCGAGACGTATTCGTCCTTCAAGCGTTCGGCTTCGCCGAATGCTTTTTCCAGAACGTCATTCGCTGCGCGGCCCAGGAACTGCTCGCCGGCGCCGGACACTTTCGGCAGGCGTTCGATTTGCTTTTCGGCTTCCGCGGCCAGGGACGCTGGCGAAGCTCCCAGCTTCTCAAGCAGCGGGGGCACCACGCCCTCCTGCTGCGCAACCAGGGCCCAAAGAAGGTGTAGCGGCTCGACCTGCTGTTGCCCGGAGCGCGCGCTCATTTCCTGCGCCGCTTGTAGAGCTTCCTGGGCCTTTACAGTGAACTTGTCAAATCGCAACATGACGGAATTCTCTCACTTTCCAAATCTGAAATGAAAATGAAGCCAGGCAAGCAATCGCAAAAGGGGCCGGATGAACCCGCCCGTGGCAGGCGCCGGCCCCCTCGCTCCACAGCCCGAACGGCTTTTCTGGCCATGCCCTTTTGATGCGGGCGCCGGTCAGTTGTGGCCGTTCGTGATGTTGACCTTGACCTGCTTCGGCTTCGACTCCGCTCGCTTCGGCAGCTCGACCTTGAGCACGCCGTTCTTGTAACTCGCCTGGATTGCATCGGTGTTCACCGTGTTGGGCAAGCTGAAGCTGCGGCTGAAGGCTCCATACGAGCGTTCGACGCGAAGGTAATTGTCTTCCTTCACCGTTTGATCGTACTTTCGTTCGCCTCGGATGGTGAGCATGTTGTTTTCGACGCGGACGTCGATGTCCTTCTCCGTCAGGTCCGGCAGATCGGCCTTGACCACCAGTTCGTTCTCCGTTTCGTAGATGTCCACGGCGGGCGCCCAGGCGGCCAACGAGCTATCCGTCTTCGACTTGAAGGTTGAATCGAACAAACGGTTCACCTCGTCCTGCAAGGTGGAAAGACCCCGGAAGGGGTCCCATCTGGTAATTGAGTTCATTGTTTCGTCCTCCGTAAAGCCTCTGTGCATT
>DATEKA010000253.1:0-3022 GCA_035277685.1 Candidatus Acidiferrales bacterium
AAGGCGGCCGCTACATGAAATCCTAGGACCTTGCGGAAACCTGGGACTGAAAATACTCGAGGGTGAGGCGGAGGCCTTCGGCGAGGTCGATTTTGGGTTCCCAGCCGAGGAGGCGGCGGGCTTTGGAGATGTCTGGGCAACGCTGCTTGGGATCGTCCTGCGGGAGCGGGTGGAAGACGATGGGGCCTTCTTTCATTCCGCGCGCTTGAAGCGCGTCTGCGCCAACCAGTTTGCGGACGCGTTCGGCAAATTCAAGGATCGTGATTTCGTGCGGATTGCCGATGTTGGTCGGGTAGTGCTCGCCGGATTCGAGCAGACGGTAGATGCCGTCGATCAAATCGGAGACGTAGCAGAAGCTGCGCGTCTGCTTGCCGTCGCCATAGACGGTGATGGGCTCGCCGTTGAGCGCCTGATAGAGAAAATTGGGGAGCGCGCGGCCGTCGTTGAGGCGCATTCGCGGCCCGTAGGTATTGAAGATACGCACGATGCGCGTGTCGACGCCGTGGTAGCGGTGATAGGCCATGGTCATGGCTTCGGCGAAGCGCTTAGCTTCGTCGTACACGCCGCGCGGCCCAACGGGATTCACGTGCCCCCAGTAGCTTTCGGACTGCGGGCTGACGTCGGGATCGCCGTAGCATTCGGACGTGGAGGCCAGCAGGAATTTCGCTTTGCGGGCGAGCGCCAGGCCGAGCGCGTTGTGCGTGCCGAGCGAGCCCACTTTCAGCGTCTGGATGGGAAGCCGCAGGTAATCGGGAGGGCTGGCGGGCGAAGCGAAGTGCAGAACGGCTTCGACCGGGCCGTCCACATCAATGTACTCGGAAACATCCGCGCGGCGGAAACTGAAATGAGGATTCGAGCGGAGGTGCTCGACATTCGCTTCCGAGCCGGTCACCAGATTGTCGATGGCGAGAACGTCCCAGCCTTTGGCCAGGAGATGATCACACAGGTGCGAGCCGAGAAATCCGGCGCCGCCCGTAACCACAGCCCTCATCGTATGAGTCCCCAAGAGACGCAATTCATTATCTCTGAAAATCGAAACGGCGAAAGAAGGAATCTGCACGAGCGTGCTTACTGACACTGATCTCGCCGATGGGAAGCGACCTAGGGTTGAAGGGTCTGGCGATGTGGCGCGGCGCGAATAAGACGGGAAGGAAAAAAGCCGGCGAGACGCCGGCGTTACGAATCAAGAAGCCTGGCGCCGCATACAAGCTGCGAGGACGGCAACGCCCGATCAATGAAGCGCAGTTGGCACGGCGGAATTCGCGAAGGCGGTGGTGTGGTCCACGGTGATGCGCCAGCCTTCGGGAAACTTTCGGAAGTTCAGCGTGAAGACACCGGAGGGATGGTCGTGCTCCCGGTGAAGATGGTATTCGCCGATCACAATCGCGGCTTTGGGGCAGTCCTCCTGAATTTCGATATTGGAGAAAGTGAGGTGGCCCATGGCGGCGCGGCCGGGATAATTGCGGTGGTAGCGGTCGAGGACCGCAAGCCAGCCGCGCGTGACGCCATTCGCTCCGATGAAGAGCGTCTGGGATGAGCGCCAGTAGCCGTTCATGAAGGCGTCCACGTCGCCGCGATTCCAGGCGGCGACCTGGTCGTTCAGCACTGCGCGGATCTGCGAGTCGTCATCGGGGTTTCGTTGGCGGGCGTTGAGCGCGCTCGAAGCGGACAGAGTCTTCGCGAAAGCGGGCGAGGCGTGTTGCGCTGGAAGCGCGAAAACGGTTGTGGCGAGCGCGAGGGCGGCGATTGCAGACAGCGTGGCTACGGAGCGCATTAGTTCTCCTTGGCAGAGCTGGTATTTTCGGGCACGTTTTGTGCCGCAAAACGTGCCTGCCAGAACGACGAAGCCTAGCGCACGAACCGGCAGGACTCAAGCGGTAGGCGACCGGTACTGTCGGGCTATTGTTCGCGGCGGAGCGAAAAGCGATCCTATCCATGGTGGCAAATGCTAATCGCGGCGCTCATCTTCGTGATCTCGCTGGCATCGGCAATACAGTTCGTCGTGCTGTCCTGGCGGGCCGGGCTGCTGAAGATAGCCGGGGAACAGCTTTCCCCTGAGTGGGAGCCGGTGGCCGAGCCAATGGCTAAGTCCATTATTTCCAATGGATTCTCGAGCCTCACGGCCTATACGGATATTTGCCCCGACCTGGGCGGAGCGCCAAAGTTCCGGTCGTTGCGGCTGTACTACCAGGCGCTGGAAGTGGTGAACACGATTGTCAACGCGGTGGCGCCGCAGAACACCGGTTGGATGAACCGGGAAATGGCGCTGTGCACGCGCTGCGCGGCCGTGATGCTGTCCCACCGGCTGGAACAGACGCAGGCGCTATCTGCCGCCGCCCGCTCGTTCTGATCTGGGGCGTACAAAATAACGAGAACTGCTTTCTGATTTTGCGGCCTCCATTTGCGCCTCGAATTTCGTTCCGCGATAGGCATGGCGCGGCCCCCTCTCTAACGGAACACTGAGGCACCCAACGGACGCGATTCACTGCTGTTGCCTTGGCGGGCCGATTTCTGCACAATCTCGCGTTCGACTTAGGGATCCTCTCGTGCCCACGACAAGGACAGCAACGACGGAAAACACGCTGCGCTCCTTGCGCATCCGGCCCGGAGGCCGTAAACCCCTCTAATTCTGCGGTTTTCCCTCACGGACAGGTATCTCTTACGTTATCGAACGGGCTGATTCCCGCGTGGTTGCGGCGGGGGCGCGTTTTAATTGTCTTTCAGGCAGGCGTGTGCCGCGAGAGGCGTGAGGAATCATGACGATCCAGGGCAATCGTTCCGGGTTGATCTGCGCACTGATGGCGGGAATCCTGGCGACCATCCTTTTGGGAGGATGCGTCGGGACGCCGAAGAAGTTTGGAACGGTGCAACTCACTCCCAACGGGACAGTGACTATTGGGCAGGGGCAAACACTCGGGATCGGCGCGAACGTATTGAATGACACGGCTGCGGCGGGGGTGACGTGGGCGCTGAATGGACCCGGCGCGCTGAGTTCGCAGACGACGACCGGAGTTGTGTACAC
>DATEKA010000254.1:0-2070 GCA_035277685.1 Candidatus Acidiferrales bacterium
GCAAATCTGTCCTGTTCGTCGGGATGCGTTTGGACGCCCGTCAGTCATCACAGATGGCGCACAGCTTCATGACTGTGTTCCAGTTGCGCGTCGTCGTGCGCTGCGCGAGGAGCTTGTCGAGCGTGTAGAGTTTGGTCCTGCCGAATCCGTCGGGACAGTGGATGTAGATTTCTCTGCCGGCGCAATGAAAGCGTTCGTCGCCAAAATCCACCGAGTACATTTTCGCCAGCGCCGCTTTCGATGGCGCTCCCTGCAGGAAGACGACGCCCAGCCTTTTCGTGTCGATGCCCTTTTCTTTCTCGAAGGGGTTCCCGCCGAGCACTTTCTTCATTTCCGCGGCGGTGCGGACAAGAACAGCGACCGGCAAGCGCGTCTCGCCGGCAAGTTTGCGTTCGAGCGCTTTGGTCCACTTCTCGGCTGTGCCGCCTCCCTCGAAAACGAGATTGCCGCTCTGGACGTACGTGCGCACGTTCTTCATTCCGATTTGCCTGCACAAGTCACGCAACCGCTCCATCTTGAGCAGGTTCTGTCCAATGTTTACGCCACGCAGCAAAGCAATGTAAGTTGGCATTGCCGATAGCTTATACGAGATGGCGGCCTGCGGATATAATGCGCGAAATGAAGGCCACGCTCCGGATCGCGATCCCCTCTTGGAGGTCACGCTGAAAATGCTTCATCGCGCCTTTCTGTTCGCTGGGAGCACAGTGCTCGCATTTGCCGGTTTGGCAGGAGCGCAGGTCATACCGAAGCAGCAAGCGCCGCTGTCGAAACTGAAGCCGCCGCAGGGGAGCGGCGTTTGCGAGCCGGGAAAATCGTGCGCGGACATCGCGCCCGCCGTTATCCGCAGCGCGGAAGGACCTTCGGCGCTCGCAGAGAATCTCCGATACCTGACCGACACGATCGGCGGGCGCATGACGGGGTCGGACGCGGCGGACAAAGCCGTCGGATGGGCGGTGGAAGCGTTCCGGCAGGCGGGCGTGGACGAAGTTCTGACGGAAAAATTCACGATTCCAGCAGGCTGGACGGAAGGAAAAACGCGCGTGCAAGTGCTGGCACCCGTACCGTTTCCGGTGCGGCTTGTTTCGACGGGGTGGTCGCCTCCTACTCCGGAGGGTGGAATCACGGCGAATATCGTCGACGTGGGCGATGGCGACGAAGCGGGATTCGCAAGAGCCGGCGATGCGGCGAACGGCGCGATCGTGCTCGTACACTCAAAGATTCTCGTCACGTGGGACGATCTCGAAAACGAATATGCCATCGCCCCGGGAATCATCGCACGCGCGAAGAAAGCCGGCGCCGTCGCGATCTTTTGGATGTCGTCGCGACCGAACCTGCTACTCTATCGGCACACGAGCACGGTCGACGGAAAAATCGAAGGCCTGCCACAGGCAATCGTCGCTCGAGAGGACTCCCTGCGAATCGCACGGTTTCTGTCGGCAGGCCAGCCCGTGCGCGTTCACTTCGAGATGCCCAACCGCGTGGGCGGTCCGGTGGAGTCGGAGAACGTGGTGGCGGAACTTCGGGGAAGCGAGAAGCCGGACGAGTTCGTGCTGCTCGGCGCCCATCTCGATTCCTGGGATCTCGGCACGGGCGCGCTCGACGATGGATGCAATGCAGCGCTCGTGATCGACGCGGCCAGAGCGCTGCATGCGTCGGGAAACATACCACGGCGATCGATCCGTTTCGTACTATTCACCGGAGAAGAACAAGGGATGCTGGGCTCCTGGGCTTACGCGAGGACGCACCGCGACGAATTGGATCACATGCTAGCGGCTGTGATTTTTGACAGCGGCGACGGGCGCGTCACCGGCTACTCGCTGGGCGGCCGGCGGGATGCGCTGCCAACGGTCCGACGCGAGCTGGAGCCGCTCCGTCGCCTGGGCGTAACAAATTTCACATTCGATGCCTCAGCGGATACCGACAACTTCGATTTCCTCCTCGAGGGAGTGCCGACGCTCGTTGCGAACCAGGAGCCGGCGAACTACATGGCGAACTATCACGCGTTTTCGGATACGTACGACAAGGTGGACATTCCGGCAGTGAAGAAGGAAGTCGCTATTGCGGCCCTGA
>DATEKA010000255.1:0-12027 GCA_035277685.1 Candidatus Acidiferrales bacterium
CCATCGTTTTTCGCTGCTCGCGCAATTCCGCTATACGGGAAACAATCGCGCCGCGTTATCGTAGAGAATTTTCTGTTGCGCCGCCGGAGAGATTGGCAGCGCGCGGAAGTTCTCGATATTGCCCCGCACTTCCGGAACGCCCGGCCCCGGCCAGTCCGTACCGAACAACACCTTATCCGCGATTTCTTCCAAACGCGGGAAATACTCCATCAGTTTCTGCGGCGGAATCCCGGAAATATCGATGTACATGTTCTTGTGCCGCCGCACCAGAAAAAACGCTTCCTCCATCCACAAAGGCCGTCCGCCGTGCGCGAGAATCACCACCAGATTCGGGAAATCGATGCCCACGTCATCCGCAAGAATCGGCTGCGCGTAAACGTTCCGCGCTCCCTCGAAGATCGACGTCCCCGTATGAATCATCACCGGCAACCCAGCAGCTTCCGCCGTCTCGTACATGGCTCGCAGCGGGCCGAAGCCGTTGCGATATTCGTTCGGCGCAAATAACTGGTGCGACGGGTGGACCTTCAGCCCGCGGATTCCAATCTTCTTCAGCCGGCCTACTTCTGCAGCAGCGTCCTTCACGTATTTTGGATGAACCGAGCCGAAGGCCAGCAGCCGCTTCGGATCGGCGGCGCAATAGCGCGCAATCCAGTCGTTCACTTCGTTCGTGAAACCGATCACGTCGGGACTGACGTAGTTGATCAACCCCGCGCGCTCGATTTCCGCCGCATCCAGGAATTTCAGAAACTCGGCAGGGTTGGAACTGTATTTCGCCACTTCGTCGTAATCGCGCCGGTTGCGCATCAACTCGCGCGCGTGCGGCTTGAACATTTCGAGCGGTTGGATGTGAATGTGGATGTCGATCACGCGCATCAGGTCAGTCTCTCCCCGACACGCGCGTTTCCCAGGACCCTCGGCTGCGATTGGTGACTGAATTCTCCGGAATGATGCGCATCAATTCTTCCGCGCGGACCACGTTTCCTCGAGAGCTCGCTGCGTGAACAGCTTCACCATTTCCCGCCGGTACACGGGCGTTGACGCCGAAGTTGTCAGCGGCTTGCCGGTCCGAATCGCAATACGCGACGCTTCGAAGCCGAGTTCCCCGCTCCACCTCCGCCCTGCCAGTAGCTCGGCAACTTGCGGCAGCAGCATCGGCGCAGGATTCACCGCCGTCAAAGCGATGCGCGCATCGCGGCACACGCCCTGCTCATCAACATCCATCGCCACCGCCACGCCCGCAAGAGGATAGTCAATCGAATCGCGCACTCGCAATTTGCGATAGGCGCCGCGCCGTCCCGCCATCTTCGCCGGAACGTGAACCGCAGTCACAATCTCGCCGCGCCCCAGCGCGACGCGGTCCATCCCGTCGTTCTTGTAAAACTCGCGCAACGCGATCCTGCGCGTTCCACCGGTTCCCCCGATCTCCACCTCTGCATCCAGCGTCAAAAGCGCCGGCGCCGAGTCGCCGGACCATACCGCCCAGCAAAATTCCCCGCCGGGCGCGACATGACAAATCGGGCCGTCCTTCTTCAAGCAGCCGCCCAGAGACTGCCGCCAGAAGTGCGACTGGTTGTACCAACGGCAACGCGTCTCCAGGCAGAGATTGCCTCCCACCGTTCCCATGTTCCGCTGCAGCGGTCCCGCTATCGTGCTCACCGCCTCAAACAGAACTGAAAATTTCTCGCGAACGACGGGAACCGCCAGCAGATTGGTAAGCGTAGTCAGCGCCCCGATACGCAGGCCGTCGCCATCGGAAAATGAAACGCCCGCCAGCGCGCGCAGCGGTTTCAGGTCCACCAGCACCCGCGGCGCAAAGAGTCGCATCTGTAAGTTCGGGATTACGTCCGTCCCGCCCGCAATCGGCATCGCGTTTGGGCCGTGCTCCTCGAGGATTCGCGCTGCCTCTTCGAGCGACCGCGGCCGCGCAACCCGAAATTCCGAAACAATCATGTTGATCTCTCCGCGCGCCGCGCCGCCGCGTTTGCGCCGCCCGAAGCGCCGTTGCCGCCCCGGGTCGCGGCCGGGTCGAACTGGCCGCCTCTCTTTTTCTTAAGCGCCTCGAGAACAGATTCGCGTGTGAAGGGCGCCGTGTTGAGCCGCACCCCCACTGCGTCGTAAATCGCGTTTGCAATCGCCGGAATCGTCGCAGCCAGCGAGCCTTCGCCCGCCTCTTTCGCGCCAAACGGCCCTTCCGGATCGTTGCTCTCCACGATGATGCATTCAATCTCCGGATTCTCCAGAGTCGTCGGTATTCGATATTCGAGCAGCGACGGATTCATCAAACGCGACCCTTCCCAGATCATTTCTTCCTGCATGGCCTGGCCGAAACCCATGTAGACCGACCCGATCACCTGTCCTTCGACCGCCAGCGGATTCAACGCCTTCCCGCAGTCGTGCGCCACTACAACCTTGTCGACGCGTACGTGCCCCGTATCCGGATCGACCGTCACCTCCGCAACTTGCGCGCCGTAGCTGTACGACGGCGATGGACCGACTCCCGCGCCTTTGAATGTCCCTCCGCGCGCCTCCTCCGGAGGCGAATAGGAGCCTTGCGCCACGAGCGCCCCGTGGAACTCGATCGCCATCGCGGCCGCGTCGTCAAAACTCGCGCGCATCCGTGGATCATTGCGCTTGTACACCGCTTCGTCGGCGCACTCGAGGTCCTCCGCTTCGCACGAAAACCTCTTCGCGACCGCCGCGACAATTTGTTCTCGAATTTTCTTCGCCGCATCGATGCACGCGTTGCCCACCATGAACGTGACGCGGCTCGAATAGCTGCCCAGGTCAATCGGCGTCAGTTCGGTGTCCGCCGATACCAGCTTCACACGCGCCGGCCGAATGCCGAGCACCTCCGCCACAATCTGCACTTGCATCGTGTCGGAGCCCTGCCCGATGTCTGCCGCGCCCGAATAGACCGTCACTGCTCCGTCGCGGTCGATCTTTATGTTCACCGTCGTGTGCGGCATGTTCGACCGGATGATCGGATTCGCCGCGCCGCTCACGTAATGACTGCACGCGATGCCTATGCCCTTCCCGTACGGCAATTTGCCCCTTTTCTGATTCCACCCGGATCGCTCCACCACCTTCTCCACGCATTCCGGCAAGCCGTAGCTCGTCACCCGCAAGCCGTTCACCGTCACGCACGGCGCATCGAGCAGGTTCCTGCGGCGCACGTCCGCCGGATCGAGCCCTGCTTTGCACGCTAGCTCATCCAGCATCGATTCGAACGCGAAGCGGACGTTCACCGTCCCGTGCCCGCGCATTGCACCGCACGCAGGCTTGTTCGTCAGCACGCGATACCCGTCGTAGCGCACGGCCGGCACATCGTAAATCGCGCCCAGCAGCGCACCCGAGTAAAGCACCGTCACCGGGCCGAAGCCGCAGTAGGCCCCGCCGTCCTGCACCACGCGCGCCGCCACAGCTGTGATCCTTCCCTCGCGCGTGATCCCCATCTTCAGATCGACAATCGTTCGCGGCCGCCCGCGATGCGCGTAGAACACTTCCTCGCGCGTGTACGTGATTTTTACGGGCTTCTTCGTCTTCCTGGAAAGCACAGCGGCTGCGATCTCGAGTGGAATCACTTCGCTCTTCCCGCCAAACCCGCTCCCGATCAGCGGCTTGATCACGCGTATCCGGTTCATCGGCATGGCGCAGACTTCCGAAATGGTCCGGTGCAAATAGTACGGAACCTGTGTGGACGAGTAGACGGTCATCCGTTCGTCCGGCTCCCAGATCGCCAGCGTCGCGTGCGGCTCCATCGCCGCGTGGTTCACTTCGCCCGCCACGTATCGCTGCTCGCAGACGAAAGCCGCGTCGCGAAACCCGCCGTCCGGATCGCCGAACGAATGGTGATATTCCTTCTCGATGTTGTGCGCCCGCGATTCGTGGATCCAATCCGTTTCCGCTCTCATGGATTCTTCCGGATCGAACCACTCGCGAAGGGGCTCGTATTCGACGCGCATCAGGTCGAGCGCCTGCTCCGCTATTTCCGCTGAACTTGCCGCAACAGCCGCGATGTTGTCGCCCACGTACCGCGCCTTCTCGACGGCGAACACGCATTCGTCGTGCCCGATCGGAAGAATGCCATAAGGAGTCGGCGCGTCTCTTCCGGTGACGATGCCCTGTACTCCGGCAAGCCTCTCCGCGCGCGAAGTGTCGATCGAGACGATGCGAGCGTGCGCGTGTGGCGAGTGCAGAATGCGTCCGATCAGCATCCCCGGCGCGTGCAAATCGTCCGCGTATTTCCCGAGGCCGAGTATCTTCGTCCGCGCGTCCGTCATCGGCATGGGTTTGCCGATCGTTCCCGGCTTGTGATCGATTGCGCTCATGTCACCGTGCAGGCGGCGCGCTTACCCTCTGCTGGCTTTCGCGCTGATGCTTCTCGATCGCGTATCTTACGGACTCGTAAATCTGCATGTAGCCCGTGCAGCGGCAAAGGTTGCTCGAGAGCGCGTCGCGAATCTCGTCGAGCGAAGGATTCGGGTTGCGGCGCAGGAGCGCGACCGTCGTAATCAGGAAGCCCGGCGTGCAAAACCCGCATTGCGCCCCGGCTCGCTCCACCCAGCCCTCTTGCGCCGGATCGAGCGCCCCCGCCATGCCGAGCCCTTCTATCGTGGTGATCTCACACCCTTCGCAGCTCGCGGCCAGCATCGCGCACGAAAGCACCGGGACGCCGTCAACCAGCACCGCGCAACAGCCGCAGCTTGAATCATCGCAGCCCCGCTTCGTGCCCGTTAGTTCCAGGTCCTGCCGCAATGCATCGAGCAGCAGACGGTTCGGCGCCGCTGCGAATTCACGGTCCTCGCCGTTCACTCGAAAATGCAGAAGTTCCTTCCGCATCATCTCCGCCCGAGCGCCTTCAATTTCGGCTCGTCGTATCCCAGAATGATTTGCTCGTCGCTAATCACCACGGGACGCCGGATCAAATTCGGCTCTGCCGCCATCAGCTTCACAGCTTCGGCCCGCGACGGCGGATGCTCCTTCATGTTCCGCTCGCGGTACAGCTCGTTCCTCGAGTTTAGAAACTCGCGATAATCGCGCTCCCCAATCAGCGCGTCGAGTTCTTCCGCGGTTAGCCGCTCCTTGTTCAGGTCGCGGAACTCCGGTTCGATTCCCTGTTCTTGCAAGAGACCTCTTGCTTTGCGGCACGACGTTCAAGTCGGCTTGTGCAGAAAACGGATTTTCGGTTTGCTCATTCGGTTGGCCAGTCGCAAGGCTCGCCCCGGTATACCGCTTGCCTCGCGTTCCACTCAATACCGCGGCACCTGCGGATCCACCTCAACCGACCACCGCTCGATTCCGCCCGCCATCGATCTCGCGTTTTCGATCCCCTGCGACCGCAGCCACACGGCTGCATTCAGGCTGCGCCTCCCGGTGTGGCAAAAAAGGACGATCTCGCTCGCGTCCTTAAACCGTCCCAGGTTCGCTGGAATTTCCCGCAGAGGAATCAGCGTCGAGCCTTCCACGCGCGACACCTCGTATTCCCACGGCTCCCGCACGTCTATGAACAGCGACACCTCGCCCCTGTCTAGCATCTCTTTCACGCTCAGCGGCTCGATTTCCATTGGCGTTTTCGGCGGAAGCGTCATGAAATCAGTCCATGCTTCCTTTTGGCTCGACCCATTTCGGCTCCGTCACCTGAATCTCGTTTACCAGCTTGATGTCTTCCGCCTGCGGAAGCATTTGGCGGCAATGCTCGATGAAAGCTTCCGCCGGCAGCAGCTCGCCCGTCACGCTATACGGCTGATTTGCGAACTCCCCGATGTGCCGGTTGAACTTCAGGCTCGGGACGTACAGCTTCGCCTGCCCCGCCGGAACGTGTTTGTTGATCTGCTCGATCAGCTTTTCGCACTCCTGGTAATAAAGGTGCCGGTTGTGTTCGTTCAGGTGGCCCAACTCCGCTTCGTGCTGTGTCTGAGCCTCGTCGTATCGTCCCTTCAGCCCCCAGACATAAAACCAGTGCGCCGAGCTTGACTGGTCCACCCCGAACAGGTCGTAGCTCACCGGAATCCACTTGTTCACGTATTTCTGGATGACGTTCAGCGGTACGACGCCCGCCTTCACAATCCGCTTCAGCCCGTCATGGCCCGTGCCCAGGTGGAACGACTCCTCCCGCAGCATCGGGTTCATCGACTGCGCCAGCGGCTCGAATCCCGAATAACTCAGCATCGTCAGTTGGAATTTCCCGTCGCGGTCCACAAAATCCGTGTACGTGAAAAAGTCCAGCCAGTTGTCCACAATCTGATTGAACGCACCCAGCAGCCGCTTCGACTCGAACGCGCGCCGCTCCAGCATCTTCTGCGCTTCCACTTTGCCGCCATACCCGAAATGGCTGATCAGCAGGTGGCACATCTGCCAGCCGTGCCGCATTTCTTCCGTCACCACGCGGCACAGCGACTTCCGGTCGTGCTCGCTCGGCGAATGCTGAAACAGCCTCCGCTGCTGCTCCACCGAAGCAAACTCCGTGTCTCCCTGGTAGACGATCAGGTTTAACAGCCCGTCCCGGATTCGCTGGTCGGGAATCTCCAGCACCCTTCGCCACTTCGGACGCCCCTTGAACGCGCCGAATTCGATTTCGTTCGATCGTGTCGGCCCGAACTTCGCCTCGAATTTGTATTCCTCGATTTCGGCATAATTGACGCCGATGTCTTTCCGCCAGGCGCCGAAAAGATCCACCCAATCGTCAAACGTGCTGATGCGTGCCGCAGGCATAACTCTTCTCCTTCAATGAAATCTCGTTCCCAATCGCGTCACGATCCGCGAAAATTCGGTTTCCGCTTCTCGGAAAACGCGTTCAACGCTTCCAGGCAATCCTCCGATTCGAAGCAGCGGATCTGCATCCGAACCTCTTCATCCAACTTACTCTCCAATGCCCGCCGCTCCTCGCCCAGCGCCGCGCGCTTCACCGCCGCCAGCGCCAGCGGAGGAGCCGCCGCCAGATGACCGGCCGCTTTTCCACACTCCTCTGCGAACCGCTCCGCCGCAACCACGCGATTGACGATGCCCAGCCGCAACGCGTCCTCTGCCGTCAGCAATTGCGCGGTGTAAAACAATTCCGCCGCCACCGCCGCTCCCACGATCCGCGGCAGAAAATACGTTCCCCCGAAATCCGGGTACAGCCCCACATTCGCGAATGACTCCGCGAATTTCGCCTCGCTCGACGCGATCCGCATGTCGCAAGCCAGCGCCAGATTCATTCCTCCGCCCGCCGCCGGCCCGTTCACCGCGGCAATCACCGGCTTCGCCATGTCCGCAATCGCCAGGCAAATCTCCTTGCCCGCAATCAACAAGCCTTCGAGCTCCCTCATCGCGCCCCGGCGCCGGACATCGCGCAACAGCTCCAGGTCGCCTCCCGCGCAGAACGCCCGTCCCGCCCCCGTAATCACCACCGCGCGAACGCTCGCGTCTTCCCCTGCGCGCCGCAACCCTTCCACCAGCGCATGCCCCATTTCCGGTACCAGCGCGTTCAATTTTTGCGGCCGGTTCAGCCGCAGCGTCCTCACTGCGCCCGAACGTTCTTCGAGCACCGTTGCGCCCATAATCGGTCCTTGCGTCGCTGACATTTCTCCGCCCGCCGCCCCTAGTCGTCGAGGCTCTTCAGAAACGCCGCCAGCTTCTTGAAATACCGCATCTTCACGCCGCGGTCTGTGCCGCCGTTCTGCCCGCTCGTTGACGGCAGCACGAACACCCGCGCGCCGTACAGCAGTTCCTTCTGCAAACCCAGCTTGCACGCCCGCCCGGAAAATTTCTCGTACACCATCTTCCCGTTGAACGCCACCACTCGCGGCCGAAACTCTTCCAGCTTTCGCGCCAGCAGCACTCGCCCTTCCGCGAATTCCTGCCGCTCGATCTCTTCGAACCCCCGCGTCGGCCGCTTCACCAGGTCCGTCATCCCGATCCCGAACTCCAGGATGCGCCGGTCGTCCGAATATTCCAGCGCCTCCGGAATTACTCCTGACTCGTACATCATCGGCCAGAACTGATTCGTGCGGCCCGCGTAGTAGTGCCCTACTCGCGCCGAACGGTCCCCCGGATTTGCTCCCACCACAACGAGCTTCATTCCTTTGCGAAGGTAATCGGGTAGTGTGCGCATTGATTCTTCAGATTCCCCCAGGCTCAGCCGTTGCGGCCGAGAACGTGCGCGATCCATTCGCGCTTTGTCCGCTCATCTTACAATTCCCGGCTGCTTGCCGGCGCTCCGTTGCCTTAGATGTCAATCCGGGTCGCCGCAGGCCGCGCGGCTTCCCGCTGAACCCCTTCACTTCCCCTTGAATTCCGGCTGCCGCTTCTCCACGTATGCCTTCAGGCCTTCCTTCGCATCCTCGCTCGTGAACAGCAACTGCTGCAGCTCCCGCTCCACTCCCAGCGCCTCCGCAAACGGAATCTCCGAGCCCGTCACCACCGCCCGCTTGATGCGCCCCACCGCTCGCGAAGCCTTGTTCGGAGGGCAGAATTGCCGCGCATACGCCATCACGTCTTCCCAGAAATTCTCCCGCTCGTAGATGTAATGGATCAGCCCGAACTCCAGCGCCTCCTCGAAACTGAAAGTGCGCCCCGTCGTCATCAACTCGATCGCGCGCGCACGTCCAACCACCCGCGACAATCTCTGCGTTCCTCCCGTGCCCGGCAGAACGCCCAGGTTCACTTCCGGCAGCCCGATCTTTCCGCCTTCTTTCTTTGCGATGCGAATGTCGCACGCCAGCGCAATCTCCAGGCCGCCGCCCACCGTGTGCCCGTTCAACGCCGCAATCACCAGCTTCGGCGTTTGCTCCAGACGCGACAGCGTTTCGTTCGCGTGCAGGCAAAAATAATATTTGAACTGCGGATCGGCCTTCGCCAGCATCGGAATGCTGGCTCCCGCCGAAAAGAACTTCTCCCCCGCGCCGCGCAGGAGGACCACGTGCGCGTTCTCATCCATGCGCGCCTGCAGGATCGCCGCGTCCAGTTGCTGCATCATCTCGTACGTGTACGTGTTTGCCGGCGGATCATCCATCGTGATCGTCGCCACTCCGCCGTCCAGCGTGTAATGGATCAACTGCTTCTGCTCCACCGCCTGCATTGTCGCCATCGCTTCCTCCATCCAAATTATTCGAACGAATCTCGTCCTTACGCCGCACGCCCCGGCGCCGCAATCCTTCGCGCCCGTCCCGCCAGAATCTGTTTCCCTCGCGAAACCGCCCGCCCGTCTGCCACGCCGTGCAAAAACATTTCGGTCACCGCCTCCGCCAGCGCGTCTGCCCGCGGATCAATCTTCGGCCGGTGCCATGTATAAACCCAATTCATCATTCCGAACAACGACAGCACGGCCACGCGCGGATTCACCCGCCGCGCCGCCCCCCGGGCCCGCATTTCCTCGAAAATTCCCGCTGCTATTGCATAGTAGCGGCGCTTCGTCTGTAGGACTTCCTTCCGGTACGCGCCTTCCAGCGCCTCGTCTTCGTGTGACAGGACCTTCATCTCCACCGGATGCCGCAAAAAATATTCCAGGTGGTTGTGGACCAGTATCCTGAGCTTCTCCACCGGGTCGGATACGCCCGCCAGTCGTCCTTCCAGACGTCCCAGCACAGTCTTGAACGTGTACGCCTGAATCAGGTAAAGAAGCTTCTGCTTGCTTTCGACGTAGTAATACAGGCCCGCCAGCGAAACGCCCGACGCGCGGCTGATATCCCGGATCGACGCCCCTTCGTACCCCTTTTCATAAAACACGCGGGCCGCATGACGGACGATCCGTTCCAGTTTTTGTTGAGAGAGACGGGATTGACGCGGCGACAAAGTGCGATGCCCCCGGCCGGAAGTTTATCGAACGTTCGTTCGACTTTTTTCAGAATACTGCCTCGCCTGTCGCGTGTCAAGCGCCATACAAACCAGGCTTCTTGCACCGGTAGGGGCACGGCATGCCGTGCCCGCCTCGGCCCCGCTCTCTCCCCTCGCTGTTACAGTCTGTTAAAATGAGCCCGGACGCGCTCGCCGGCGTCTTGCGCTACAAAATGGACTCCCCTCTTCTCAGCCATCACAAAGCCTCCGGCGCCACGATCGCAACTTTCTCCGGCTGCGCCCTCCCCGATTTCTTCACCGGCTGGAAGGACGAATGGCGCGTCGCCCGCGAAACCGTCGCCCTCTTCGACGCCAACTGGCACGCGATCGCCATTCTCACCGGCCCCGACCGCATCCGCTACCTCAACGCCATCGTTTCCAACGACGTTCAATCCCTCGCTGAAGGCCAGGGCATTCTCGCCCTGCTCCTCGACCCGCGCGCCCATATCCTCGCTGAACTCGAAATCTACGTGCGCCACGACGACGTGCTGGTCCTCTCTCACGCCTCCGTCCGCGAGCGCACCCTGGCCACGCTCGACAAATACATCATCATGGACGACGTCGAACTCAAGGACGCGACTGCCCGCCTCGGCGCCGTCGCCGTCGAAGGCCCCCATGCCGGATTCGTGCTTTCGCAGGCCACCGGCCTGTCGCTCGACGGCTTTTCGGAATTTGCGGGGAAAAAAACGGAAATCGGCGGCGTGGAATGTTACGCCGTGCGCCGTTCGCATTTCGCTGCGCCGGGAGTTCGAATCATTGCGCCGATCGAGCAGCTCGAACTCGTCTGGCGCACGCTCTCCGGCATCGTCCAAGCCGCTCACGGTTCGCCCCTCGGCATGCGTGCGCTGAATGCCTTGCGTCTCGAAGCCGGCATCCCCTGGTTCCCCCTCGACTTCGACGACTCCGTTATTCCGCACGAAGCCGCGCTCGAGAATTCGCATCTCAGTTTTACGAAGGGGTGTTACACCGGACAGGAAATCGTCGAACGCGTGCGCTCACGCGGCCACGTCAACCGCCGTCGCGTCCGCCTCGCGTTTTCTACTCCCGAGCCGCCCGCGCCCGGCACAAAACTCCTCGTCAATGGCGCTGATGTAGGCCATGTCACCAGCTCTGCATTCTCCCCCGCCGCCGGAACGGCCATCGGCATGGGCTACCTCCGCCGCGAATACCTCAGTCCCGGATCCGTTGTCGCTTTCCCCGCTGGCGCCGCCACCATCCTCGCCTGACCTCTTGCAGCATATAACCCTCTAGCTCTGGCTTTTGCTGTAGCTCTAACGGCGCTGTTTTCCGCTGGGACGTTCAACGCAACGATAGCAAGCGAATCGCGCCACGCCGGTTCACGAAACAATATTAGAAAGACGCTGGAGGCGGCAAAACAACGCAGTCTCTTCATTACACCAGAGGTGCCGTGGCCCCACTACCTTCGCTACCGCGCGCCTCTCAGGTTGAGCCGCATAGCTCCATGCTCCAATTGCGGCGGTGTTGTCCGCAATGTTAGCAAGGTCACCACATTACGCCGGTTCGCAGAATAGAATCGGAGAGATACGGGAGGCTGCAAAAACAAAGAAGAATTTCCTGTACGGACAAAAATCTTTAATTATTGGGCAAATTGAGGGAACGGAGGAAACTGCCCCGCTCGGCATCAATCTTCTTCTGCAGTTCCAAAATTCCGTACAGCAGCGCTTCCGGACGCGGTGGGCAGCCCGGCACGTAAATATCCACCGGAATCACCTGGTTCACTCCCTGGACGATCGCGTAGTTGTTGAACACGCCCCCCGAAGTCGCGCACGCGCCCATCGAGATCACCCATTTCGGCTCCGGCATCTGTTCGTACAGTTGCCGGATCACCGGCGCCATTTTTTGCGAGACGCGCCCCGCGATAATCATCAGGTCCGACTGCCGCGGCGAGCCCCGGAAAACCTCCGCGCCGAATCGCGCCACGTCGTATCGCGACGCCGCCATAGACATCATCTCGATCGCACAGCACGCCAGCCCAAAAGACATCGGCCAGATCGAGCTTCGCCTCGCCCAATTCACCACCTTGTCCAGCGATGAAAACAGAATCCCCTCATCCTTCAGGAAATTCTCCTCGTTCCCGGGCTTTTCGAGCGTGACTCCCTTTGCGATTTCGTCAGCCATGTCCTTGTTTATCCTCGATGTTCCGCCTGAAGCTCCATTTTCCCATGTTTCTCCGCGAATTTGCAAAGCGACGGC
>DATEKA010000256.1:0-19183 GCA_035277685.1 Candidatus Acidiferrales bacterium
GATCCCGCACAAACCCTTCGAACCGCTGTGTGCTATTCTTCACTCGCATCGGGGTGTAGGCTCCTTTACTGGAGATTTTGTTGCTCTCACAACAAAACCTACACCCTCTCTCGTTTTACACACTCGAACTTACGTCACCTGAGCCTCGGAAAACAGGGAGAGGTGACCTTTGTGTCCCAACAAACAGGAGAGCAGCGAAAGAGCGCGCAGTCATTAACTCTACGACGCGCCATTGGACCATGGGTTAGAGGATAACGGCCGATAGTCGAGGTGCGCCCGGCGAATCGGTGAGTCTGCGTCGACCGGAAAGGGAACACGTGATACTCTCCCGTGCAATCGAGGTCCGAAAGATCACCAGCAAAGGAGGACGACAGATGCTCAAGAGGGCGCGAGGCTTGTTTATGCCAATGTTGACGGTGCTGGTTGTGCTGGCCTGCGCGGTTGGGGCGCAGGCTCAAAGCGAAACGGGAATGAAGCAGAAAGCGGCGGCTGGAATAGCCACTGACCTGCTCAATCAGTGGAATTACACGGCCAAACTCCTGACAGACATGGCTGCGGACTTCCCTGAGAACAAGCTCGACTACAAGGCCACGGCAGCGCAGCGCACGTTCGCTGAGCAAGTGCTGCACGCGGCGGGTGCCAATTATTTATTTATCGACGCGGCGCTCGGAACGAAACCACCGAAGGACACCGAGAATCCGTCGCGACAGACCTATAAAACGCGCGCGCAGATCGTGGCCTTCGTCAAAAGAACTTTCGCGGACGGCGCCGCGGCTATCAAGCAACTGGGTGATAAAGGACTGCTCGAAGAAACAAAGGCTCCGTTCGGGAACGAGACGGAGACGAAAGCCGCCCTGTTTGCGGAAGCGATGGAGCACGCGAACGATCACTATGGCCAGTGCGTCGTCTATTACAGATTGAACGGCCTGGTGCCGCCAGCGTCGCGTGGACAGGGACAATAGCTGGTCCTTGCGGCAGTCCGAACGGCTCGATCCATCCGGGAACTGCGGCTCCGAGCGCGACTTCACGGGCCGGAAATCGGCGTGTGGAGAGGCGTTCAACCCACGCAACAAGCGCTCGCGCCGGCGAATCAAATGAACGGGGCGACTGGGAGAAGATAAAAGTGGAACGCGCAATTCGCATTTCGACGTTGGTTCTTACGGTGCTGGCAGCGGCAGCCTCGTGGCCGATCCTGGCATCAGTGGCGCTTGCGCAGGAACAAGGCGTCCAAACGACTGACATAACGGCCAAGAAATATGAGTTCGATCCGCCGGTTGTGCATATGAAGGCGGGAACGAAATTGATTCTGAAGATTACGGCAACCGACCGGACTCATGGGTTCGGCATTTCGACCTCGGCCGAGGGAGCGGCGAAGGGAAGCGAGCCGGGACTGATGCTGTCGTCGCCACCGGTGAAAGATTGCTACCGTTTGGAGAAGGGGCAGCCGGTGACCGTTGAGATCGAGGCGAAGACGCCCGGAACTTACAAGTTCAAGTGCTGCGTCCACTGCGGGCTGGGACACGGCCGAATGAAAGGGGAGCTGATTGTCGACCCGTCGCAGGGCGGCTAACGGGCAACGTTGCAAGGCCCGAAGGCGAAGCTACCCGCGCCCGGCAGCGTCGGCGGTCTCCGTCGCGACTTTGGCGAGGAACGAGCGCAGTTCGGCCGGATCGCCGACCGGCGGATAGCAGGTGGCTTCGACGCAAACGAGCGCCTGTGCTTTGGCCGCGTCGGTGTGCGGCAGCGTTTCCCGCAAAGCAGATGGAAGAGTTGCGGCATTGAGGTCCACAGGTGTAACGCGCAGGATCGATTTCCCGAAACGATAGACTTCGTTGGCGGCCGATTCGAGCGCGGCCGATTTTGGATCGTTTTCCGCACCGAGTATCACAACCTGCAGAACGCCGCGTTTATGCAAGAGCACGGCCAGCGCGTATGTCGCGGTGAAGATTCCGTAGTGCGGCGCGCGTCCGGCGAATGCTTCGAGCGTTTTTTCAGCCCAATCATGATAGTGGCGCTCGCCCGTGAAAGCGTAGAGCCGGTCAAGAACGATTGCCGCGACGGCATTGGCTCCGGGCGTCGGTGAATCCTGGAGAGACTTGCGGCGAACGTCCAGGCCTCCGATAAGCGCGGCATCCTTCGCACGATCGAAAAATCCTCCGGCATCCGGGTCACCGAACCTCTCAACAGCAAGGCGCATGCAGCGCTGCGCCACGTCTAGATAGCGCCTGTCGAGGGTGGTTTCGTAAGCGTCCAGCAGCGCCGCGGCGGCGAAGACTTGATCGTCGAGCGAGCCGTCGAGACGGGGACCACCGAGGCGATGTAGGAAGCCTTCTGATTCGTCCCAAGCCTCCGCGATCAGGCGATCCAGTGTTTTCAAAGCGAAGACGCGGCAGTCATTCCGTTTTAGCGCGAGCGCGGCCTCCAGGTAGGCGGAGGAGAACATCGCGTTCCACGCGACGTAAAGCGTTTCGTCGACAGCAGGAGTCGGACGCCGACGGCGCCGAGCCTCGAGCAATTTGCCTTTTGCTCGGGCGAGCAGCAGGCGAGCGTCTGGCTCGCTGATCTTCAGCGCGCTCGCAACGGTTGCGACCGACGCGGCGACCCACAGCACGTTCTTCCCGGGATTGTGGTGCATTTCGCCGCGCGGCTGGACGTCATAGTAGATTTCGACGGCGCGCGCCTCTTCTGGCGCGAGCACAGCACTCACCTCATCCAGCGTCCAGGTGAAGTAGTCGCCGTCGTCATCGAGCGTTTGATCGGCGTCCTGGCTCGAGTAAAAACCGCCGCGCCGGTGGTCCGAAAGAACTTCGTTGATCCACGAAATCGTTCCTTCCGCGACTTCGCGATACAGCGGAACGCCGCTTGCCTGATACCCGTGAAGATAGTTTTTCAGCAGCTCGGAATTGTCGTACGACATCTTTTCGAAGTGCGGAACGCACCAGCGTTCATCCACGGAGTAGCGGTGGAATCCGCCGCCGAGCTGGTCATGGAAGCCGCCGCCAGCCATCCCGTCGAGCGCGCGCTGCACGACGTGGTGCAAGTTTGTGCCGGTTTGGCGGCTACGGTTTTCCAGGAGGAGATCGATCACGGAGGAGTGCGGGAACTTCGGCGCTTGGCCAAAGCCCCCGTTCCTTTCATCGAACAGGCGAAGCGCTCCGGTAATGATCGTGTCGACTATCGCTGCGTCGAGCGTTGCGCGCGCTCCCTCGAAGATCTCCGCTTTGGCGACGGCGTTTTCCAGCGCCTTCGCCGAATCATCGATCTCCGTGCGCCGCGACTGAAACGCCTCAGCGACGGCCAGCAAAATACGCTTGAAACCCGGGCGGCCCATCATGTCTTCGGGAGGGAAATAAGTCCCTCCAAAAAACGGCTTTCCGTCGGGTGTGAGAAAGGCGGTCAGCGGCCATCCGCCCTGTCCTGAGATTGCGTTGACGGCCGATTGATAGCGCGAATCGACGTCAGGGCGCTCGTCGCGATCCACCTTTACCGGAACGTAATGTCGATTGATGATCGAAGCGATCTCGGGGTTTTCGTAGCTCTCGCGATCGATCACGTGACACCAGTGGCACCAGACTGCGCCCACATCGAGTAGAATCGGCTTCGATTCGGCGCGCGCCTTCTGAAACGCTTCTTCACCCCATTCGCACCAGTCGACCGGCTGATGCGCCGCGGAGCGGAGATACGGACTGGCGGAGTCTTTCAGGCGATTGGCGGATTCGTTTCGCACGGGTGTGAGGTTACTGGATCGGCTTGTCGCGTCCGGTGTCGAGCGGGTCGATGGGCTTGCGTCCGGCGAAACCCTCGTCTTGCGCGTGGTAGAAGCGGATGCGATCTTCGCCGAGCTTCCAGCAGAGAAAAACGTCCTGGTTGTCGATGCGCGAAGGAAAATCGAGAAGGCCGACGTCAAGGTCTTTGACGATACAGCCCGTGGATTGAATGCGCTCGAGCGCGTCGCGCACCGAGGATTCGAATTTCGTGCGAATCGCCCGCCACTTCGCCGCTTTTTCATACGGCACTTGCATCCCGCCCGAAACCTGGATGCGTTCGGCCAGCGCGGCTAGCTTCTTTTCCGGCTCGATCATTTTCCGGCGCGCTTCCATGGCTTCGATGAGGACCGGCTCGAGCTGTGCGCGAAGGCGCTCCGCTTCCGTCAACGAGAAAAGTTTGGATTCGCCTTCATCAGGCACTGGCAACTCCGCATCAACATCAAACCAGGTGAAGATCGTACTACTGGAAGAATCAGCCGCCAATGTAGACCATCGTGCGCGAGGGCGGCACGAACCCGGGCTCATTGATGCGGTGACCTTTTTCCTTTTCGTGCACGATCGCCAGAATCTCGTCTGCGATCTCGCGATCAGTGGCTCCGCCGCGCAGAAGCGATTTTAGATCGTGGTCGTCCCTGCTGAAAAGGCATGTGCGCAACCTGCCGTCCGCCGTCAGACGGATGCGCGAGCAGAAACCGCAAAACGGCTGCGTGACCGGCGCGATCAAGCCGATTTCGCCGCGTCCGTCGGCGAACCGGTATTTCCGTGCCGTTTCGCTGCGCTCGTGGACGATCTGCACGAGCGGCCAGCGCGCCGCGATTCTCTCATATACCTCCGACGCGGGCACGACCATCGAACGCTTCCAAGCGCGGTCGGCGTCCAGCGGCATGAACTCGATGAATCGCATAATCAGATCGCGTTCGCGCGCGAATCCAGCGAACGCTTCCACCTCGTCGTCATTGAAGCCGCGCACCAAGACGGCGTTGACTTTCACCGGGCGCAGCGAGGAATTCTGCGCCGCGTCGATTCCTGCCATCACCTGGTCGAAGGCTTTCGTTCGCGTAATGCGTTCGAATCGCGCGCGGTCCAGCGAATCGAGCGAGATATTGATGCGATCGAGGCCGGCAGCGATCAAGCCAGCGAGGCGTTCGGCCAGCATGTGGCCGTTGGTAGTGATCGACAGGTCGCTCACGCCGATCGTTTTCAGGCGAGCGATGAAAGTCTCGACGCCAGGTCGAACGAGCGGTTCGCCCCCGGTAACACGCACCTTGCGAATACCGAGACGCACGAGAAGCGCCACTAGCCGCTCGTACTCGCTCCATTCGAGAAGTTCGTCGTACGCCACGTGGTTTTCGGGATTCGCCGAGCGGCAGTACACGCAACGAAAGTTGCAGCGGTCGGTTACCGAGACTCGAAGATCGGTGATCTGCCGTCCGAACTTGTCAACGAGACGCATCGTCCTGTTTTCGTCGAGCCTCTCTTGGGTTCGATGCTGCCGAGCGCGGCGGAATCCAACCGCAACGCGCGGAAAAACGGCCATCAATAGAAATGCCCAACTCCGTTTTGGAATTGGGCGACAAGCTCCCGCCGCCAGCAAGCGCGATCGGCAGCTTTCTCCTTTCCAATGCGACCGTTGCTTCAGCAAGTCGCAAGCGCGCGCGTCGAAGCCGCGCCGTCAACGGGAGGCTTGGGTGTTTCCGCCCAAACCCTCAGCCCCGAACAACGGGGTGTCGCCCTCGGGCCATTGGTTTTCGCTCCATTAGGCGCCGAGGGTCGGAGAAATCAATCTGATTTTACGCCGGCGGTCGCCCCGGCGCAAAGCAAATCGCTGGTCATAAGCCGGTCTTGATGCGGACCTCTGCTTCGGATGGCGAAGTTCGCCGTCGTTGGGCGCTGCAACGCTGTGAATATGATAGAGTTCGGGCCGATGCGGATCTTTGTTCTCGGCGCGGGCGGGACGGGCTCGCTGCTCGCGCATTTGCTCGCGCGGCAGGGCCACTCGGTTTGGTGCGGCGACCGGGACACGGAGCGGGCGCGACTTTTTCTCGGCAAGAAAAGCGCAATTCCGATTGTGGAAGCTAACGCGCGGAATCTCTGGTCGATTGTGCGCGCCGGGCGCGGAGCCAACCTGGTCGTCAACGCCTCGCCCGCCGTTTTTAACCAGATCGTCCTTCGCGCGGCGTTGCGTCTTCGCGCGCACTACATCGACCTGAACGCCCATCTGACGCGCAACATGTTCAAGCCGGAGCAATATCAATTCCACAAACGCTTCGTGGCGAGAAATCGGGCTGCGGTGATCTGCGCGGGCATCGCCCCTGGACTTACGAATCTGCTCGCGAAACGCGGCGCCGAACTGCTTGATTCGGTCGAGTCCATTCAAATCCGGCTGTTCGAGAGCACAGAGAGCAAGGACCCGGTTTCCACATGGTCCGCCGATGGCGCGTACGACGAAGCCATATCGAATCCGAGAATTTACCGCGAGGGCCGATTTAAGCTGGCGAAGCGCTTTGCGGAACGGGAGAAATTTCGTTTTCCCCAGCCGATCGGCGAAACGCCCGTATACCTCGCGGCGCAGGACGAAGTGTGCATGCTGCCCTATGTAATTCCTGCGCGGGACGTGAACGCAAAAATAGGCGGAACCGACTTCGAGCGTCTCTACCGCTGGTATCGGCAGGGACGGCTCAACCGCTCGGCGGGTCTCGTGCGGAAGCGCTTTCCGAGCACGCCGACGCCCAGACAGGTCGCCAAGCTGATCCGCAAAGGCATCCTCGAGAATGCGCGCTTCGCCGCGGCGGTCCTTGTGCGCGGTGTGAAAGACGAGCAGCCGCTGCTGCTTCGCTGGGACGTGAGCGTGCCGACGCTCTACCAGATTCGCCGGCGAGGATTGATTTCTACGCCCATTTCGTACGCCACAGCGCACATCGCGGCCATTTTTATCAAGCATTTTCCGCGGGGTTCGGCGGGCGTAATGGGACCGTCGGAATTGGCGCTGGAGAAGCGGCGCGCGATTGTGAGCGACTTCCGCTCGCGCGATTTCGGCATCGCCTTGAAAACCGCCAAAATCAGGAGACCGCCGGACGAAGAAGAGTTCTAAACGATACAGCGCGATACATCCGCGGCGCCCGTCTTGCTATCATTCTTTTCGATGTTTCGGCACAAGAACATTGACGAGACGCGCGAAATCACGGACAAGTGGTTTCGCGAGAGCATTTTCTTCGAACCGTACAAGCGCGCGGCCTTTCAGGGAGAGTATCTCTGGTGGAAGTTGCGCGGCTCACCGGGGCCGAAGGTGCCCCACATTGTCAAGCAGCAGACGCTCGCGGCATTTGCACAGCGGTTCGGTCTGCAGGTGATGGTCGAGACGGGAACCAACCTGGGCAACATGATCAACGCCCAGAAAGACCATTTTCGGGAAATCTACTCCATCGAGCTCGACAAATGGCTGGCTGCGCGGGCCAAACGCCGATTTGCCGGCTGGGCAAACATCCATCTTTACCAGGGCGACAGCGGAGACGTGCTTCCTGAAATCGTGAAACAGATTCGCGAGCCTGCCCTCTTCTGGATTGACGCCCACTGGGGAGATATCGATGCGCCGGTGAAGAAAGAACTGGAATGTATTTACCTGCATCCGGTCCGCGAGCACGTGCTCCTCATTGACGATGCCCGCTATTTCGACGGACACGGCGACTACTATTCCATCGAGGAACTGCGCGAGCATGCGTCGCGCCAGTACTCCGGGAGCGTGGTGGAAGTGAAAGACGACATCATCCGGATTTACAAGCCGAGGTAGGCAGCGCTTTCTTTTCGAGGGAGCTTTGCCGGGGCCACGTGCGCCGCAGACACCGCTATGACTGCAAAAGTGGATCTCTACACCGCGTCGTATGGCAACTATGCCGCCGAAGTGTATCGGCAAATTCGCGCGGAAACCTACGGGCGCGATTTCGGCCAGACGAGCTGGGTGACGACGGAAGAGTCCACTGAGATACCTCGCCAGCTCGGCCTGAGACCGAATTCCAATGTGCTCGAAATCAGCTGCGGCTCAGGTCAATACGGTTGCACGTTGCCGATACAACCGGCTGCCGGATTCTTGGCCTCGATTCCAACGAGGCGGGAGTGCGCAACGGAAATCGTCTCGCTGCGGAGCGAGGCATGCAGACCCGCGTCCATTTCGAGGATCGCGATGTTTCGGAGCCGCTTCCCTTCGACGACGTTTCTTTCGATTCTGCGTTCGCGAACGACGTCCTTTGCCATATACCGGATCGGGCCGCCCTGCTTGCAGAAATTATTCGCGTTCTCAAGCCCGGCGCCAGGCTTCTATTCAGCGATGCCCTGGTGATTGGAGGGATGGTCACGCACCACGAACTCGCGACGCGCAGCTCAATCGGCCTTTACGTTTTCACGCCGCCTGGGGAAAACGAGCGGCTCATTAAGGAAACAGGATTCCGGTTGATCGCGTCGCGCGACACAACGGTGAATGCGGCGCTCATCGCCAAGCGCTGGCGCGATTCCCGCGAGAAAAGAAAGAACGAACTGATTGCCGTGGAAGGCGACCCGACGTTTCGAGACCTCCAGGAATTTCTCTCCTGCGTGCATGCGCTCACAAAGGAGCGGCGTCTTTTGCGCTACCTCTATGTGGCTCAGAAGCCGAAGCGACCACAGGCAAGACGCCGGAAGAATCGCTGACTACAGGAGCCCAGAGGGGCTTCCTCCGGCCGATCGACATACCGCTCTCGCAGCGGCTTTGCAGAGGGGCGATCGCGCCTACGGCTTGATCGTGTAGAACTGCTGGAAGGGACCGCAATGCGGATAAAACGCGCGGGACCGGTAGAGCTCGGCGATCTGCCTAATGTGGCCAAGGTCATGAAACGCCCACTCGTGGAGGAGCTCTCCAATCGTAATCGGTCCGATCTTCGAGTGCTGTCCTTTCCGGCCCAGCACGTCGGGCGAGACATAGCGTAAGAACGACAAACTGCGGTCCCGCTCGTGGCAGAACTTCTTCAAGTTCTCGCGTCCCAATCCCGCGTAAGTTCCGGATGCGTACGCCGCATTCTGATCATAGCTTTCGATCGCAGGATTATTCTTTTCCATCATCACGCGGATGCGGTCACGGAAGCCGATGACTTCAACATCAGCCAAATGCGCCAGCACTTCGCTGATTGACCAGCGATCCATGGCCGGCTTCCATCCCATGTCCTGGTCGGTCGCAGACAAAACGATTTTTTCGATGATGATCGGGGCTTGCTCGAGAACGGCAATTCCGGGAATCGCGCCGGCAGATTGAGCAGCGGGCATGCGTCCTCCTCGAAGGCTGCACAAGAAGTTATCATATATTTCGGCTCGCCGTGACACAGCCCGGCGACGGCGCAGATTGGCGCGACGTCCGGCTGGACGCGCTTGTAGACTCGCTTGAAGACGTGCTAAACCCGAATGGGAGAGTTTGCGGATGGCGCAGGTTCTTGCACTGGTTAATGATTTGTTTTTTCAATCGAAAATCGTCGAGACGGCAAAACACGTCGGCGTGTCCGCTTTCTTCTGCCCTACGCCGGAGGCTCTGCTCGGCGCGATAGCCGAGGCGAAGCCGAATCTGATCGTAGTCGACTTAAACGCGAAGAGCCGTCCGGTCGAGGCGCTCGGGCGCATTCAAGCCACTGCGGATCCCGTGCCGGTGATCGCTTTTCTTTCTCACGTTCAGACTGACCTGGCCCAGCAAGCCCGGGCTGCCGGATGCCGCAACGTCATGGCTCGCTCGCAATTTACGCGCGACCTGGCAACCATCCTCGCGCGAGCGAAATCCGACCTTACATGAACGTGAACCGTTCGATCCGATTCCCGGTCCTCGCCGGAACCGCGCTGGCGCTTTGTACCCTTTCTTGCTGGCCGGCAGCGCGCGCTCAGGAGAATCCCGGCCTTGTGCCTTCCGGACCGGCTGCGGCCCTCTCGGACACGTTGACGGCCGCCTGCGTGGGCAATCAAGCGCAGTTTGCGACGCATCTGACTCGTGCGAATGCCGCCGCCTTTCAATCGTTGACCGCCGAGCAGCAAGCCGAAGTGATCAAGCGGTTTTCCCTTGCGGATCGACCTGGCAAGCCGTTGCTTTCCTCCGACACGGAAAATCACACAATTCTCCGGTGCAGCACCCCCAGCACCGTTGTCCAATTCCGCTTCGGGGGCGCCCGCGTCCAAGACAACCTGGCTTTCATCCCCGTAAAAGTGGTGGACGCACAGGAAACGCAGTTCGGGCTCGTGCGTGAGGATGGACAGTGGCGAATTTTGTCCGTTGGCCTTTTGCTGGTTGACATTCCACAGCTCGAAAAGCAGTGGGCCCGCGAGCAGTTCGCGGCCAAGGAAGGCGCGGTCGTCACCGCACTTCAAGGATTGGAGTTGGCGATCGAGCGGTACAGACGCGCATTCGGAAAGCTTCCAGAGAAGCTGGCCCAGCTTGGGCCAGCGCCAGCCGGCGGAATTTCTCCCGACGAGGCTTCGCTCGTCGGTAAGGATCTCGCTGCAGGCGAAGCGGGTGGATATCACTTCGCCTATCAAGTAGTTGCCACAGCCGATCCAAACAACAAAGCATTCGAGCTGACCGCCACGCCCGACGACTACGGCAAAACGGGCCTGCGCTCCTTCTTTATGGACGGCGCGGGGCGAATCCACGCCGCCGACAAGCAGGGTGTCGCCGCGACCAGCGACGATCCAGAACTTGAGGCCTCGAAGACCGACTAACATCCGGGGTGCTCGGCGTCAGTAACTCTCAGAGCAAACCGGGATGGACCGATCTACCTGCCTATACCAGGACGAGGCCCTGTGATATCCTGTCGCCTCTTGAATTAGGCACTCACACCAAGAAGCACGAACCAGCTCTGAAACTCGCGCATGGTGGATGTCTGGAAGTGTCTGTTTGGGAGGGGAGAGCTTGAACACCGGTGAGGGCCAGGACGGAGCGCCACGATGTCAACTCCAGCTGTGACCCCGAAGACTACGGAGCTGCGCCTCGCGCATTCTCCCGATAGTGACGACGCCTTCATGTTCTATGCGCTGGCTACGGGGAAGGTGCGCCTGCCCGGCGTGAAGTTCACTCACGTCTTGTCCGACATCGAGACGCTGAATCAGGCAGCGCGGAATGAAACGTACGACATCACGGCGATCAGTTTTTACGGATATGCCTTTGTAGCCGACAAGTACGTCCTGCTGGATTGCGGCGCGAGTTTCGGCGAAGGCTACGGACCGATTGTGGTCTCCGCGCACCCCATCAAGAAAAACGACCTTGCTGGCCGCAAGATCGCGATTCCTGGCACGCTAACCACGTCGTATTTGGCGCTGAAGCTCTTCGAGCCTAACATAGACATCGTGACCCTGCCTTTCGACAAGATTCTCGACGCCGTCCAGGCCAAGGAAGTGGAAGCCGGGCTGTTGATCCACGAAGGGCAGCTGCTTTTCTCGCAGATTGGATTGCACCGCGTCGTGGATCTAGGCCAGTGGTGGCAGGAAACGACGAAGCTGCCGCTTCCCCTCGGCGCCAATGCCATGCGGCGCAGCCTGGGGCCGGAAATGGGATTGCAGGTCGCGCGCGTGATACGCGACAGCGTTAGTTACGCCCTCGAACATCGCGAGCCGGCCTTGAATTACGCGCTGCAATTCGCTCGCGATATGGACCCGTCGCTGGCGGACAAGTTCATCGGGATGTACGTCAATCGCTGGACGCTGGACTACGGCGAAGAAGGACGTCGCGCCGTTCGCGAATTGCTCGCCCGCGGAGCGGATGCGGGCCTTGTCCCGTCGTCCTTCAAAGTTGAGTTCCTTTCCGAAGCAGCTTAGAATGGAGATCGGCAGTCAGGGTGAGTGAAGAGCCTTCAAAGCTTCTCTAGATTCTCCCGGTTCCCCGGCCTCGCAGGCGGCATCGAATCCCGTTAGAACGCGCACAACTGTTCGTGTGCGCTCCTATTGTAAGTTCTTCGAGAGGTTATACTTGACGCGATGAGAGACCTCGTCCAACAAGGCGTCGCTCTGCGTGAGTTGCTGCGCCAGCGCGTTCTTGTGCTCGACGGCGCCATGGGCACAATGCTCCAGCAGCAGAACCTGACAGCGGAGGACTTCGGCGGGCCAAAGCTCGAAGGCTGCAACGAAAATCTCGTGCTGACGCGGCCCGATGTGGTGCTGGGAATCCACCGCAAGTACCTCGAAGCGGGCTCCGATATCATCGAAACGGATTCGTTTGGCGGCACTCCGATTGTGCTCGCGGAATACGGTCTGGCGGGCAAGACGCGCGAAATCAACCGGCGTGCCTCAGAACTCGCGCGCCGGGCTGCGGATGAATTCTCCACCCCCGCAAAACCCCGATTCGTGGCCGGCTCGATGGGGCCCACAACGAAGGCTATCAGCGTCACCGGCGGCGTAACATTTGACGATTTGCGGCGGAGCTTTCGCGACCAGGCGCAGGGGTTGATTGAAGGCGGCGCCGACATCTTGTTGGTCGAAACGAGCCAGGACACGCGAAACATCAAAGCGGCCGCACTCGGGATTCAGGACTTGAGCCGTGAACTTGGCGCGCCGATTCCACACATGATTTCGGTCACGATTGAGCCGATGGGCGTGATGCTCGGCGGCCAGAGCATCGAAGCCGTTTGGGCTTCGCTCGACCATCTCGATCTGATTTCAATCGGGTTGAATTGTGCCACTGGCCCCGAATTCATGACGGACCACATCCGCACGCTGCAATCGCTGACGACGCGATCCGTATCGTGCTACCCGAATGCCGGACTCCCGAACGAAGAAGGTAAGTACGGCGAGACGCCGGCGTCGCTCGCCGAGCAGCTCGAGCGCTTTGTCGACCGCGGTTGGCTGAATATCGTCGGCGGCTGCTGCGGCACGACGGAAAAACACATTCGCGCCATCGCACAAATGGCAGAGGGCAAGACTCCGCGCCGTCCACCAGAGAACAGCCACAGAGCGGTTTACTCGGGCATCGAGATAATCGAAGCCGAAGACAGCACGCGCCCGCTGATCGTCGGCGAGCGCACGAACGTGATCGGCTCGCGCCAGTTCAAAAACCTGGTTGCTGCCGAGCAGTGGGAAGAGGCGACCGAGATCGCGCGGCGTCAAGTGAAAAGCGGCGCACACATTGTTGACGTCTGCCTGCAGAGCACAGACCGCGAAGAGATCAAGGATATCCCTCCCTTCTACGACTACCTGATCAAAAAGATCAAAGTGCCGATCATGATCGACACGACCGACGCGGGCGCTGTCGAGCTCTCACTCACTTATTGCCAGGGCAAGAGCATCATCAACTCGATTAATCTCGAGGACGGCGAAGAGAAATTTGAGCGCGTCTGTCCTCTTGCCCGTTCCTTCGGTGCGGCTGTGATTGTCGGCTGCATTGATGAAGACCCGATTCAGGCGCAGGCCTTCACGCGCGAGCGAAAACTCGAGATCGCGCAGCGCTCCCACAAACTCCTCACCGGCAAATTCGGCATTCGTCCCGAAAACATCATTTTTGATCCGTTGGTCTTCCCATGCGCAACAGGCGATGAAAACTACATCGGCGGCGCCGTCGAGACGATCGAAGGGATCCGGCTGATCAAAGAACAAATCCCTTATGTGCGCACCGTTCTCGGCATTTCTAACGTCTCGTTCGGATTGCCGGCGGGCGCGCGCGAAGTGGTGAACTCAGTCTTTCTGTATTACTGCACGAAGGCGGGTCTCGACCTCGCCATCGTCAACGCGGAACGTATCGAGCGATTCCCCTCAATTCCCGAGCACGAGCGCACTCTCGCAGAAAATCTGTTGTTCAACCGTGTCCCGGCAGAAATCCCAGCCGATCATCCTCAGACAGACCTGCTGCGCGGCGCGCCGGCGGCCTGGCGGGAACAGTCGCGCGAACAAAAGGCTGCCGTAAATCAGTTCCATATCGCCGCAATCTCCAGCCACTTCCGCGCTGCAGGCGCACGCAAGAAAGCTCGCGCCGAGGACCTTCCGCTTGACCAGCGCCTCGCGAATTACATCCTGGAGGGATCGAAGGATGGTTTGATCGACGACCTTAACCGCAAGCTTGCCGAGCCGGCTGCGCCGCTCGACATCATTAACGGTCCGCTCATGGCCGGAATGGCTGAAGTCGGCCGGCTTTTCAACGCCAATGAGCTGATCGTCGCCGAAGTCCTGCAATCGGCTGAAGCGATGAAAGCCTCGGTCGGCCATCTCGAAAAATTCATGGAGAAAGCGGACGTCGCAAAGCGCGCGAAAGTCGTTCTCGCGACGGTGAAGGGCGACGTCCACGATATCGGCAAGAATCTGGTTGAAATAATTCTGAAAAACAACGGGTACGACGTGATCAATCTCGGGATCAAAGTCCCGCCCGAGGATTTGATTCGCGCCCACCGCGAACACAAGCCCGATGCGATCGGTCTTTCCGGGCTACTCGTGAAAAGCGCGCAGCAAATGGTCGCTACCGCAGCGGATTTGCGCGAAGCGGGAATTGAAGTGCCATTGCTGGTTGGCGGCGCGGCGCTCTCCGAAAAATTTACGAAGACCAAAATCGCGCCTCAGTACGGCACCGCCGTCTGCTACGCCAAAGATGCCATGACGGGGCTGCGCCTGATGAACGAGCTGAGCGATCCCGCTCGACGCAGCGAAGTCGTGCGGCAGCACACATACGCGGGAACGGCGATAGCCGAAGAAATCGCTCCTCGCAACGGCGAGCCCGCCGGCGAAGAACGCTCGCCGCGCGTTCGAATCGATCTCCCAATACCTTCGGTGGCATATCTCGACCGTAAGAAGCGCACCGTCCCCGATTTGAACGAGATTTGGGATTATGTGAATCGCTACATGGTCTTCTGCCGGCACCTGGGCTATCGGGGCAATTTCGAAAAGGCGCTCGCGGAACGCGAGCCCCGCGCGCTGGAGCTGTACAACCAGGTTGAGGAAGTAAAGCGCGAAGCCGCCAAATTCATGAAGATTTCCGTTGTGTGGCAGTTCTTTGAAGCGGAACGACGCGGAAATTCGATCGCGCTGTTTGCGCCCGGTGCTGATGCCGCGCTGCACGTGTTCCATTTTCCGCGCCAACGCGTGGGAGATAAGCTCTGCCTCAGCGATTACATCCTTCCTTCCGGGAACACCCGCGATCACCTGGCGCTGTTCGTCGTCACCGCCGGAGCGGGTATTCGCGCCCGCGCGGAAGCGGAAAAAACTGCTGGAAATTACTTCTTCTCGCACGCGCTCCAGGCTCTCGCGCTCGAAACGGCCGAAGCCTGCGCCGAATGGCTGCACCGGCGCATTCGTGAGGATTGGGGCTTTCCTGATCCCTCATCCATGACCATGGCCGAACGCTTCGTTTCCCGCTATCGCGGCAAACGCTACAGCTTCGGCTATCCCGCCTGCTCGAGTCTCGAGGATCAGGCCGGCATTTGGGCGATCCTTCACCCCGAAGAAATCGGCGTTCATCTGACCGAAGGGATGATGATGGATCCTGAGGCAAGTGTCAGCGCGCTCGTTTTCCACCACCCCGATTGCACCTATTTTTCCGCCGGTGAATGAGCGACAGGGTGCGAATAGAGAGAACGTGGCGAAAGGGGCATTCGACTGATTACTACAAGCGCGTCAACCTCGCAGAGCGTTTCTTGACATCCGAGGTCCTCGCTCTATAATGCAATTTTGAAGCGCAGTTCCGGGTACGAACCATGTTTTTAGACGTCAACGATCTCGCGGTCCGCAAGACCCGCATCCGAAAAAGCTATTCTCCCGGCACTCTCGATTTTCATTCCGGTGAGTTTCGTCAGCTCGAGCCCCTCGAAGTGCGCGCGACGGCGGAGCTGATCGACGGCCAGATCCGCATCTGGGGTAACCTGCACACGCGCGTGGAACTGGTCTGCGCCCGCTGTCTCGACACAGTTGTCGAGGAGATCAGCCGCGATTTCGACCTCCTATATCGCCCGATGGCTTCCATTGCTGGCGAAGAGGAAGTCCATCTGAATCTCGAAGATACGGAGATCGGTTTCTTCGAGGGCGATGGGTTGTTTCTTGCCGACATTTTGGCTGAGCAAGTGAACCTGGCTCTTCCCATGAAGGTTATCTGCCGAAGCGATTGCCGCGGGTTGTGTCCCCACTGCGGCGCCAACCTGAATAACGAGGAATGCCGCTGCGAAAAGCATCTCGGCGATTCCCGGCTGGCTCCACTCGCGCGTCTCAAGCAGGACTGGTTCAAGAAGCAATAAGACGGTACACTATTTTCCACTATCCGCGTGCCTCTCTCGTGGCGCGCCAAGAGGAGCACGATGCCCAATCCAAAACGCCGGCACTCCAAGCGCCGCACCAGCAACCGCCGGGCGCACGACCATCTCAGCGTGATATCGCGCGCCGCATGCCCGAATTGCCATGAAATGAAGCTGTCCCACCGCGCGTGTCCCCACTGCGGCTACTATAAGGGCCGCGAAGTGATTGACACTTCGGCCAAGACGGCCTAAGTTTTCCTCGTCCTGCCTTTCCGCAGCGGAGTCTTACGCGGAGCTTAGATGACCACCATTGCTCTGGATGCCATGGGAGGCGACCATGCGCCACGCGCCGAAGTGGAGGGCGCCATCCTGGCTGCGCGCGAATACGACGTGCGCGTCCTGCTCGTGGGAGTGGAGACTACGGTCAAGCACGAACTCGGCCGCCACCGGTATCGCAGCGAATCCATCGAAGTGGTGAACGCGACGGAAGTGATCACCATGCGGGACTCGCCGTCGCAGGCCTTCCGCCGCAAGAAAGACAGTTCTTTGCACGTCGCAGCTCACCTGGTGCGCGATGGGAAAGCTGAGGCGGTGGTCAGCACAGGCAACACCGGCGCAGCAATGACCGTAGCGCGCTTCGTGCTAGGCACGCTTCCTTCGGTCGACCGCCCGGCTCTTGCGGCCGCGTTTCCCAATGCGAAGGACAAGGTTTCCGTCATTCTTGACGTGGGCGCCAACGTCGATTCGAAGGCTGCGCAAATCGAGCAGTTTGCCGTGATGGGAGAAATTTATTACCGCACGATTTTCGGCGTCCGCAGGCCGCGCGTGGCGTTGCTCTCGATTGGCGAAGAGGAAATGAAGGGCAACGAGCTTACGCGTGAGGCCTTCAACCGCCTCAAGCAGCATTCGTCCCTGAATTTTGTGGGAAACGTCGAGGGCCGTGACGTCTTTCGCGGCAACGTGGACGTGATCGTTTGCGACGGTTTCATCGGCAACGTCGCGCTGAAAATCAGCGAGGGCGTGGCGGAGCACATCGGCGGCATGCTCAAGAAAGCCATCAAGAGCAGCCTCGCTTCTCAAATCGGCTATGCCCTTTCGAAACGCGCCTTCAACGATTTCCGCAAGCGCACCGATTACTCCGAGTACGGCGGCGCGCCTCTCCTGGGAGTCCGGGGAATCACGATTATCGGGCACGGCCGCTCGAACGCAAACGCCGTGAAGAACGCCATTCGCGTCGCCGCAGAACTCTGCCGCTCGCGGGTGAACGAAAAAATCGAGCAGGAGCTTTCCGCCGCTACCGCCGTTGCGGCGCGAAGCTGACCCGCCATGTTCAGGGTGAAAGCAAAACGCAAATGAGCAAGCTCGCCTATCTCTTTCCGGGCCAGGCCTCCCAATACGCCGGGATGGGACGCGATCTATCGGAGAATTTCCCGGAATCTCGCGCGGTCTTCGAGGAGGCAGATGCCACACTGGGCTTCGCCCTCTCAAGATTGTGTTTCGAGGGGTCGGAAGAAGAACTCAAACTAACCGAAAACACCCAGCCCGCGATCTTCACGGTTTCGATCGCCGCGCTTCGCGCGATTGAAAAGCGCGGCATCGCGCCGGATTTCGGCGCCGGACACAGCCTTGGCGAGTACTCCGGACTGGTGGCGGCAGGCGCTCTCGAATTTGCTTCCGGTGTGAAGTTGCTGCGCAAGCGCGGCCAGTTCATGCAGGAGGCCGTTCCCAAAGGCGAAGGGGCCATGGCCGCCATCATGGGTCTTTCGCCCTCCGATGTCGCGGAAATTTGCAGGAAGGCAGCCGACCACGACGTCGTCTCGCCCGCAAACCTCAATTCGCCCGAGCAGATCGTCATCTCTGGCAACGCCGCCGCCGTGAAGCGCGCCGTCGAGATTGCCTCGCAATCGGGCGCCAAGCGCGCCGTCATGTTGCCGGTGTCCGCGCCCTTTCACTGCGCTCTCATGGAGCCGGCGCAAAAAAAACTCGAACCCGAATTGCGTTCTGCTGCGTTCGCGGCGCTGCGCATCCCGCTGATCACAAACGTTGACGCCGAAGCGATCACCTCGGGCGAAGAAGCGCGCGACGCGCTCATCCGGCAAGTCACCATGCCCGTACGCTGGCTCGATTCGATTCGCGAGCTCATCGAACAAGGCGTGCGCATCTTTGTCGAGGTTGGCCCCGGGAAGGTACTGTGCGGGCTGCTGCGTCAGATTGACCGCTCCGTGCGCTGCTTCAACGTGGAGGACGCCGTCAGCCTGACCTCCACTCTCGACAAGATTACGCAAGCCCGCGCCGAGACCGCCGAATCGTGATAAAAACGGAAGCTCGGGTGGCCACAGCGAATGCGTTCTCTGCGTTTGTCGTGGGATTTTGGCGGGCGTTTAACCCCGCCGTAACTCGCGAATCATCAGGGAGGACTCTGGCCCCTGAAGCTCAGATGGCTGTGCAACCTCGACGGAGACTTCGCCTTCAATGTTTTCTCTCAAAGATAAAGTCGCCCTCGTAACCGGCGCGTCGCAAGGCATAGGACGCGCGACCGCCTGCGCCCTCGCCGAAGCTGGCGCGAAGGTCGCCGTCGCGTCGCGCAACGAGCAGCAGCTCGGTAAACTCGCCGAAGAGATTACCTCTGCAGGCGGCGAGGCGCTCGTCGTGCCCCTCGACGTCGGCGATGCGGCGCAGGTAAGGAACGCCTTCCAGCAACTTCTCGCCAAATTCGGCCGGCTCGATATCCTCGTCAACAACGCCGCCGTCACGCGCGACACGCTCGCTCTTCGCATGAAGCTCGAAGATTGGGAGGCCGTCCTGCGCACCAATCTCACTGGCGCGCATCTCTGCACGCAGCAGGCCCTGGCCCCGATGCTGCGCCAGCGCTCGGGGCGCATCATCAATGTGACGTCGGTCGTCGCCGAAACTGGAAACGCTGGCCAGGCGAATTACGTCGCTTCGAAGGCTGGACTGATCGGCCTGACGCGCGCGATCGCTGTCGAGGTAGCTTCACGCAACATTACCGTGAACGCCGTCGCGCCCGGCTTCATCACCACGCCCATGACCGACCCTCTCCCCGACGCTCTCAAGGAAAAAATGAAATCGCTGATTCCGCTTGGCCGCTTCGGTGCGGATCGCGACGTCGCCGCAGCCATCGTCTTTCTCGCCAGCGACGAAGCCGGCTACATCACCGGCCAGGTCCTCGGCATCAACGGCGGCATGCACATGGGCTGA
>DATEKA010000257.1:0-13107 GCA_035277685.1 Candidatus Acidiferrales bacterium
TGGATGATCGCGCGCGGCGCAGACGTCAACGCGAAAGCTGCTATAGACGCGGACGGATTCGGCGGTCATACGGCGCTGTTCGGCTGCGTCGTTTCGCAGCCGTATAGCGCGCATTGCCGCGAGGACGATGAGTTCGCGCGCTTGTTGCTCGACCACGGCGCCGATCCGAACGCGCGCGCATCCTTGCGAAAGCGATTGCGCTTCGTCGCGGATGAATCGATGCACGAGTACTGCAACGTGACGCCTCTGGGTTGGGGACGGCAATTTCAGGATCGGGACTGGGTCAGCCCCGCCGTGAGGAAGCTCATCGCCGAGCGCGGCGGCCACGAGTAATCGCGCAGCAAAGACCAAGTTCCAGAGTTGGCATTATGAAGACGTGCTGCCCTCGCTCGACGACGTAACCGGGTCAAAGCGCGGTACCATCGTGACGCGATGTCCCAGACAGTCAGAAGATGGGGGATTGACGACCACATCGCGCTTCTCACGTCCGAGCGCATCGCCAAGAGAGTGGTCGAACGCACGGGCGGCAGTCTCGAGCAAACTCGAACAATCCTAAATACTTATGCAGCCGAGTGCCGGTATGGATTCGGCCTGATCGCTGAGTGCTTGCCGACGAGGGGACGGATATTGGAGGTCGGTGCGGGGCCTGGAATGTTGAGTTCCTATCTTCGCAGCGAGGGATATGACATTACGGCCCTTGAACCTGCCGCGCCGGGGTTCGACTTCTTCACTCAGATACGGGAAGTGGTGAGGGAGGAAGCCGGGACAAGCTTGCCAGTGTTGGAAATCCAGGCCGAAGAGCTGAGTCCATCGAATCATGGTTTCTTTCAATTCATCTTTTCGATCAACGTGCTAGAACACATTTCGGATATCAAGGCGGCGATAACAGGCATGTCATCGGTCCTGGCGGGAGGCGGGCGAATGTGGCACACGTGTCCCAACTATCTGGTTCCATATGAGCCGCACTTCGGGATTCCGCTGATTCCTTTGTTCCCACGAGGGACGGGGTTCTTGTTGCCGGGGCGAATTTCGCGCAGTGAGTTATGGCGTGGCTTGAACTTCATCACGTACTTCGAGCTAAAGCGCTTGGCGAGCCAGAGCGGGCTGACAGCGAGTTTCGCTGCGGGGACAATGGCGGAGGCGTTGAGACGGCTGGAGTCCGAGAAGGAGTTCGCGGCGCGCCAGGGCGGGATCCCAGAGCGAATCTACAGGATACTGAAGGGAGTGGGGGCGGTCTCTCTGATCGAGAGGATGCCGGCGGCGTTGAGCACACCAATGATCGCGCGCATGGAGAAAATGACCAAAGGGCAAGAGAATCAATCTCCTGGCGCGAGTATAGTTCCAAGCCAGGTCTGAACTCTCCAGCTTTGATTTCGATCGAAGCGGCGGCTCAGCGAACCGGCCACCGCAGAATCGTTGTTCTCGCCGATTTGAGAAATATCCTGTCAACAGTGTGTGAGGTGGTCCCCCTTAGCAGGTAGGCCAGGGTTGAAAGCCCTGACCTAGAGTGCGCAGAGGTGTCCACGCGACGGTTGCGCCCGGCCTCGAGGCCGCAAGAAAGGGGAACTTGCGCGTGGGATTCCTGGAATATGTAACGAGAACGACGGCGGGCCGTCCCAAGCTGCGATGAACCGGGCCAGGCGCCTTGAGCGCACGAAAGAAATTGAACCGACTGACGACGGCTTGCTGCGCCGGGTGAGCGCGGGAGACGAAGAGGCTTTCACGCTTCTTTATCGCCGCAAGCACCCCGCCATCTATCGCTTTGCCCTGCACATGAGCGGGAATGCCGAACTCGCGGAAGATGTGACACAAGAGGTTTTCATGGCGCTGATCCGAAACCCCGGACGATTCGACCCGTCGCGAGGGAGCGTGACGAGTTTTCTTTTTGGCGTCGCACGGAACCACCTGCGCAAGCGATGGGAGCAGGACCGGCGGCTGGTTGCGTTTGGCGAGGGTGGCGAAGAGCGAGGTTATAGGGGGACCGCAGGGCAGTCGAGCAGCAAGGGCGATGGATTCCAGGCCTTGGGAAGCGGCGGAAACGGCACCCATCGCGAACCGATAGACGAGTTCGCTTCGCTCGAGGAAATGACGCGTCTGCGTCTGGCGATATCGAGGCTGCCGGAGAACTATCGCGAGGTGGTCGCGCTCTGTGAGTTGGAGGAAATGAGCTACGAAGAGGCGGCTGCAGCGCTGGAGTGCCCGGTGGGCACGGTTCGATCGAGACTGCATCGCGCAAGGACACTGCTGCTGGAGAAGCTTCGGGGGGTTCAGGGTGAGACGAATCGGGCGGAGAAGGCGAGCCAGGGGAACCGAGCCGCGGCGGTGCGAGAATAAGCCGCGAATTTTGGCGATGAAGACGAATGAGGCGTTTTTTATGAATTGCGCAGAGTTCGATGAGATCGTACATGAGTTAGACCGGAAAAGCCGGGGAGGTTCGGATCGTGCGGGCGGCGGTTCGAATGAGTCCGAGGCGGCGCTGGTCCATGCGGAATCGTGCAGCCGGTGTGCGCGAACGCTCACGGAAGTGGAAGGGATGAATTTTGCGCTGCGCTCGATGGCATCTCACGCAGCCGAGGTAATGGCGCCCCCACGGCTGGAAGCTACGCTGTTGCGCGAATTCCGGAGGCAAGCGGCGTACGGAAAACAGGTGGGGCGCAGCGGGCGGGCGAGCGTTGTGCACCAGCCACATCGCTGGTATGCGGCGGTTGCGGCGATCGCTGCAACGGCGTTGGTAGCGGTGGGATTGCTGTTCTTCCGTTCGAGGATTACTCCTCCTCCGCCGGACACCGGCTCCGCGGCGACGGGAGCGACGACCGCGCAGACGGCGGGCATCGAAAAAAAGCCGCTGCCGATGGAGCAAGAGGTGGTAGTACCCAGCGTTCCGCGCGCGCGAGCCTCGACAAGCGACACAACGGAAACGGAAGATGCGGCCGCATTCTATGCGCTGCCGTATGCAGACGACTCGGCATTGATCGAAGGGGGAGCGGTGATTCGCGTGACGGTGCCGAGGTCGGCGTTGGCTTCGTGGGGGCTGCCTGTGGCCGGGCTGGCCACCGGAGAACAAATTCCAGCCGACCTCGTAGTCAGCGCTGACGGCACTCCGCAGGCCATCCGTCTGGTTTCGCAGGCTGATGAGTAAAGGCGGGGTCTAGGCGGGGGGCACGCACCGTCAATCGGTGTAAATGTGACGGCAAAAGGCGCGTGGGAGCCCGCACTGCCAAAGGCACGGCCCAGGTTGAAAGGTGTTTGGAGGAAAAGATGATCGCAGGGTTTGGAACAAGGCGAATTGGACTGGCTCTAACGGGCGCTTTGCTGGTGTTCAGCGGCCCGACGGTGCACGGACAGGAGGGACCGCCTCCCCCGCCTCCACCTGGAGAGTCCGGCGGACAAATCATGATCCGGACTGGCGGCAAGGGCATTGGAATGGGGTTCATGGGTTTTGAGGCGGGCATCGCGGGCAAGACGGTGAGGAACGCGCCGTTCAGCGCGACGGTTTCGACCGAAGTGACGCGCACACTGGCCGACGGAAATAAGATAGACGAGAAGACCACGGGAAGCATTGCGCGCGATAGCGAGGGGCGTACGCGTCGCGATATGACATTGCCGGGTGCGGCGATGATGGCCTCTGCGATGGGGGGTGAAATTCCCCATGCCGTGTTCATCGGTGATCCCGTTGCTGGAACGAGCTACATCCTACATCCGGACGCCAAAGTTGCGGATCAGGTCCCGTTCCGGCCCATGAAGAAGGCCCTGCGCGCGTTTCGGAACGACCTTGGGATGAGGACAAAGCGGCAGGCCACGGATGAATGGACGACGACCGACCTAGGAACGCGAACGATCAACGGCGTCAGTGCGCAAGGAACGCGAATAACGCGCACCATTCCGGCCGGAAAGATCGGAAACGAGCGGCCAATCGTGATTGTCACCGAGCGATGGTATTCTCCCGACCTTGAGACATATGTCCTTACGAAGTTGGAGGATCCGCTAACTGGCAACACCGTCTTTCAGTTAACGGACATCCGGCGCGAAGAACCGGATACTGCGCTCTTCCAGGTTCCGTCGGATTATACGGTGCGGCAGGGCGCAGTGGGCAGGATGCGTTACCGTCGAAATGGGGGGCCAGCGACTCCGGTACCAGAGGAGTGAGGATTTCACGACTATCTCAGTAGTAGCTGTAACTTGCGGGCGGCCTCCCGACCACGCGTCGCCCGCAAGTCCCTCGTTCAAGCATCGAGACTCGGCAAATGCACTGAAGTCGGGACGGAAGAGGGTGCTGCGCCGTCAAAATGTTGCTATCGATGTTGGACTTATGTTAATCTCGTTCCCGCGTTTTGTTAACTTATTGGTGTGCAAAGGCTTAGCGTCGGAGTGCCGATCGATTGAGCGTTAAGCGAGAGGTACTCAAGTCCGCATCGATCATAGCCTTCGTCACCGCCATCAGCCGGATTTGCGGATACTTACGCGATCAGCGCATCACCCTCCTTCTCGGGACGTCTCCCGCCGCCGACGCCTTTATTCTGGCCTTCCGGATTCCCAATCTGATACGCCGAATGAGCGGAGGCGGGGCGCTTTCGGCGTCGTTTATCCCAGTGTTTACGAGGCGCTTACGGGAGAGCTCGAAGGCGGACGCATTGGCGTTCGCGCAGAAAATGCTGTGGAACATCGGGGTGGTGTTGGCGGTGGTGGCGATTTTGGGTGCGGTCTTCTCGAGAGAGGTGGTTTACGTTTTCACGCTGTTCGGCGCAACGCATATGCGCTGGGATATGGCCGTCTTTCTGAACCGGATCATTTTTCCGTCGGTATTTTTCATCGGAATTGCGGCGCTGCTGGGAGCGGTGCTGAACAGCTTCCACGTTTTTGCGATTCCGGCGGGGACCGCGGTGTTTTTCAACCTGAGCGTGATCCTGTTTTCGTTCGGGTTTCTGTACCGGCCGATCATGCACTGGGCGCCAGCGGGATTTCGGACGCCGGCCGTGGCGCTGGCGGCTGGAGTTCTAGTTGGGACGGCGGTGCAATTTCTTATACAGGTACCGGCGGTGGCGAAGCGGGGATTCAATTTCGCGCCGAGGGCCTCGTTCAGGGATCCCGCGGTCCGGGCGGTGGGAAAGCTGATGGGGCCGGCGTTCTTCGGGATGGGGGTGTACCAGATCAACTTCTTCGTGGACACGGTGTTCGCGACGTCATCGCGGATGCCGGCCGGGAGCGTGACGTCGCTGTACATCGCGGATCGCATCATGGAACTAGTACTCGGGAGCTATGCGATCGCGATGTCGACAGCGCTTCTGCCGACGATGTCACGCCAGGCTGCGGAAGGGCAGTTCGAGGAGATGAAGAACACGTTCGGCTTCTCGCTGCGGATCGTGTCGTTCATAACGATTCCGGCGGCAGTGGGACTGATTCTTCTGCGGCATCCGATCGTGCAAGTACTGTTCCAGCATGGGCACTTCGTGGCGGAGTCAACCGTGCTAACGGCGCACGCGCTGCTTTTTTATTCCCTCGGCTTGCCGGCGTACGCGGCGATCAAACTGATCACACCGATGTATTATTCGACGCAGGACACGGCGACCCCGGCACGCGTGGCGTGGTACGCGCTGGGAATGAACATAGCGCTGAACGCGTGTTTCCTGCTGTTGCTGTTGCGGTACTTGCGGAACGGTGCGCCGGCGTTGGCGAGCTCGCTGACGGCCTATTTCAATTTCGCCGCGCTGTTCGCTATTTTCCGGAAGCGTTATGGGCGGCTGGACGGGAAAAAGATTCTATTTTCGTTGATGAGAATGGCGTGGCCAGCGGCGGCGATGGCAGGAGTGTGCGTTGCGGCGCTAAGGTTTGTGCGTCTCGAAGAGGCGGGAAGCTTTGTAACACGAGCAGGGCTTCTGGCGGGGAGCGTAGCAGTGGCGGCTGCGGTGTACTTCGGAGCGGCGTGGGTGCTGCGCTGCGAGGAGCTTCCGGAGACCTTCTTGCTTTTACGTCGGAGCGGGACGGGGCCTGCCACTTCCAGCGCATTGGAACGTTGAGTTAGATGGACGGGCAAATGAAACAGAACGAAAACGAAGAACGCCGCGATCCGAATATAACCGGGGCGAGCGACCCTCACGTGGCGGCGTTCCTGCACTACGGACGAGCGGAAAAGGGGCTTTCGACGAATACAATTCTGGCGTACCGTCGGGATCTGGTGAAATTTGTGGAATTTCTGCAAAGGCGGCAAGTGAAGCTGACTGCGGCGAGGCGAACCGACGTTGTGGATTTTCTCGCGAGCCTGTATGAGGGAGGCTTGGACAGCCGCTCGGTGGCGCGCCATCTGGTAACGATCCGAAATTTTTACCGATTCTGCCTGGGAGATGACCTGATCGCGGAGGACCCTGCGGCGAATATCGACTCGCCCAAGATTCGGCGGACGCTGCCGCATTTCCTGAGCGTGGCGGAAGTGGAGAGACTGCTGGAACAGCCGAACCTCTCGACTCCAGAGGGGTTGCGGGACCGAGCCATGATCGAACTGATGTACTCGACGGGGCTTCGCGTTTCAGAACTGTGCGGTGTTCGTATGGAGGACGTTCAGACGCAGGCCGGAACGTTGCGTTGTATCGGAAAAGGAGACAAGGAGCGCATCGTACCGGTGGGAAGAAGAGCGCTTGAATCGATCAGGTCATACGTGAGAGATGCGAGGCCGAAGTTGCTGGGGGATCAGGCGTCGCCATTCGTGTTCGTGGGATCGCGCGGGAGAAAGATTAATCGCATCCCGTTCTGGCGCTCGCTGAAGGAGTACGGCCGCAAAGCAGGACTGCGACAACCGCTGAATCCGCACATGCTGCGGCACACCTTTGCGACACACCTGCTGAACGGGGGCGCAGACTTGCGCTCCGTGCAACTGATGCTGGGCCACGCGGACATTTCGACGACGCAGATCTACACGCACGTGGTGGAGGAACGTCTTAAACAGGTTTATAAGGCGCACCACCCGCGCGCGTGATTCGCGCGGCATTCTAGGAGGCGCTACACCCTCATGCCCGATTACATGTTCTTGCTGGAAAGCCGGCTTTCGCCCGAGTCGCGAGCGGTGCTGGAGCGCGTGCAGGAATTGGCGCGTTCGCAGGACCTGAACATATACCTGACAGGGGGCGCGGTGCGCGATCTGATTTCGGGTCAGCCGATCCGGGACCTGGATTTCACGGTGGAAGGCAATCCGGCGCGGATGGTCGCCGAGCTGGAGAAGGGCGGAGCGCGCGTGACGTTGGAGAACGAGCGCATGCGGCACTACGAAATCGTTTTTGCGGGGGACGTGGACGGTTCGGTGTCCGCTGCGCGCGACGAATACTACGAGCGGCCGGGAACGAAGCCGGAGCACCGTTTTTCGAGCATCATGGAAGATTTGCGGCGACGCGATTTTTCGATCAACGCGATCGCGATTTCGCTGAACGTGCAGTCTCGAGGACTGCTGCTCGATCCGACGAACGGGCTGGCGGACATCGAAAAACAGGAGGTGCGGGCGCTCTCGATTCATTCGTTCACGAACCAGCCGATCCGGTTGATGCGAATCCTGCGTTACACGGCGCGGATGGGATTCCGCATGGAGTCGCGCACGCAGGAGTGGTTCGATCTGGCGCTGGAGCGCGAGTTACAGGAAAACCTGGAGGGTCCGGGCGTGGGCGAGGAGGTGCGGAGCCTGGGGCGGGAGGACAATCCCTCGGCAGTGCTGAAGCAATGGGAAGCGCGAGGATTTCTGGAGGCGGTTCATCCGCAGCTGCAGCGAAGGAAGCCCGACTACGACAGCCTGAACAAGCTGGCGAAGGTGCGCGGGAACCTGTTCGGGGCGGGACTGCGGCCAAAGCTGGGGCTTCCGGTGATCTATTACACGTTTGCGCGCCTGAAGTGGCGCGAGGCGGCCGCGGCCTTGCGGAACCTGGGATTCCGATCGAACGAAATCGAAGCGATCAACGAGTTGGTACCCAAAGCGCAGGCGATCGTGAAAACGCTCAAGAAAGGCAAGATGCAGTCACCGAAGGAAGCGTATTTCCACATCGCGTCGCTGCCGGTAGAGATGGTCGCGTTCATCGAAGTGGAAATGCCGAATCCGGCGGCGATGTCAAAGATCCGGGCATACGTGCAGAAGTGGCGTCCGATGCGATTGGCGCTGCCAGTGGCGGAGCTCGATGCGCTGGGAATTCCGAGGGGGCCGAAGTTCGACAAGGTGCTCGAGGAACTTTTCGAACTGCAACTGAAGGGGCGAGGGCGGGATCCGGAATCCAGAGCGAAGATTCTGCGGAAACTTGCGGGAATCAAGGAAGAGAAGAAGAAGGCGGAGAAAGAAAAGAAGAAGCGGAAGGGCAAAGAGGCGGAAACGAGATCCGACGAGAAGAGCGCCGCTGGGGAAGCACACAAAGCAGCAGGAAAAGGGGCAGGCGAAAAAGAACAGCCGGCGGCCGTGAAACCGCCTGCGGCTCACGCGACGGCAAGTCACGGCGCGCCTCAGGAAGCACATACGAAAGGAGGCGGGGGGGGCCGACGATACGCCGCGCGCCCCGCCTCCAAGCCGAAAGCGCGACAATCGAAGAAGTCCCGGCGCTAAGGATTTTCCCCATTGGCGGTGCGATCGGGGAGATCGCAGCGTTTCCCGGTTGCGACCGAAATTCGACCGACCGTCGTCATCGTGACAGCCCGCCGCATCACCCTCGTGATTCATTGTGCGTTGTGCGAAGGAAGGACGTTCACCTGGCCGTCCCGGGGGCGGTAGCATGAATGCCGGATTCCAGGACGGCATGTAGGGAGATATGTTCGCAAGAAAACGCGCGGCGGCGTCGACGCATAAGCGAGTAATCGCGGTTCTGTTGAAGGGCGCGGCGGTTCGCGGCTACCTCGACGCGGGATTGCTCGGGCGCACGGAAGCGATTGAGCTGCTTACGCCTGAGGGCGAACACCGGTCTATTTCGACGGAGGACGTGAAATGTGTCTACTTTGTGCGGGAATTCAGCGGGGAATCCGATCTGGAACGCAAAACGTTTCTGAGCCGGCCAAAGCTGGATGGGCTGTGGGTGCGCTTGCGGTTTCGCGATGAGGATGTGCTGGAAGGAATCGTCGCGAACGATCTGCTCGGGTTGCTCAACTCGGGTGTGCAGTTGACGCCGCCGGATTTGCACGGGAACACGCTGCGCGTGTTCGTTCCGCGTTCGGCGTTGGTGGAAATGAAGGTGCTTGGGGTGGTCGGGGCGGCGCGACGTGCCGCGCGAACGCCCGCTGCCGCTCGAGGTGAGCCCGGCGAGCCGGCGCAAACGAAGCTTTTTGGCGAGTAGTTGCTCCCACCGAAACGTCTCATTGGCTGCGGGTCTGCCCGTTGGCACGAATCGTTAAGTCTCAAAAGGAATGGTAGAGTGACCTGCTTACCTGCGAAGGCTGTGGGCGCGTGTGAGGAGAAAACGATGAAGCTGGGCGAGATTGCGGAAAAATTGGGATGCGAGCTCGAGGGCGATGCAGCGTTGGAGATAACCGACGTGGCGGGGATCGAGGAAGCGAGAGCGGGGGAACTGACATTTCTCGTGAACCGGAAATATCGTCCGGCGCTACGGGAGACGAAGGCGTCCGCGATACTCGTGTCGCGCGAGGAAGGCGCGGTGCCGATGGCAGCGCTGCGTTCAGCAAATCCGTATCTGGATTTCGCGCGCGCCGTGGAGATCTTCCATCCCGCGCCGCGATACGCTCCCGGCGTGCATCCGACCGCTGTCGTAGCGAATTCGGCGAAGATTGGAGCGAACGCGCACATTGGGCCGTACTGCTTTGTCGACGAAGACGTGGAGCTCGGGCGCAACGCGGTGCTGCACAGCTTCGTGAGCATTTATCGCGGCGCGCGCATTGGAGACGACTTTTTCGCGCACTCGCACGCATGTATTCGGGAGGAATGCAGGATCGGGAGTGGCGTCGTGCTGCAGAACAATGTCGTGGTGGGTTGCGATGGATTCGGTTTCGCGCGGACTGCCGAGGGTTGCTGGCGGAAGATACGGCAAGCGGGTGGATGCGTGATCGAAGATGACGTAGAAATTCAAGCGCAGACAGCGATTGACCGCGCGACGGTGGGAGAAACGCGTATCGGGAGAGGAACGAAGATTGACAACCTGGTGCAGGTGGGGCACGCGTGCAAGGTTGGCGAGGACACGCTTTTGTGCGGGCAGGTGGGACTCGCGGGGACGACGCGCGTGGGAAACAAGTGCATCCTGGCGGGGCAGGTGGGCGCGGCGGGGCATTTGACAATCGGGGACGGGGCGACGTTAACGGCACAAAGCGGGGTGCCTACGGATGTTCCTGCCAGCTCGACTTATTCGGGATACCCGGCGATGCCGAATCTGGATTGGCGGAAGTCGGTGGCGGTGTTCAACCGGTTGCCGGAGCTGCAGCGCGAACTACGCGAGCTGCGAGCGGAAGTCACGCGCCTGCGCGGCGGCAGCAGAGAATAAGGTGTATTTCCACGCGCCGGCGAAAGGCTCAAGGCAGGATCCCGGCCTATGACCGTTTGCGGCGGCGCGCGGCGGGGCCGCCGATCTTATCGAGGGTTTCCTGTGCGCGCGACTTATACGGGCTGTTGACGGCGACGGCTTCCGTGAGAACAGCGCGCGCCTCGGGCAGGCGCTGCATTTTCGCAAGCGTGAAGCCGAGGCGGTATAGATTGCGGCCGTAGTAGAAATCGTTTGGTTTGAGCAGAGGACTGGCCTGCCGGAAGGATTCGACGGCGGCCGGGTTGCGGTTCTGGATGACGTCGACTTCGCCGAGGCAGGAATAGGCAAGCCCCTTCTCGATTCCGAGCTGCTGCTGCCATTGTTCGTCGGTCACGTTGTCGGGCTTCTTCGCCTGTTGCAACGCATCGAGAGCTTTCTTCGCATTCGCGACGGCTTCACTCACGTTTTGGCCGCTGTCGCTCCAGTGATCGGCGAGCAGGAGCAGCATGGAGGCGTCGTTCGGGTCCGCCGCGAGCGCCGTCTTTGCGCTGGCGATCATCTTTGTGTTGTCGCGCGCCTGTTGGTAAGCGAAGGCGGTTTGCTCGCGTGCGCCGGGGGTGTAAGACGTGTCAGGAAAGGCGGCGACAAAGCGCTCAAAGAGCGCGGCGCGAGCGGCGGGGTCGGCGGTTTTGTAGGCCGATTGAATCATTGCGTATTGGACGTAGTTGAGATTGTCCTGCGCGCCCTTCAGCGCTTCCTGCTGCTTCTGTTTCCACTGGTCAGCCGGAGTGCCTTCAGGGGCGGGCAGGACTTTGTAGCGGGCGATCATTTGCGAAACCTTCTCTCCGATGGCGAAGAGTCGTTGCGCGTCGCCCATTTGCTCGGCGGCATGCGTCATCGTGACGGCAGCGGAGAGGTTGTCCGGATCGAGCGCCAGCATTCTGTCGCCGTACTCGAAAACCTTGGGATAATCCTTCAGCGCGAGATACGTCTGCATGTACAGTTGATCGCCCAGGAGTTCGTAATCGCCTTTGCCATAGGCGGCCATGAATTTGTCGATCATAGCGATCTTGTCGGAGTTGTCGGGAGCAGAGTAGATCGGCGAGAGAGCGCGGTCCTGGTCGGAACCGGCGGCAACGACGACCGTTTTCCCGATCTGCGCGACGGTGGAAGTTGCGATGAAAACGAGCGCCGCAAGAATGGACGGAGATCGCCACATAGCTGCCTCCTGACAAAGGATCGGCTGAATTCATGGACCGATCTGTGGGTGCATCTTAGTGCAGGGGAGCTGCAAAGGGGCAATGTTTTATTCCGAACACGAAATGGCGCACCAGGGCCCGGCCCCGCTTTCGACGGAGAGGTATTGACGATTGTGTAGTTTCAATGGAGCATTTCGCCGGTATATTCGAGCGTTGTTCGATACGAGAGCAAAAGGAGAAAGATGCCTGCACCGCAATCGTGGGAAGAACTCGACAGCGAAAAATTGAGCGAAGTGATTTCGCGGAACATGGTCAGCGGGAAGGACGGCACGCTGGCGCGCGTCGTGATCAAGCGCGGAGGGATCGTGCCGAGACATTCGCACCGGAGCGAACAGTACACGATGATTCTATCGGGTGCCCTGAAATTCGTTTTTGACGACGGCGAAACGGTGGTGCGGCCGGGCGAGGTGCTGGTGATCCCGGCGCACGTGCCGCACGCGGCAGAGGCGCTTGAGGATACGGTGGATATCGATTTTTTCGCGCCGCGCCGCGAGGATTGGGTTACCAAGTCAGACGACTATCTGCGTCGCGGAACAAAAACAGAGGAGGTATAGAGACGTGGAACTCGGACTGAAAGGACGCGTGGCAATCGTCGCGGCGGCGAGCAAAGGGCTGGGGCGAGCCGTAGCGGAAGAGTTTGCCAAGGAAGAATGCAAAATCGCGATCTGCGCGCGGACCGCGGATGAAGTCGAGAAGACGGCGCGGGAGATCGAAAAAGCATTTGGCGCCGACGTTTTCTGGCGCGCGATGGACGTGACGAAGGAAGATGCGGTGCGCGCATTCGTCGCCGACGTGGAGAAAAAATTCGGGCGCGTGGATATTTGCGTGACGAACGCGGGCGGGCCGCCCTCAAAGAAATTTCTAGACATCACGGTCGAGGAGTGGCGAACGGCAGTTGATTTGACACTGATGAGCGCCGTGTATTTCGCGCGAGAAGTGCTGCCTCGCATGCAGAAGAACCGATGGGGGCGCTTTTTGACGATTACCTCGGTGTCGGTCAAGCAGCCGATCGACGGCTTGTTGCTCTCGAATTCGCTGCGCGCTGCCGTCACAGGGCTGGCGAAAACGCTGGCCAACGAATTTGGCGCGAGCGGAATTACGGTGAACAACGTGTGTCCGGGCTATACGCGCACGGCGCGCCTGGACGAGTTGGGCGAAAAACTGGCCAAGACGAGCGGCAAGAGTCTGGAAGACGTGATTCAAGGCTGGAGTTCGCAAGTGCCTATCGGGCGAATTGCGCGGCCGGATGAGTTTGCGGCGCTGGTGGCGTTTCTCGCGTCCGAGCGAGCCAGTTCGATCAACGGGACAGCGATTCCGGTGGATGGCGGGTGGATCAAAGGGTTGCTGTAAGGCCCGATCGGCTTCGACTCGGCAGGAGCAAACGAGCAAGAAGGCGAAGAAAAGGCGAATGCGGAAAAACGGATTTTTTT
>DATEKA010000258.1:0-3181 GCA_035277685.1 Candidatus Acidiferrales bacterium
ACCCAGAGCACGTACGAGTGAGCCTCGCTGCCAATCTGGTCGCGGGCGCTGCCCGAAGCAACGCAAAATCCCAGCGTGGCTGGTAACAAAAGCAATGCTGCTCTACAGACTCGCATTCTAATCTCCCGTGTAGCGCCGATACGTGGTCGGCGGGCGCCTGCCCGATGGATTAAACGAGCCGTCCAAGCCAATGGCATCCTGGTGCGCCGCCATGACGGTCACGTGGCCATTTTCCCCAACCAAGACGACTATACCGGAATGCCCGGTTGCGTCGATGAAATGCTCCTTCCGCGCGGCTACGTCACCTGGTTCAGGCATTTCTCCCGGCTTAAGGAAACGCCAACCCGGGACGGGCGAGCCCGCCCACTCCGCCGCGCCGGGGCAGCCCATTCTACCATCGGCCTTCTTTACCAACGGATTTGGCGCGCCCGACTCACGGATGACTCGCTGCACAAACAAGTTGCAGGTCGGATGACCCCAGGTGTAAGGCATTGACATATCGCCATCGTGTTTTCTCGCAATTTCAGCGATGCGTCGCCGCCTGTCGAGGTTGGCACGGCTGCCCTCGCGATCCGATCCCGGTGTGCCACGCTGCTGCTCATGAACGAGGATGTGATGATGATCGATTGTGACCCAATGAGCATCAGCATCGTTGTCCGCTGCATGAGCACGGTCTCGACGCAACTCTGCAACACGGGCGAGCTCGACGGACCGGCCGTATGCCGGGTTCATGTAGAACTTGCCATTTACGAAGGGCATCCAATTTCCACCTAAGAATTCCACGACAGCACGACGCCGCGGATTATGACGATGCGCGCCTCGGCACGAAGGCGGTTGCATCGCCTGTTGAACGTTGCGCGTCAATGACGCGAATGAAAATTGTTCCACACTGTCGGCGCATGTATGTTTGGCGCAAGGGGCGATAGAGAGTCATTCGAGGTCAAGGTGACAAAACACATATTGGTGAATCTCTGCCTGCTCAGCAGCTTGCTGGCCTTCTGCGCGCGAGCGGGAGCTCAGGGCGCGCCCGGCGACGTGAAGAACTTCGTCACTCAGTACGTGGCCGCGTTCAACGCCAAGAACAACGCACGTCTCGATTTCCTTCTTTATCCGAAGTCCCTTGCATGTGTTACGCCGCAAAACAGGGAGTACTACGATGAGGCCCGGGCAGTTCAGACGAGGGACGCCATTCCGGCGAATTACACATTCAAGGTTTCGCCGGTGAACGCAAAAAATCTGAAATCGCTTGAATCGATGTGGCATTTTCCGGTGCCGCCAACTCAGCAGTTGCAAATCGAGTACCAACAGGGAGAGGACGCCGGCACAGTGCTTGTGTACCTCGTTCAAGAAAACGGCCGCTGGCTTCAGGACGATCCATGCGCGACCGAGCAGACGTTGAAGGAGTTTCGCGACGACGCGCCGGCCAGGAAGCGTCGGGTCGCGCAAGATAAGGCGCTGGCGGCAGCGGTTAAGGAGCCGTTGCGGTCGGACCTTGTCCGGCTGCTGCGCGAACACAAAACAATGACCGCGACAAAGAAGTATCAGGAAGCCACCGGAAAAAACTATGAGACCTGCATGTTCGTGATTTACGAACTGGAGCCCGAGGCGCGGCAGAAATCCCCGAAGTAGTGGGTTGCGTCCGTTAGGACGTTGGACGTGCTCGCATAAGAAACCTCCGGGCACGCTGGTCGCGCCGTCAATTTGTGCCGCGGACGATGGCGAAGGGATCGGGCTTGGCCCAGGGAACCAGTTTCGTCAACGAGAACCAGGAGCCGGGCGCATTTGTGTTGAACTGGTAGGCGGCGCGTTCGGCGAGAACGTTGGTGAACTGCTCCATGTCGCGCGAGGCGGGAGAAGCTAACGTCCAGGAGCCGAGCGCGATCTGAGAGCCGCCCGAGCCCGCCGGCAAACCACCGGGCAGGAACGCTGAGAGCGCGAGCGTGCCGGCGCCTTGCGCGTATGCAGTGAGGTAGCCGAACAAGCTCCGGCCGCTCAGGCCAGTGGCGGCGAGGAATGCAGTTGTGTACGACGAATTGATTGCGGCGCCGTCGTCCGAGTACTGCCCTTCAGCAAGCGCGTAGATTTTCCCGCTTGAATTGTTGTTGCCGAGAAAGATTTGCGTCGTGCCATTCGCTCGCTCGATCAGGCCGCACGAGCTTGCAGCGATGTTCCACGGCGCCCACTTGCGCGCGCGCTCAAATGACGATGGCAGTCCGGCCAGCGGATCAGAAAATCCGGCAGAGTAATCGAGCATGAGAACCTGATTGGGCTGCGTCGCGCTGCCCATGGGAACGCCGACGAGAATGCGTCTTCGCTGCGTGTCTACCTGCACCCACAGATGCTGCGCGGCCTGCCAGTTGATGGCATCCCACGTGGGCTGAATTTCCTGCGAAAGCTTCACAAGCTCGCCGCCGTCGAAGAAGTAGAGGCCGGCGCGGTCGGCGATCACAACCCACTCTTCGCCGAAGCCCACGCCTTGGACCGAAGGCGTCCCGACTTTGTTCGAGACTTCCTCCACGGGCCAAAGGGCAGGTTCGTTCACACCGTCCGCGGCGGTGACGTACAGGCTGTGCTCTTTAACGAAGTAAAGATTGCTGCGAAGCACGAAAGCGGCGCGAATTCCCTGCCCGTTGTTGACGGCGATGTTCATGATGCCGCTGACGCCGTCGTAGCTTTCGGGCTGTTCCGTTGCGGACGCGCGGACGAGCGAGGCATTCGTCGAGGCGTTCGTAGGAAAGACTTCGATGTTGTCGGCGAGAAAGAACGCGCCGTTTGGACCCGGTGTTCCGTCGGCGTAGACGCGCAGGACCAGGTCAGTCGGCAGCGTCGTTTGTGCGCCGAAGAGCTGCGCCGTGAATTCCTGGTACGAGCTACCCGTTTGCACGGCGGTGACGGCAAGGCCGGTTCCGATCTGGCCCTGCGTTGGACTGAAGGCATTAACGCGCAGCGTTCCAGATGTGAGTCCCGGGGAACGCTTCACCCGAGCGCGAACTGAATAGTCCGTGTTCGCCAGGCAGAGCGGATCGCCTACGGCATCTGCGATGGCGCTCTGCGAAATCAGGCCGCGGACGACGGTCGCACCGTCGGCGGTGATTTTGTAGGCGTCGCCCCAAACTACGTCCGCAGGCTCTCTGCTGCCGCCGGCGCCGAAGGTGGGATCGAGTTGCCAGCCGAGCGGACG
>DATEKA010000259.1:0-5952 GCA_035277685.1 Candidatus Acidiferrales bacterium
GGCGTCAGGTAGAACGAGAAGAGCGCGTCAGTGGGAAAAGGCGCGGGAGTGGAATTCGAAGGAGGCGGGGAGGTGCTGGGCGAAGTAGGACCAGTCGTGGCCGCCGGGATAGAGATGAAATTCGTGAGGGATGCCGCGGGCGAGGAGGAGTTTGTGGAAGGCTGCGGCGCCGCGGTTGAAGCCGAAGTCGTCGGAAGAGCCGCAATCGAAGTAGATGCGCAAGTCCTGCGGGTGTGGATGGTCGCGGACGATAGTGAAGGGGCTTTCGCGGATCCAGTAAGCGGGGTCGAAAGGCGAGCCGAAAGCGGAGCCGACGAAACGAGTGGTGGCCATTTCCTGCGGGGTCGAGACCGCGGAACGCGGAGGATTTTGGACGAGCGCGGGACTATGAGCGGTGACAGAGCCGAAGAGGTCAGGGTAGAGAAAGGCGAAGCGGAGTGCGCCGTAGCCTCCCATGGAAACGCCGGAAATGCCGCGGTGACGGCGGTCGCGAAGGATGCGGTAGTGAATTTCGATGAATGGCAGAAATTCGCGGATGAAGAAGTCCTGGTAGCGGACGCGGCCGTCGCGAGAGTTGATGTAGAAGGAGCGGCCGGCGCTGGGAGTGACGATGAGGAAGTCGTTGATTTCGCGATGCTGCCAGAGGTCTTCGATCATGTTGAGGCCGCCGGAATCGATGAGGAACTGGGCGTCGCCGCCGAGACCGTGGAGGAAATAGAGGACGGGATAACGGCGGGAGGAGTTCGAGTCGTAGGAGGGGGGGAGGATCACGCAATAGGGGACGGAGTGGCCGAGTATTTTGCTGGGCGCTTCGCGGCACTCGGCGCGTCCCTGGGCGAGAGCGGAGGGAGCGCAGGAGAACGCAAGCGCGAGAAGCAGGAGCGTTGAGGAGATGAGGCGAGAAGGCGGCGATATGTGTGTGCCGCCGGGCGAGCGGCTACTCATAGCGGAGGGCCTCGACGGGATTGAGGCGGGCGGCGCGAGAGGCAGGGTACAAGCCCGCGGCGAGGCTCACGGCGATGGAGAAAGCGATGGCTCCGGCAACCATCCACCAGGGAACGGCGGAAACCTGGATGGAAGGAAGATCGCGGCGGTGGAGATAAACGTTGGTGCCGAAAGTGATGGCTTCGCCGATGAGCCAGCCAATGAGGACGCCGAAGAGGCCGCCGAGAAGGCCCATGGCGCCGGCTTCCGCGAAGAAAAGCTTGCGCACGTCGCGGTCGGAAGCGCCGAGGGCTTTCAAAACGCCGATTTCGCGGCGACGCTCGAGGATGGCCATGACGAGCGTGTTGATGATGCCGAGCGAGGCGACGATGAGAGCGAGGCTGCCAAAGATGCCGAGAAAAACGTCGAAGACGGCGAAAACGAGGCGGACATTTTTGGTGGCGTCGATGAGGGAGAAAGTGGAGAAGCCGAGGGATTTGATTTTGTTCTCGACGGACTCGACCTGTGAAGCTCTCTGGACGCGCACGGTGAGCGTCGAGTAGTTCTGCGAAGCGGAGCGGCCGCGGAGGATTTCGCGCAGGTCGTTGTACTGCGTGGCGCCGAGCTTTTCGGCAAGCTGCTGCGGGATGAGGACGCGTCCACGGCCAAAGCCGCCGAAGCCGGTGGCAGGCTCGGTTTCGACGACTCCGATGATGCGGAGGTTCATCTGGCGCGGGATGACGGAAAAGCCGGGGGCGAGGCCGGAGTCGGGGGCGGTTGTGGAGATGCCGGAGTCGGAGCTTTCCGGCACGCCGCTGCTTGAGTGCGCAGAGTTCGCCGGAGAGGAGGAGGGCTCGGCGGGCAGGGTCTGGCGTTCGGCGTAGCGAAGGGTGATTTCCCTGCCGATCAGCGAATCAGGCTGCTTCGAAAGCTCACGGGCGAACTCGGCCTGCAGGATGGTCTCTTCGGCGTTGGGCCCGGAAAAGAATCTGCCGGCCATGCCGTCGAAGGCGCCCCCATTACGCTGGGATTCCGGAATACCGGCGACGACGGACATGTAGGGACTGCCTTGATAGAGAATCTCCGTGCTGAAACGAATTTCGGGGTAGACCTCGGCGACATTCGCGATCCTTTCAAATTCCCGGCGGGCTTCTTGATCGAGAGCGGGGAATTGTCCGGGTTTTTCGGATGCGGCCGTTTCGGCGCCGGGAACGCGCTCGGTTCGATGAGGGGCAACAAAAATCGCGTTGAAAAGGCCGGAACTTGCGAGGCGCTTGTTGGCGAATTGCTGGAGACCGACGCCGAGAGAAAGCATGGCGACGAGTGAAGCGACGCCGACAGCGATGCCGAGAGTCGTCAGGGAATTGCGGAGGAGCGCTTCGCGCAGATTGCGGCCGGCGAGTTCCGTGAGATCGCGGAGCTTCATGCAGCGGCTCCGTCGGAGACGAGCTTGCCGTCCTTCATTTGAAGGAGGCGGCGGGCGAATTCGGCGGCGCGGGGACGCTCGTGAGTGACCATAACGATGGTCACGCCGGATTCGTTGATTTCGCGGAGCAGGCGCATGATTTCGTCACCCGTGGCGCTGTCGAGATTGCCGGTGGGCTCATCGGCGAGAAGAATGGCGGGTCGGTTCACGAGGGCGCGGGCGATCGCGGCGCGCTGCTGCTCGCCGCCGGACATTTCCGTGGGGCGATGAGTAAGACGGCCGGTAAGGTGGACGCGTTCGATGGCTTCGCGGACACGCGGCGGGCGATCGTTTCGGTCGACTTCCGCGAGTCGGAGCGGAAGTTCGACATTCTCCTCAAGCGTCATTCGAGGCAGCAGGTTGAAAGCCTGAAAGATCATGCCGACGGTGCGGCTGCGATGGGCGGCGAGTTCGTCGGAAGTCATTTCCGCGAGATTGCGGTCATGAGCGAGGATAGCGCCGGAAGTGGGACGATCGAGACCGGCCATCAAGTTCAGCAAAGTCGATTTGCCTGAGCCGGAACTGCCGAGTAGCGCGACGAATTCCCCGGATGCGATCGTTAGGGAGACATCGTCGACGGCGCGAACGAGAGCAGCGCCGAGTTGGTAATAACGGGAGGCGTGGTTGGCGTGAATCGCGAAATGATTGCCAGCGGTCATTCTCGGTTCGAACGTCCTCGCGACGGGCAAAAGGCCGAAATGAACAGCCCTCTATCGTACTACGCAGGAAGGATTCTCCGTATGACAGCAACGGAGCAAGAATTTCGAGCGCAGAAGAACACCACAAAAGGCGCGAAGGATAGAGCGGACATTGCCACGGCGGCTCTTGCGGGCGTTATAGGGGGATGGAAAAAAGGGTTTGGGCAAATGAGGGGCCACGGGTTTGAACTGACGGAGAGCTGGGACAACGATGGGTGACCAGCTCTCGCAGTTCGGAACTGAACCGAAGCGAGCTCAGCGATGCTTGATGAATCCCCCGGTGTGCAGTTCGGCGATAGCCTGGCGGATCTGCTCCTGCGTGTTCATGACGATCGGGCCATACCAGGCCACAGGCTCCTCGATAGGCTTGCCGGAAACCAGCAAGAAGCGGATACCCTCGTTACCTGCCTGTACAGCGATTTCATCGCCTCGATCAAAAAGCACGAGCGAGTGATTCCTGGCGTCATAAACCGGCGTTGCATTGGGGTCGACGACCTGATCTGTGAGCACGGCGCGTGGTTCGGAGGCATCGCGAAACGTGCCGGCACCGGCAAAGACATAAGCGAACGCATTTCGCTCAGTCGAGATCTTCAATCGCTTGTGCTTCCGGGGAGGCACTGACACATCCACGTAGCTCGGATCAGCGGCCACGCCCTCGACCGGGCCACGCTTGCCCCAAAATTCGCCGCAAATGATGCGAGCTTTGGTCCCGTCGTCGTCCGTGACTTCTGGAATGGCGGTGGACGGGATGTCTTGATAGCGGGGATCTGTCATTTTGAGCGATGCCGGCAGATTGGCCCAGAGCTGAAAGCCGTGCATGCGGCCGTGAGGGTCGCCCTTGGGCATTTCCTGATGCAGGATGCCGCTCCCGGCGGTCATCCACTGCACGTCGCCGGCGGTCATTTTGCCTTTGTTGCCGAGACTGTCGCCGTGCTCGACCGAGCCGGCGAGAACATAGGTAATCGTTTCGATTCCTCGATGAGGGTGCCACGGAAAACCGGCAAGATAGTCTTCCGGGTTCTCGTTTCGGAAATCATCAAGCAGGAGAAAAGGGTCGAATTCTTTCGTTTTGCCGAAGCCGAAAGCGCGCTGGAGCTTGACTCCCGCGCCTTCCAGGGTGGGCTTCGTTTGCAATATCTGTTTTATAGGGCGGAGTGACATGTCCGTCCTCCTTTCTTTCAACGCACGCAGAGCTCGAGATCTCTGCGCCGCGACTCAGGCCTTTACGAACTGAACGTCGAGAGTGATAGTGACATCATCACCGACGAGAATTCCCCCAGTTTCCAGCGCGGCATTCCACGTGAGACCGAAATCCTTGCGGTTGATCTTTGTGGTTGCCGAAAGTCCGACGCGGAGGTTACCCCAGGGATCTTTGGTTGGGGAAGACGGTCCCTCGACTTCGAACGTGACCGTTCGGGTGACTCCGTGGATTGTGAGATCGCCGGTCACTGCCAACTCGCCGTTGGAATCGCGAGAGCTGCGGGTAGACTTGAACGTGAGCGTCGGAAATTTCTCCACGTCGAAAAAGTCCGCGCTTCGAAGGTGCGCGTCGCGCTGTGGATCGCGAGTGTCAATGGAAGCAGCATCAATGGAAGCTTCGACCGACGAGTTGAGGACGTCGTCCAGATCCAGGTTCAACGAACCAGCGACACCGGTAAACCGTCCTTTGACGTTCGAAATCATCATGTGCTTCACCTTGAACTCCGCAGCGGAATGGACCGGATCGATTGTCCAGGTTGTGGTTTGTGGCTCGAGTTGGCCGCTTGTAGCGGTCATGACGGCTCTCCTTTCGTTCCTTACGACGGATTAGATGCGTTGAAACGCAATTCGTTGCAACAAGTATTGAAGGCGACAAAATCATCCTCTGCGGGCGGCGCTGAGCAGTTCTGCAAGTTTCCGCAGCCGCGCACGACCCAAGTGCCCCAATTGTTCGCGGTGCGCTTGGCGCACCGGTTCGTCGAGTTCGCCCAGAACCTTCAGGCCGGCCGGGGCAATGCGCGTGAGAACCGTCCGACGGTCCTTCGCTTCGCGGCAACGCGAGATGAGGCCGCTTTTCTCGAGGCGATCGAGAAGGCGAGTAATATCCGGATCCCTGGTGATCATGCGGCCAGCGATCTCGCCACAGGGAAGCCCGTCAGGCGAGCCGCGGAGGATCCGAAGGACATTGTACTGTGTGGAGGAAAGCCCGGCCGGTTTCAACACGCGGACAAGCCGGCGCGCCAAAATGTCGGTAGTGCGGAGGAGGTCGAGGAAGGCGTCTTCTTCGGGGCAAGGCGGCCGGTTTCGCCGCGCACGCTTTGAATCTCCAGTTTTCATCGAGGCGAGTATAGTCGTTATAACGACTATTGTCAAGAGGAAGTATATCGAGGATCTGGGCGGAGAGGCGCGGACTTCTGAACGTCGCAATTTGAGGGCTTGGTCGGGGCGTGGAGATTTGAACTCCAGACCTCCTGCGCCCAAGGCAGGCGCGCTACCAGGCTGCGCTACGCCCCGACATGAAGTGCGAGATTGATTCTAAAGCACTTTCCAACGTTACTGCTACTCCAGTCCGTCATTTTTGGTCTCGACTGTACCTCAAACTGTACCAGAATGCGGTCACTGCACCACGAATGTACCCGATCCCGTAGCGACTGTACCCGATTCCGGTATCATTTCGTTGGCTTGGCGGTTCAACTTCTCGAGGGCTTCTCGTTTCATTTGCAGCTTCATTTGGGAATACTTCTTAAAGACCTGGGAGTCACCTTGGCGAAGCAACTGCGTCACCCACTCGTCGGCTACGCCTCCCGCGCTCAGCCTTGTGGCATAGGCTGAACGGAGATCGTAAATCCGAAAGTAGGGAATCGTGGCCCGTCGCAGAGTTTTCTT
>DATEKA010000260.1:0-4895 GCA_035277685.1 Candidatus Acidiferrales bacterium
CGAGCGGTTGCACGCGATTCTCGCTCACGTCACGCCGGAAAAATTGTGGAACGGGCGATTCCGGTTTCCATTGGCCGGGAAACCCCGAGGGCACAACTTCGGCAGGCGGCGCGTCCTGAACGGCGAGCCTCGGCCGCCGCACACAGGACTTGATGTTCCCGCGCCCGCCGGAATCCCCATCCATGCCGCGCAGGCCGGGCGGGTCGTAGCGGCCGAGAACTGGTTCTTCTCGGGAAATACCGTAATTCTGGATCATGGCCTTGGCGTTTACACATTTTACGGGCACATGAAACGCCTTAATGTGAAGGAAGGCGAGCAAGTGAAAGCTGGAGCTATTCTGGGGCTGGTCGGCGCGACCGGCCGCGTGACGGGGCCGCACCTGCACTGGGGGTTGATTGTGGACGGCTCCCGCGTGAACCCACTCGGCATCATCCGGTTGCCTCTGCGGTAATTTCTCGGTCGCACACCGCTGGTCTCAATCTTCCCTTTCGCCTGCCTCCTGAATTACAGGATCACTGGTAGCGCTCCCGGGCGCGATGCGATATTTACCTAAGGAGAGCCGGCGCTGGCGCTGACCAGCGCTTCGACGGCAGGCGCGACGGCAATGTACACATCCGCTTGCGGGCCCTTGGCCTTTTCGATCATTGCCAGGGCTTGCGTCTTCCATCCGGGGGGTGTTTTCTCGCCGCGATCGATATAGCCGAGGGCCTGCACGCCGGCCTCGCCGAGCGAAGCCAGAGTTTGCGAGACGGGCTCGAGCTCCTTCAAGATACCTGATTTTGCCAGCATCGGCTGCAGCCGTGCGTCATTGTCGCGCCACAACATGAGTTGATTGCGGACCTCAGTTTCCGCCCTGGCGTCCTTAAAATTGCCGGCAATCAGCGCGTTCACAAGATCTCCGAACGTGCGAGCCGGCTCGCTTTCGGGTGGCACAGAGTCCACCATACGATTGAGTGGAGTCAGAGCCGTTTCCTCGGCTCCGGCCTTTTCATCCGTTTCCTCGCGGGCCTGGAGGCCAACAGGACGAACGGCCTCGGCGAGCGCCCGCAGAGGAGCGACATCGTCGGCGCCAGCCATGCGGCCAAGGCTCGCGGTTAAACCAGACTTGTGCTCGATACCAAGCCATTCAAGCCTCCAACTGACGGAGTCTAGCCGGCGATACATGCTCGCCACGTCCTGTGTTGCTCGCGGTGACCAGAGCCGCTCGGCAATAGCGGCAGTGCGCGGCCAGAGGCGTGAATCCACGTTGGCCGGCGTGAGAAATTCGGCCCAGGCGCAGGCTTCGCCGCCGAGGATTCGCGATTCTTCCTCAGGGCTTAGTTTCGCCGCCTCTCCCGAGATCGGCTCGACCCCATAGTGTTCCGCCGCAGACTCCATCGCGTCGAGGTAATAGCCGCTCGAAAGCAATCCTCGATAACCCTGCTTTGCAGCGCCGGCGAGCGAATCGGGTCCGCGCCAGGATTGAATGACGATGTCTTTTGGCATCCCGGGACTGAGGATTTCGTCCCAGCCGATCATGAACTTGTGGTGCTTGGCGAGAATCTTCTGCACGCGCTCCGTGAAGTATTGCTGGAGATGCTGATTGTCCTTGATCTGGTGCGACCGCATAAACGCCTGAATTTGCGGACTGGCGTCCCATTGCTTGCCGTTCACTTCGTCGCCGCCAATGTGAAAGTAGGCGTCGGGGAAAAGGTCTCCCATCTCACCGATGAACTTATCGAGGAATTTGTACGTTTCGCCGCGCGTGGGATCCATTGCGGGATCGAAGATGCCAAAACGGCGCTGAATCGAGTAGGGGCCGGAACCGCTGGAAATCTGAGGATATCCGACGAACCAGGAACTGGCGTGGCCCGGCATATCGAATTCCGGAACGATGCGAATGCCGCGATCGGCGGCGTATTCGATGAGGCCCTTCATTTCCTCTTGCGTGTAATAGTTGCCATCCGAGCCCAGGTCGGTGAGCTTGGGGAATTTCAGGCTCTGCATGCGGAAGCCCTGGTCGTCGGACAAGTGCAGGTGGAGAACATTCAGTTTCACGGCGGCCATGGCGTCCACGTTTCTCATCAACGCGGACATCGGGATGAAATGGCGGCTGACGTCGATCATCAGACCGCGCCACGGGAAACGCGGGCGGTCCTCGATGTGGACAGCGGGAGCGGCGAAACCCTGCGCGGTTGGCTGTACGAGTTGAAGGAAAGTTTCCAGGCCCCGAAGAATGCCAAGCGTGTTAGGGGCCGTGAGGGTTGCCGTCGTCGGATTTACGTCGAGCGTGTAGCTTTCATCCTCTCCGAATTCGGGGATGTCCTTGCTTGCATGATCGGCGCGGACGGTAAGCGTGGCTTTCCCGCTGGAAGGCAAAAGGCCCAGCGGAACGCCAGTCTGAAAAGAAAGATTGCCTAGAAAGCGGCGAACGGCCCGGTCGAGCCGAGCGTCGCGTGTGCCTTCCATGGCGACCGAAAATCCCTGGTTCACGACGAGTTCTCCGCTGCCAACTTGCACGTTGGCCGGCAGCGGCATGACGTCGATCTGCGGCGAGGGGTTTGTTTGCGCTGCGGTGGTCACAACCAGTGCCGGCAAAAACAGCAGCAGAAGAATCGGACGCATGAGTCCTTTCAAATCGCCATAATTCGCAAATCGAATCCGCGAGGATAATACGAAAAGCCGACTCCGAGTAGTGACTTCCGCCGCGATTGTGTTCTATAGCAGATTCGCGTTGCTACGTCCGTGGATGTATGCCATAAATTCGAGCCGCCGTGCTCACCTTCGCTTTCAATCTGTTGGAACCCCATGCGGAATAAATCTCGCGGCTCCGTGTTCATTGGAGTGGACATCGGCGGCACGAAAGTGGCTGCCGGTGTGGTCAACCTTGCAGGGAAAATCGTGGCGCGTACACGGGGCCGAATGGCGGCCCGCGGAACAGCGGAACAGGGACTGCGCGCCGTGACCGGCACGCTCGATACGTTGCTACGCGGCAAGCTTGCGCGCACCGCGTCGGCGATTGGGATCAGCGTTCCTGGCTGGGTGGACTCGTCGCACGGCAGATTGATCAGCGCCGCGAACATTCCGTGCTGGCGGGATTATCCCCTGGCGCGAGAGATCGCAAACCACTATGGATTGCGTACGCGGGTTGGAAACGATGCCAACGTGGCTGCGTTGGCGGAAGCCGCCTGGGGAGCGGGGATCCTTTATCGCAACGTATTTTATGTGACGATCGGCACCGGCATCGGAACGGGAATTGTCCAGAACGGACGAATCTATGACGGTCGAACAGGTTGTGCGGCCGAGGGCGGGCACACCACAATCGACTTTCGCGGTCCAATCTGCGGCTGCGGCAAGCGAGGCTGCATCGAGGCATACGCCTCTGGAACGGCAATCGGAAGAATCGCGCGCGAGCGTCTAATTGAGAGCGAGGCCGGCGCGTCGAAGATGCTTGCCCTGGCCAAGGGCAATATCGAAGCGGTGACCGCGGAGATCGTTGCCAAGGCAGCATCTCAGGGAGATACAGTCGCCAACGAAGTGCTCAAAGAAACGGCAGACCGGCTTGGCATCTGGCTGGGCAACGTAATCGAGTTGCTTGAGCCGGACGTGATTATCGTTGGCGGCGGAGCGGGACGCCTGATGATGTCGCGCATCGCAGAAATCCGTGGGGCGCTCGAGACGTGGTCGGTCAATCCGCACTGGAGAGAAATTCCAATTGTCGCAGCGAAGTACGGGCCGGAATCGGCGCTAGCCGGCGCGGCGGCGCTATGGCTGCCGGGCAGCTCCTTTCGTTGGCGGCGCAGCCTCGCGAAGCCAGAGTGCTAGATGGCCGGCACGGGTGCGGTGCAAACGACGCGCAACGATATGCCGCGGAACAGTGCGCCAACTCTCGCGGTTCTCGGCGCTTTCGTCGTCGCGGGTGTAGTCACCGTTCTTCTTGGGCCGATTTTACCCGCCCTCATTAGCCGCTGGTCGTTGACGGATGAGCGCGCGGGGTTTTTCTTCACTCTTCAGTTCACCAGCAATATTGCGGGCGTTGCGTCGCTTAGCCTCCTCCTTCCGCGCTGGGGATATAAAGTCACGCTGGTTTTGGGATATGCCGCGATCGCGGCGGGGCTTGCCGGCCTGAATACGGCCACCCAGATCGGCGGAATGGCTGCGACAGTCATCTACGGCTACGGGCTTGGATTGGTCCTTAGCGGCTCGAATTTGTGGGTGGCCGAAGCGAAGGAGTCGCAGCGCGTCTCCGCGTTGGCGATTCTGAACCTGGCGTGGGGCGTCGGCGCGATTGCGTGTCCCGCGCTGGTGCTGCTGGCGGAAGCGCGCGGAGCCCTCACATGGTTTCTCTACGGAGCGGCGGCGGCCGCGGCGTGCGCCGCAGTCGTGTTGACCGCGATGAATTTGGGCGTGCCGGCGCAGAGCGACAGCCATGCGGGGAGCGCAACGCAGTCAGCGAGCGCAATGAGCGCGATTGCTCTCGGCGCGCTGTTTTTTCTGTACGTAGGCACGGAGAACTCGGTGGCGGGCTGGGCCGCTGCGTTGGTCAAACGAGTAAGCGCCGCTCAGGGCCACTTGTGGACCTTAGCGCCGATGTTTTTCTGGGGCGGGCTCATGACGGGGCGCGCGTTCGTGCCGGTGAATCCACTCAGGAAAAGGGAACGCATTCTCGTCGCGACGGGGCTGCTGATGGGTTTGGCCGGAAGCGGAATTCTGCTGGCGGCGAGCACGTTCTGGGGCGTGGCGGCCTGCGTGGGCCTGACTGGCCTTGGATTTGCCGCTGTCTATCCCGTGCTGGTGGCGTGGATGGCAAAACAGTTCGGCGAACGCGCCCGGCGGGTCGGCAGCATCCTGTTTGCGCTCTCCGCGCTTGGCGGAGCAACCATGCCATGGCTGGTGGGTTTTTTCTCGACGCGCGA
>DATEKA010000261.1:0-6049 GCA_035277685.1 Candidatus Acidiferrales bacterium
CGCGATCGCGCGAGCGAGCGAGAGCGTTTTCAGATCACAACGACGTACTACTATGCGGTTCTGGGCGATTTGAATTTGGAGCTGCAGACATACCCCGCGTGGGAGCAAATGTATCCGCGCGACGGAATGCCGTGGATCAACTCGTCGGGGAGCCGGCTGGCGATTGGCGATTACGCCGGCGCTTTGCGCGAGGCGCAAGAAGCCGTACGGCTCAGCCCGGAGCAAAAAGTCGCGTATCTAAACGAGGGAGCTGCGTTGCTGGCCCTCGATCGCAGAGCTGAGGTGAAACAGATCGCCCACCAAGCTCGATCCCACGGCATCGACGCCCCCGAGATGCACATTCTGCTGTACCGGATTGCTTTCGTCGGGAACGATACAAAGGAGATGGAAGCACAACTGCGGCCTTTCCTGGGGAAACTTGGCGAAGGAGCATTCGACGCGCTTTGCGCGCAATCCGACACGGAGGCATATTTCGGACATCTGAAGGACTCTCTAAAGAGCTCCGGACAAGCGTTCGACCGCGTGCGGGCCGGGAAACACAACGAGGTTGCGGCCCAGGTTCGGGATGGGGAGGCAGTGCGCGAGGCCGAATTCGGAAACTTTAAAAATGCGAGGGGAGCGGCAAGCGCGGCGCTGATTTTGTCTTCTGGACGGGTGACAAAAACGTTTGCGGCCTTAGCATTTGCCCGCGCAGGAGACACGAGCCGCGCCGAAACGTTGGCGAATGAATTGAGCAGGCAATTCCCCTCGGACACGCTGCTGCAGCAATACTGGCTACCAACGATCCGGGGTTCGATCGCGCTGTCCCGCAGGAAACCGGTGCAAGCCCTGGACCAATTGCGGCCGGTCTCTTATGAACTGGGCGCGAACGGACCTTTCGTGGGGAACATGTACGCCGTGTACATTCACGGAGAAGCGTTTCTCGCGGCAGGCCAGGGGAAAGAAGCGGCAGCCGAGTTTCAGAAGTTTGCAGATCATCGATCCATCGCCGCGAATTCGCCGTTGGCGGCGCTCGCTCGCCTGGGGCTTGGGCGCGCATATGCTTTCCAGGGCGACACCTCAAAAGCGCGGGCAGCGTATCAGGAATTCCTCACAATTTGGAAAGAAGCGGATCCGGACATCCCGATCCTGAAACAAGCCAAAGCTGAATACGCGAGACTGCAATAGGCCGATTTTCTGATGCGAAGTTCAGGCATCGGCAAACCTATCCCAGCGCTGCGGTTACGTTCGAATTAGGCTTGCTCGATGAGGCGGTGGTGGATGGCGTAGAGGGCAAGTTCGAGGCGGTCGGAGACGCCGAGTTTGTCGAAAATGTTGTGCAGGTGATTCTTCACCGTCTGTTCGCTGATAAAGAGTTTCTCGCCGATTTCGCGGTTGCGGAAACCCTGCGCGACGAGCTGAACGATTTCTTTCTCGCGGTCGCTGAGCAGAGGCTTTTCACGCCGCTGCCCCGCTTCGGCGGATTTCTTGAAGGCGTCAATCACCTCCGCGGTCATGCGGTTATCGAGCCATATCTCGCCGTCGTAAACCTTGTGAATGCTCTTGAGGAGGAGGTCGCTGGCGGACTGTTTCAGAACGACACCGCGGGCGCCGAGGCGCATGGCGCGCACAACATCTCGGTCATCCTCGGCGGCTGTGAGTACTATTACGCGGGTGGTCAGCGAATCGAAATTCAGTTCTTCGAGAACCGCGAGGCCATCCTTTTCCGGCATGCGAAGGTCGAGCAAAAGGATGTCGGGCTTGAGTTTTGCGAGCATTTTGGCGCATTCGACGCCGTTTGCCGCTTCACCGATGATCTGCGTATCGTCAGAGGCTTCCAAGAGCTTGCGGAGGCCATCGCGAAAGATGGCGTGGTCATCTGCGACCAAAATCCGGATAGCCTGTTTTGGTTTGCTCATCTTCAATTCATTGGGATTTCAACGGTTAGGCGCGCCCCGTGGCCAGGGTTGGACTCCACCGTCAGCGTTCCCCCAACGCTTCGCGTTCTTTCCTTAATGGAAATCGGGCCTAGACGAAGACGGTCCAACTCTTCGCTTTTGTATCGTCCGGGGAAGCTAAACCCCCGCCCATTATCATCAACAACCAGAAAGACTTTCGCCTCGTCTTGGCCTAGTTTTACCACGACGTGGCTGGCGTTCGCATGCTTTTTTATGTTGTGAAGTGCTTCCCTGTAAATCTGGAATAACTCGCGGCAGATGCGGTCTGGCACGCGCAAGTTGCGGTCTTCGATGAACAAATCGATGGCGATTCCGGATTCGTTCCTGAAGCGCTCGGCGAAACCGAGCATGAGTTCGCGCATGTCGGCGCTTTCAACGCGAAGAGGGCGCATGTCGTGAACCATGCGGCGAAACTCCTGGCTTTCCTGCTGGAGCGTCTTCTGGAGGGCGGCGATCTCGTCCGAGGGACCCGGTGCAACATCCGCGACCTTGCGGCGCAGGACGTCGAGCTGGATATTCATGCTCAGGAGCGTTTGGAGGATGCCGTCGTGCAAGTCACGGGAGATGCGGCTGCGCTCGGACTCGACCGCCCGGGCGCGCAGATTGCGCAACAGGAAAATATTTTCCAGTGGCGGGCCGATGTGACGGACGATCTGCTCGAGCTGGCGCAAGCCAGAGGCGGAAAGGCCATGTTTTGGGTTCACAAGCAGGACACGTCCGGCCGGGCGGCCATTCGATTCAATTGTAGCTGCAAGAATGCTCTGAGCCTTCAGCTCCTGGCGTGCGGCGTCCGGTGGCGGTGGCACGGCGCGGAACGGCTGGCCTGAGCGGCGGTCCCAGCCAAATCCCGAGCCGGTACCATCACCGTTGCGAAATTGCCAGCCCAGGGAGACTTCTAGGGAATCCATGAGAAAAGCGTCGGATTGAGAGAGCGGTGGCGTCTCGGCAGCGATGGGGTCGCGCTCGCTGGGACGGACCTTCCAGACAAAGAGGCGCTCGAGGTCCTCGTCGCGGATGGCGAGACACGCCTGGTCGCAATCGAAGGCGACGGCCACTTCGCCGAGGGCCTGGCGAATCGATTCGGAAAGGCCGCGATCGAATTGAAGCAGGCTGGTAACCTTTTCCAGGAATTGCTGGCGGTTGAGGTGTTCCCGCTCGCGTGCTCCGAGGAAACCCATGCCGAGGCCGGAAGCAACCGTACCAAAACCGATAAGCAGCCAGTGCGAGACGCTTTGCCAACGAAACGGGTCGGCCCAGGCGACGCGAAGAATCACGCCGGCCGTTGCCGCAAGGACCAGCGCGAGCACTGCACGCTCGGGGCCCCGGGTTGCGAGAGCAAAAACCGCAAACAGAAACAAAAACCAAAACGCTGAGACGGAAGGCGTCAGGTACAAGAACGCTGCCAGGGCGGCAAAGTCGGCGATGAGCGGAATTCGCCAGCGGCGCTCCGAAGAAAAGCGGTCCCAGATGGCGTCGGCGAGCGCGACGGCCAGATAAGCAAGCAGGAAAATGGCGGAGGCCTTTCGCACAGTTGGAAGCGACGTTTCAAGGAGAACAACCAGCGAAAGCGAAACAAGAATGACTCGCCCCAGAGTGATCTGGCGCTCGAGGTGCAACCGCTCTACGGAGTCGAGAAACATCGCGGCGGGAATCCCTTAGAAATTCTAGCAAGCAGACGCCGGACCGTCCGGACAGCATTTGCGACGGCATCCTATCGGTAATTACGGGACGCGTCTGGCCACGGTCCGTGGATCGTTGGGCCAGCGCTCCGCGGAATTTTTACCTGCCATGCCTGAAGCGAGACAGCCTTTCAGCCTGGGTAGCGTGGTACTATGCGGCCATCCCCGGAGAATCAAGGCAGAGGGCCAACAGGAGGTCGAGAATGGCGACTTTGGGGTCCGCACAACTACCGCTGCGGGCGGGCGACCCAACTCCGGCGTCAACCGCTGCGGCAACGGAGGTCGCTTCCCGGCACGCTGCGCTCGTCCGCGTCACTCATTGGATCATCACTCTCTGTTTTTTTGCCTTGCTACTGACGGGGACCGAGATCTTGATTTCACATCCCCGGTTCTATTGGGGCGAAACGGGCAACGTTTTGACCAAACCGCTGTTTCGGATTCCGATTCCATCATCAAGGGACCTGGTGCCGACAGGCTACGGCTATGTGCTGCCGGACCAGAACGGATGGAGCCGCGCGCTCCATTTCGAAGCTGCATGGATTCTCGTGCTGACGGGCTTGCTCTACGGCATATTCGGTTTTTTCAGCGGGCATTTTCGGAAAGACCTGCTCCCGGCAAAAGGCGAGCTTTCCGGGCGCCGAATCTTGAGCTCAATCGGCAGCCATTTGCGTTTCGAGCGCCCCGCGGAGAGCGAAGTGTGGTCGTACAACACGCTGCAGCGATTCGCGTACCTGTCCGTGATTTTTGTGCTGTTCCCGGCGGTGATCTGGACGGGACTGGCGATGTCGCCCACGTTTACGGCGGCGTTTCCCGGAACTGTCGTCTGGCTGGGAGGGCGACAAACAGCGCGCACGGTTCACTTCGTGGTTTCCATCGCTCTGGTACTTTTTCTGTTCGTTCACATCGTGATGATCTTTCTAGCTGGATTCTGGAATCGCACGCGAGCAATGATCACCGGCCGAGCCAACAAGGCAAAAACGGAGCGCATATGAGCAGCATCTCGCGCCGTAAATTAATCCTAGGCGGACTTGCGGCCACAGCCGGCGCCGCAGGGCTGGGCGTGGCCGCGCGTCTTGCGGAGAAATATGCACTGATTCCGCCCGATCACGGCGGAATCTACGGTCCCGGCGAGACGCTGAATTACGCATTTCAGCGGCTGGTTGCACGGCGTTCGCCGGCCGTCGAATGGCCTCGCAGCAAGATTTCGAACCCTCCTTTTCCCAACGAAATCGTGCCGCCGCTGAACGACGCGTTCAAGCGCCTTCACGCCGGAGGCTTCGCGGACTGGCGGTTGACAATCGACGGACTGGTCGACCGGCCCGGCTCATTTTCTCTGGATCAGCTCCGAAGCTACCCGCGCAACAGCCAGATCACCGAAGTAGCGTGCGAAGAGGGCTGGTCGTACGTGGCAGAGTGGACGGGCGTGCGACTGTCTCACGTTCTGAACATCGTGGGTGTGCAGCGCCGAGCGACGCACGTCGTCTATTTGTCGATCCAGCCTGAATGGTGGGACAGCGTGGATATCGACGAAGCAATGCATCCCCAGACGTTTCTCACCTACGGAATAAACGGGACCGAGCTTCCCGTCGGACACGGCGGGCCGCTGCGCATTCGCGTTCCGCGGCAGCTTGGCTATAAGAGCGTGAAATTCATCACGCACATCACGGTCACTGACGATCTGAAGAAGTTCGGGAAGGGGCTGGGGTCCTCTGAGCCGGAAACAGGGTACGCCTGGTATGCCGGCATCTAACTGGCTTGGCTCGGCGGAATCGCGGCACACCGAAAGATCAAGCGGCCCGAAATACGTGATCCCGCGGCTCTCGCCTTTGATGGAACGGAGAGTCTAACTGAGGGCGCGCCTCAGGCGTTTCGTAGTCTTGTGCAATTGCTTTCTCAGAGCATCAACCTGCTTGGAAATTTCGGCGAGCTCCTTTTTCGCAACCACGCCGGCCTTTGCGACCTTGTGAGCAGTGCGATCGGCCTTCCCCATTGCCGCGCCGATCGTTACGGCAGCCTTCGTGAGCTTGGTTTGCTTTGCCATGTCGTTCCTCCTGAACACGGACGCCGGAAACTCCAGGCCCGCGACAATGCGCGGAGTGTATCACCGGGGCCACGGGAGGCCAACTTCGCTTTCGAGGCATATTCGCTTTCACTTTGCACATCAATTTGCACAGCGGGCTGTGGAATTCACACGGAATCCACAGCGGCGTTCTATTGACGCGCGGTGGATAATCGAGTGAAGTAGCAGGGTCACGCAGGGGCAGCCGGTTGGCGCAACGATTTACGCGACGGGAAGTCGGGCGCATTCTAGGAGTGGAACCGAGCCGCCTTCGTTATTGGGAGCGGCTGCGGCTGGTTCAGCCCCGCGCCCGGTGGGGCGAACGCTTCTATAGCTTCAGCGATCTAGTCGCTCTCCGAACGCTCCAGAAGCTG
>DATEKA010000262.1:0-3123 GCA_035277685.1 Candidatus Acidiferrales bacterium
CGGCTCCCTGAGTCCAAGCAAACGCCGCCGCTGCAGCTCAAGCCATTGTGGCAACGTTGCTCCCGCCTGCCGCGGATCGGGTGCAATAATCTCCAAATAATGGCGAGTGCCCAGTGAAAGCAGCGCATTCTGCGTCCCGCGTCCCGGATGCACACCTCCAAAAGCCGCGCGCACGCCAAGGTGTTGTTCGACAAAGCTGACGCCGTGTTGCAGATCGCTGCAACCCAGAAGAATGTGGTCGAGCAAGCGAGGCACCTCTTCCGCCGCACATGAGAAACGCAGGGGAATCAACGCCGCTCCGATACCCACGAGACCGGCAAGAAGCGTCCGACGTGTAGTGCGGCCCATCCTGCGGAGCTCCTCTATTGGCAGGGAACTTACTTGCGCCGGCGTTTTGATTGTGATGGTCTCGCTTTCGCGGCACGCCGCAGCGGGCGCCGAGTAACGCGAACGCTTCGCTTTGCGCCGCGGCGTTCGCTTGCTCTCCGGCTTCTCGATTTTCCGGCCCTTCGGCGGGACTTGGATTTCGCCGTCCTCTGCCTGCCGCTCGCCGCGCGCTTCATTTCGCGCCTTCGCTTGGCAGCCCAGCCCCGTTTGTTCACTTGCCGCCCACGCGCCACGGCCAGCGCATCTGCGGGAACATTGTCTGTCACGACCGACCCCGCCGCGACATACGCGCCGTCCCCCACTCGCACTGGCGCCACAAGCGCCGTGTCGCTCCCGATAAAAACTCGACGCCCGATCGTCGTCTTGTTTTTGTTGACTCCGTCGTAGTTGCAGGTGATCGTCCCGGCGCCGATGTTCGCTTCGCGCCCCACCGAGGCATCGCCGAGATACGTCAGGTGCATGGCCTTCGCGCCTTCGTGAATCACGCTGTTCTTCACTTCGACGAAATTTCCGATGTGCGCGCCCGCACGGACATCCGCGCTGGGCCGCAGCCGAGCAAACGGCCCCACTTGCGCCGACGTGCCCACCCGGCACTGTTCAAGGATCGAATGCGCACCGATCGTGACGTCATCGTCCACGCGCGCATCGTTCAACACGCTTCCCGTCCCGATCTTGCAGCGCGCGCCGATCCGAGTTTTCCCCAGAAGCTGCACACCCGGCTCGACCACCGTGTCCGCGCCAACCTCGACTTCCGGGTCAGCCACCACCGTCTCCGGCAGATAAATCGTCACGCCGGAAATCATCAACTCCGCCGTCTTGCGCCCGCGGAAGACGCGGTCCACTTCCGCCAGGTGCGCGCGCGTGTTGCAGCCCAGGATTTCGTTCGCATCCGGCGTCACTTGTGCCAGCACGCGTTCATTGCGCTGTCGCAGAATGCCGATGGCATCGGTCAGATACAACTCGTGATGATAATTTCCCGGCTGCAGCGCATTCAGCGCGGGCCAGAGCTTCTCGAGCGTAAAACAATAAATGCTGGAGTTTACTTCGCGGATCGCTTGCTGCTCGGCCGTGGCCGCCTTTTCTTCCACCACAGCCTGCACCCGCCCTTCCGTATCGCGAATCACGCGCCCGTAATCGATTGGATTGTCGAGGTCGGCGCTGAGTAGAGTCGCTGCCGCTTCGCCCCGGCGATGCGTCTCCAGGAGAGCCGCAAGTGTCTCAGTTTGCAGAAGCGGTGCGTCGCCCGGAAGCACGAGCGCAAGCTTCGCGTTCCGCCGAATGGCGCGCCGCGCGACCTGGACCGCATGACCGGTCCCGCGCTGCGGCTGCTGCACGACGGCTTGCGCTCCCAGCGACTCTGCCAGCTCGCCCACTTCTTTCGCCTGGTGCCCGACGACCGTAATCAGTTGCGCAGGCTTGAGCGGCTGGCAGGCGCGAATCACGTGCTCCAGCAGCGTCCGCCCCCCCGCCCGATGCAGAACCTTGGCCAGCTCGGAACGCATCCGCGTCCCTTTGCCCGCCGCCAGAATGATCACATCTGTATCTTTTGCGGGTTTCATATCGGTTTCATTGTCGCTGGCGTGGAAGGGTTTGGCAATGCGAGTAGGCAAATTTTCGGATGGTCAGGTCCGCGGCGGGCACTGGCCCGAATAAGTGGGTCGGGCGAATGGGGCGCGCTGTATCAAAACGTTACAAGACCGAGCATCTTGTACATCGGAGAGCCATTCTCATTCGCTTTATATTCGCCTACGAATCGCCAGCATTTGTGGCCCGAACGCCGGCGATCGGAGGCCGGCTTAGCGATTACGAGAAGGCCGTTGCAGGCTGCGGAGCCCCGGCTGAGACCGTCGAAGCGCCAGGCTCTTCCGCCGTTTCGGTCCAAAGGGACGTATCCGAGAGAAGTCGTGTCACCAGCTGCGTGTGCAGGGCGTGGCCAGCCTTGTGCGCCACCACATAAGCCTGCAACGGATGCCCGATGAGCGCCAGGTCCCCGATTAAATCCAACGCCTTATGACGGCCAAACTCATCCCGGAAACGCAACGGGCCGTTCAAAATTGATTTGTCGTCGAGGACGATCGCGTTGTCCACCGACCCGCCGCGGATCAATCCCATCGCGCGCAATCCCGGAAAATCCTTCATAAAACCGAAGGTTCGCGCAGGGGCAAGCTCTCGGCTGAAGGTCTCGCGGTTAACGTTGAGTTCGATTTCCTGGGGACCCACTTCGGGATGCTGGTAATCGACGAAGCAATTTACACGGAACTGATCGCAGGGGTAAATCCCCATCCGGCGAGGGCCGTCAATGAATTCCAGAGGTTTCACCACGCGAAGATATTTCCGGGGACGCCGCTGCCGCCGGGTACCGGTACGCGCGAGCAGATCGATGAACGGCTTTGCGGAGCCGTCCAAAATAGGGAGTTCGAGCGCGTCGAGTTCGACGTACACATTGTCAATCCCGCAGGAATAGAGCGCCGCCAGAACGTGCTCCGTTGTCGAGAGCAGCACGCCCTGTTTCATCAGGCTCGTCGCGTAACTCACCCGGGCGACATTGCGCACGTGCGCCTCAATTTCAAAGTTGTCCAGATCTACCCGCCGAAAAACGACGCCGGTGCCGGCCGGAGCCGGAACGAAGCGAACCCGGCAGCGGACAGCGGTATGTAGCCCGACCCCCTCAACCCCGGCTGGCCGCTGAATGGTCTGCTGAAAAGACATTCTTATCCCCACTGTATGAATGCACCT
>DATEKA010000263.1:0-5196 GCA_035277685.1 Candidatus Acidiferrales bacterium
TCCGAGCTTGGCCTTGCGCTCGAGTCCATCACGATTGACGGCCGGCGCTACCGCCTGCACACGTCTTCGGTGGCCGAGAGCACAAAGGGACGCGGCAAGCGCACTGCGATTGGCGGCGGTGGCGGCGCGGCGTTTGGCGCCATCATTGGCGCGATTGCGGGTGGCGGAAAAGGCGCGGCGATTGGCGCTCTGGCGGGAGGCGGTGCGGGAACGGCAGGCGCAGCCTTCACCGGCAAGCGCGATATCGTGGTTCCCGCGGAGACGCGCCTCGATTTCAAGCTGGCGCAGTCCGTGAGCGTCACCCCGAAAGAGTGAGTCAGGAGTTTAGAGCCGAGAGCGGGGCCGGGGTCTCAGGGTTGAACGGCGAAGAGAGATTCTTCGGTCCAACAGCGGGACCTCAGAATGACATCCCCTTTTATTGTGTCATTCTGAGGGGCGGTTCTGCCCCGAAGAATCTCTCTGGGAATCACGCCTCCCTCGCGAAGGGGCACGCGTGAGCCTGACAGCGGCTTGCGTCAGAGTTTCCGGCAGACGGCGACGCCGTCACGCAAAGGGACGATCACCGGAAACAGTTCCTTCGACGCGTACATGGCGCGATTGAATTCCTGAATGGCGCGGGTGTTGGCGTCCTTTGCGCGTGACGTCACTTTGCCCGACCACAGTACGTTGTCGGTGACAAGCAAGCCGCCGTGACGTAGGCGTGGAACGGCTTTCTTCTGCGCCGCCGGATACTGCGTCTTGTCAACATCAATAAGAATGACGTCGAATTCGCCGTCAACCGTATCGAGCAGCGCGAGCGCGTCGCCGACGAGAAAGCGGATGCGGTCGCTGACGCCTGCGCGCTGGAAATGCTCCTGGGCGCGGCGCGCGTTTTCAGGATCGCCGTCGGTGCAAAAAATTTCCGCGCCTTCGCCCGCGCCATGCGCGAACCAGATGGCGGAATAGCCGATCGCCGAGCCCATCTCATAGATGCGTTTCGCTCCGGAAATCTGCGCTAGCAACGAGAGCAAGCGGCCGCAGGCGGGGCCTATGATGGGGACGTGGTTGCGCGCCGCGTAGCGCTCCATTTCGGCGAGGACGGCGTCGCGCTTCGGCAGCAGGCCGTTGAGATACTTTGTTACCGGCTCGGAGAGAATTTTCGGCATGGTTACCCTCGCGCGACAGCGCTTTCGCCGAGCGTCTCGCCCGGCTTCATGACGTGAATTTCGAGTCCGGAAATATCTTTCGTGAATTCGCGGAGTTTTTCGGGCGTGCCGGTGAGCGCGGGAAACGTTCCGAAGTGCATGGGAATGACGTGGCGCACGCCGAGCAGGCGAATGGCGAGAGCGGCCTCGCGGGGTCCCATGGTGTAGTAGTCGCCGATAGGGAGCATGGCGACTTCGGGCGAGTAGAGTTCGGCGATGAGTTTCATGTCGCCGAAAACGGCTGTGTCGCCGGCGTGATAAATGGTTGGGCCGCCGGGGAGGCGAACGACATAACCGGCAGCATCGCCGCCGTAGATGATTTTGTCGCCGTCCTGAATGCCGCAGGAATGGTCCGCGCGCACCATGGTGATTTCGAGATCGCCGATCTTTTGCGTGCCGCCGATGTTCATGCCGCTGGCGTGCTGCACGCCTTTGGATTCGAGCCAGGCGCAGGTCTCGTAGATGCCCACCACTTGCGGCTTGTGCTTCTTAGCGAGGTCCACGGCGTCGGCGATGTGGTCGAAGTGGGCGTGCGTGATGAGCAGGATGTCGGCTTTGTCCACTTTTTTGAGCGAATCGGGGCAGGCCGGGTTGGAGCTGATCCAGGGATCAATGAAGATCACTTTTCCGTTCGAGGTTGTGACGCGAAAACAGGCGTGGCCGAACCACGTGAATTTGTGGCCGTGAGTATGAAACATGATGGTGCACCCTCCGAATGAGATTAAGACTGAGATTCCAGAAAACGATCAGCGCGTGCCGGACGCGGCCGGGCTCGCAAGAATCTGGCGAATGGCCTGCTCGAACATTTCGCGCGGCCGGCTGCCGAAAAAGTAGCCGGCGATGCGGCCGTCGCGGTCGTAGAAAATGGTTTGCGGCATAGTGCCCGTCCAAGCGGGATTCACGCCGTGATAGAAGGCGTCAACATCTATGCCGGGCTTTTGACGGAAGCTGGGAAACGGCGGCTGATTCTTCGCGAGGAAGTTGCGCGCGACGTGCATGTCGGCGTCACTATCGAGGTTGACACCGAAAACGGCGAGGCCTTTGGGCGCGTATTCGCGCGTAAGCTGGACGATCATGGGAAATTCGTAGCGGCAAGGCTCGCACCAGGTGGCCCAGAAGTTGACCATGACGGGCTCGCCTCGGTATTTGGCGAGCGCGCGCCGATAACCCGCGACGTCAATCAGCGGCATAGCGGCGGTTTTCGCGGTTTTGTGCGCGGCGGGCGCGCGAGAAGGCGTTTGGGAGCGGCGGGCGGCGATGGGTAACGCGGAAATCAGAGTGAGAAGCGCGGCGGCAGTTTCGATCAGGATGAATTGGCGCATTCGCATCATCGGTATCCTATCTGCATTCTATAGTTTCGGAGACGAAACATCCAAGTGGCGCGAGGCCCTACAAGAAAGTGCAAGGGAAACGCAGAGACCGCGCGGAGGCGCGGCTCTGCGTGACGCGGGTTGCTTGTGCGTGCTAAGATTCAATGTTATATAGACGTTTTTGAAGCGCGGAAGTGTTTCGGGCGCCAAGGCGGGCTGCGAAAGCCCGGGCGCGGCAATGTTCTGAGGAGAATTGGAAATGGCCTATGTAATCGCCGAACCCTGCATTGGAACAAAGGATACCGCGTGCGTAGACGTGTGTCCGGTTGACTGCATTCATCCGCGAAAGGACGAGCCGGATTTCGAGTCGGAGAAGATGCTTTACATCAGCCCGGACGAATGTATCGACTGCGGCGCGTGCGTTCCGGTGTGTCCGGTGACGGCGATTTTCGCGCTGGAGGATTTGCCGGAAAAATGGGCGAGCTTTACGCCGGTCAACGCGGAGTATTACAAGAAGAAGGAGGCGGCAAAATAATTTGTTGCGAACGGGAAGTTCGCAAGAAAAGTTGACGCGGCGAGCTTCGGTTCGCCGCGTTTTTTGTTTGGGGGCGGACGCGCCACGCGGGCCAGGCCGGCCACGAACCCACGGCACGAACAGCGTGCCTTGGCTACCGGTGCGGAGGGAAATCGAAGAGAGATCCTTCGGGCGCATGCGCGCCCTCAGGATGACAACGTTGTTCATCGTGTATTCGGACTTCCGATGGAAATCGAAATTCAATTGCCGGGGGTGAAGCTGGGGATTGTTGAGGCGGATGGGGTGCGTGTCGAGCCGGGAAGCGGCGATTTGGCGCGCCTGATCGAAGAAACGGGGCGGCGCAAGCGCGTCGAGTTTACGGTCGAGAGCCTGGCGGAAGCGGAGGCGGTTCGCGCGGTGCGCGGGATGTTTCGCGAGTGGGGGATGGATCCGTCGAAGTACAGGCCGTCGTCGGAGGCGCTGCTGCGACGGGTAGTGCAGGGCAAGGGGCTGTATTTCATTTCGAACGTCGTGGATATCGCGAATCTCGGCTCGATTGACACGGGATGGCCGTATGGCTGCTACGATCGCGCGAAGCTGCATCCGCCAATCGCGTTCCGGCACGGGACGGCCGGGGAATCGTACGAGCGGGTCGGAAAAGAGATGTGGCACCTGGAAGGCAGGCCCGCGCTGGCGGATGCGGAAGGGCCGTTCGGGAGTCCGATCAGCGATTCGACGCGGACAATGATCACGGAAGCGACGCAGTCGGCGCTGATGGTTGTGTACGCGCCGGCATCAGCGAGCGATGAGAAATTGGGCGAAGCGACGCAGCGGGTGTGCGAGCGGCTGTCGCAATTCGCACATGCCTCGGCGACGCGAACATTTTCACAACCGGGCGCATAGAAGTGAATGCAGCGATCGCAAGCGTCAGAATCGGCGGCCAGTTGTAACCAGCGCGGCAGTGGCGTAAAATCCGGACACTGAGAATTCTAAAACGGAAACTCTTCCTTTCAGCAATTCCCGGGGCGGAAAGGCGAGGGGATGGTTTCATTGTGCGGCGCGAGAGAGCGCGCACCAGGAGAAAGGAACATCATGCTGCGGATAAACGATGAAGCACCGAATTTCACAGCCGAGACCTCGCAGGGCACGATCAATTTCCATGAGTGGATCGGCAACGGCTGGGCGATTCTGTTCTCGCACCCGAAGGATTTCACGCCGGTATGCACGACGGAGCTGGGCTACATGGCGGGATTGCAGCCCGAATTTGCAAAGCGGAATTGCAAAATCATCGGACTGAGCGTGGACCCCGTGTCGAGCCACAGCAAGTGGGCGGGGGACATCGAAGAGACGCAGGGCCACAAGGTGACGTACCCCATGATCGGCGACACGCAGCTAAAAGTGGCAAAGCTCTACGACATGCTTCCGGCCGAGGCCGGCGATACGTGCGAAGGCCGCACAGCGGCGACGAACGCCACGGTGCGAACCGTGTTCGTGGTGGGTCCAGACAAGAAAATCAAGCTGATGCTGAGCTACCCGATGAGCACGGGGCGCAACTTCGACGAAGTGCTGCGCGTGCTGGATTCGATCCAACTGACGGCGAAGCATCAGGTGTCCACGCCGGTGAACTGGAAGCCCGGGGAAGACGTGATCATCAGCGGCAACGTCTCGAACGAGGACGCCAAGAAGAAATACGGCACGTGGAAGGAACCGAAGCCGTACATCCGGATCGTTCCTCAGCCGAGGTAGCGCGCGCAAGTCCGGAGGGCGTGCGGTGATCTTCAAGCAGTTTTATCTGGGGTGCCTGGCTCACGCCTCCTACATCATTGGAGACGAGGCGTCAGGCACCGCAGCGGTGGTTGACCCGCAGCGCGACACGGATCAGTACATCACGTTTGCCGCCGGGCACGGACTCCAGATCAAACATGTGTTTCTGACGCATCTCCATGCGGATTTTGTAGCGGGGCACCTGGAGCTGCGCGACCGCGTTGGCGCGAAGATTTATCTGGGCGCTGCGGCGAAGGCGTCGTACGCGTTTACGCCGATGCACGACGGCGACAGCGTGGAATTCGGACGCGTGCGGCTGAAGGCGCTCGAGACTCCCGGACACACGCCGGAATCCATCTCCATCGTGGTTTATGACCTCAACGTAAGCGAAACGCAGCCGCATGCTGTGCTGACGGGCGACACG
>DATEKA010000264.1:0-6168 GCA_035277685.1 Candidatus Acidiferrales bacterium
CGCAAGCAGGACGCCGTCTCCATCCACCAATCTTCCCGACGCGCTCGCGAAAACCGAGCGGTCGGCGTCTCCATCGAACGCCACGCCCAGCGCCGCCTTCTCTTCGACCACCCGCGTTTGCATGGCTTCCGGGTGCAAGGATCCGCAATTCGCGTTGATGTTGCGGCCATCCGGCCGGTCGTTCATCGCGACCACTTCCGCTCCCAGCGACCGGAACAGCCGCGGGGCCAGTTTGCTCGAAGCGCCGTTCGCGCAGTCGAGCACAACTTTCATTCCCGAAAGGTTTGCTCCCGGGAGCAGGGCCGACCGCAAGCCCGCCAGGTAATCGTCGTGAAGGTTTTCATTGCCGTCGGCCCGCATCCGGGTCGCCACCGGAATGGACCGATCCGCCGACAAAATGAATTTCTCGAGCCCCGCTTCGACCGCATCCGGGAATTTCATCCCTGAAGACGAAATCAGCTTCACGCCGTTATCGTGATAGGGATTGTGCGAGGCGGATATCACGACGCCCGCCGCGAATCCTTCGCGATGCACCAGCCACGCGACGCCCGGCGTGGTCAACACCCCTGCCGAAACGGGTTCGGCGCCTGCGGTTTCGAGACCGCGCGCGATTCGCTCGGCAATGTGCGGCCCCGATTCTCTCGTGTCACGGCCGATCAGCACGCGCGCGCGTGTCCCAGCTTTGCGCAGGTAGTCTCCCAGCGCGATTCCCGCGCGCGTCAGGGTCGCGTCGTCAAGCGGGTATTCGCCGGGGATGCCTCGAATCCCGTCGGTGCCGAAAAGCTGTTTTGCCATTTCCGTCCTAACTTGAACTGAAGGGATTTTTCGTTCGCGCAACGGCGTGGAACACGCTAGCGTCTGGCTGGGGCTCCAGAACGCGCAACCGCCTGCGGCCTCGCTCGAGCGCCGGAAGAACAGTGTAAGCGCGGGCACACTGCATGCGCCGTCTACATCTCTATGCTATCGTAACGGGCAATGCCTCTGGAAGAGACGAGAGTTGCGGCCCCTGCCTCCGGCAGTTCCGTCAGCGCGCGCATCATTGCCGCCGGAATCGTAATCGCTTTTTGTTATTGGGCGTCGTCCGTCCTGGTGACGCTTTTGGTCGCCGTCCTCATGGCCTACTTTCTCGATCCCGTGGTGACCTGGCTCGAGTATTTTCGGGTTCCTCGCGCACTCGGGTCCCTGTTCGTTCTGATTGTGACCCTTGCGCTGCTGACCGTGCTCGCCTGGGCGCTTGTCGACCGGATCGACCAGTTCGGACAGGACTGGCCGCAATTCCGCGCCCCGCTCCAGTCCGTAGCGGCGGCGGTCCAGAAGAAGCTCGACATTTTCGAGGCGCGCGTTTCCGAGCTGGAGCCACAGCCCTCGCGGCCGGGACCAAGCGTCATCCGCGTAGCCGAATCGCACACGCTGCGCGACGCCATTGTTTCCCGCCTGGGCTCTCTCTATTCGTTTATTGTCGCCGCCGCGTTCATCCCTTTCCTTATTTTCTTCATGCTCGCCGCCAAACGCCAGGTCTGGCACGCCACAATGCAGTTGTTTCCAGCGACGCAGCGGACGCAGGTGAAGCAGACTCTCGCCGACGTGACCCACGTCCTGCGCAGCTACGTGATTGGTACCGCGCTCGTCGGCCTGATTCTCGTACTCGCAAGCTGGCTGTTTTTCTGGTGGATAGGTCTGGATTTCGCGTTCCTGATCGCGCTCGTCTCCGGATTACTCAACCTCGTTCCCTACATCGGCGTGGTCATGGCCTGGATCCCGCCGCTCCTCGTCGGACTCAGACAATTCCACACGGCGCCGCCGTTTATCGGCATATTCGTCGTGCTGCTGGTGCTTCATCTCGTCGCCGCGAACCTGCTGGTTCCTGCGCTGGTGGGTTGGCGCATCCGGCTGAACGCGCTCGCGCTCACTGTCTCGCTGCTGTTCTGGGGATTTCTCTGGGGCGCGATGGGTCTGATTCTGGCGATCCCGGTGACGGCCGTGATCAAAGTGATCTGCGATCACGTCGAATCGTGGCAGCCCGTCGGCCGCTGGCTCAGTGCCTGACGCTTTGTGTATTGCCCGCGGCGCGCAGCCTGGAAACGAATCCGCCGATCTTCTCCGCGGTTGCCGCTTCCTGAAAAAAACGGATTGCGGCGATTCCTGACGCTCCGGCGCGAATGCACTCATCCGCGTTCGCTTCGTTCACTCCACCGATCGCAATTACAGGAATCTCCACTGCCTGGCACACTTCGCGCAGCCGCTCGAGCCCCTGCGGCGGCCCAAAGCCTCGCTTTGACGGCGTATCGAAGACCGGCCCGAAGAAAACATAGTTCGCGCCATCTCGCGCCGCGTCGCGCGCGCTTTCCACGCTGTGGCATGACGCTCCAATCTGAAACTCCACCGGCGCATTCCCGGCCCGGCGCCACCGCACAACATCCGCAATGGGCATCGACTCGCTTCCCAAATGAACTCCCGCCGCGCCCGCCGCAATCGCCACGTCCAGCCGGTCGTTGATATAAATTAGCGTTCGGTGGCTGCCCGGCGTCGGCGCCATATCTCGAACGGAAGCTATCGCCTCCAACGTCAACGGCAGCAGCTTTCCTCCCAACAAATCCTTCTCTCGGATCTGCACCCAGTCCACACCTGCGTGGACAGCGGCCCGGACCTTTTCCAGCAGGACTTCCGCCGGATCGGCGCCCGGTGCGCGGGCGAGCGCCTTGCGATCGGTTACGTAACAAACGACAGGTCTCATTTTAGACGAGCGGGAGCTTGCCGTTCGGCCGGGAGTGATCGCCGCCTGTAGTGCGCCGCACTTACGTTCGACTGACGGCCGTTGCCGCCGGCCGCCGAAACGATTCGAGCGCCAGCAGCACGTTCATCACGCCCAATCCCGAAATGGCGCCGCGAAAAAACGCGTTCTTGATCAGGAATCCCAGCACGGGATACTGAAACAGAAAAAAGTTCATCTCCCAGATTTCCGACCACGGCAGGAGAATCAGGGCGAATCCCAATTCGATCCAAATCAAGAGAAGAATGACGCGTAGAATGCGGTTCATCGTCAGATTTAGAATTATGTGGGATTCCACGTCAGGCCGCAACCCGCCTGCGAAGTTGTTGCCGCGGGGAAATTTCAGGCTGCGCTTTCTCTCAACTCCGAACTCTTGACTCTGAACCGTTCCTTCAGACGTGGGCGTGCTTTTGGAGGGCGGCGATGCGGTCGCCTACATCGCGGTAATCGATATTCATGGCGTAGACGCGCTGGAAGCTGTCGAGCGCGGATTTCGATTCCCCCGCCGTTTCGAGCGCGACGCCCAGATCGTAGCGCAAGGCGAGTTCCGTCTCCTGATCTATACCCGGCGTTTCGAGCGCCTTCTGATACCAGAAGGCCGCGATCTTCGGCTCGCCCTTATCCAAAAACGACAGCGCCATCAGCGTCGCGCAATTCATCGCGTACGGGAACGGCTTGCCCTTCTGGATGGCCTTCGCCACGCGCTGAAACTCGCCGATAGCCTCGTCGAGCAATCCCATCTCGCGGTAGGCAATTCCGAGGTTGTAGTGCGTCTCGAGATCCTCTTCTTCGTTCTCGATTTCGCCCAGCTCGTCGCGAAATTCCTGAAAGACGTCGGCCAGCTCGTTCAGCACCTGCGCGTTCACTTGCGGCGCGGGCTCCTGAACGGGATGTTGAGCCTGCCCGTGCGCAGGGGGCGGCGGATTGAAGGCTCGGGTCACGGCGGGCGGAACTTGCACAGCCATCACCGGCGCTTTTACCGGTTCCGCTGGCGCAGGCGGCATGACCTCTGCCGCGGGGGGTCCGCTTGCCTGCGCCCGCGCAGGCTCGGCCATTTCGGGAGGCTGCGGTTCGAGCGGCGCTGCCGGAACGGACTCCTCGATCTCCGCGACCAGCTCTTTGATGAAATCGTCGGTGGTGAGCGCAGGGGCTTTCGGCGCCGCGGGTGGCGCCGCCGCAAACGGCCTGGCAACGAGAGGTTCGGGCGCATCGCCGTTGCTCGCCCCGGCCGTGAGCGGCTCGGCCGACATGGGCTCCGCTTCCGCCGGTGTGGGCTCAGGTTCCGATGCCGGCTCCGATGATTGATCAGTCAGCTCGATCGTTTCGCCCGGCGTTGCCTCTTCGGAATCGGCTTGTTTAACTTCGTCGAGCTCCCCGGATGTCTCCCCGGCATGCGCGGCAGCAGGGGCATCGGCGGCGGCAACTGGCTCGGAAGGCGCCTGCTCAGGTTCCTGAACTTCTCTCGACAGCGCTTCCCACTCGTCGGACAGATCGAGTTCTTCGATCGCAGACTGCGGCTGCACAATGCCCGCGCTTTCCACCGGCGCTGCCGGCGGCGGTTCAAGCGGAACCTCGAAGCCTGGCGCCTTCACGGAGGCCTCACGAGCAGCAGGAGCCGGCCCCGGTTCCTTCTCGACCGGCGCCAGTGGAATTTCGAATTCGGCGGGCGCTCCCGGCTCTGGCGGAGCCGCTGGAACAGAAGCCTGAATTTCCGGAGGAGCACCCGTCGCGGGCGGAGCCGGCAATTGCGGTTCGCCGGCTTCCGCAGCTTTGTGGAACCGCTTGCGCATCTCCGCGAAGTGGTCTGCGTTCGTCGCGTCGCCCCGCAGGCGATAAATCTGTTCGAGCAGGGAGGCGACCTCAGCCGTGCGGCGTTCGTTGCCCGCGCCCAGATACAAATCCAGCAGCCGCTCGAGAGACGGCGTGTGCCGCGGGGCGCGCTCCAGAACGCTTTCGAGCAGATGCGTAGCCTTCTGCGTCAGCCCATAGCTCGAAAAAAGGTCGGCGTCCGTCAACGCCTGCCCCACGTAACGCTGGGTTTCCTCGTCCAGTTCCGGCTCGGAGGCGGCCGCGGCAGGAGTTTCCGGCGCATCGCTGGTCTCTCCGAAATGACGCTCCGGCGCGGGGACCGGCATCTCCGGCGCCAACTCTTCGATCGCAACCGGGGCGGCCGCCGGCGGCTCGATAGCGGGCGCCGGCTCGGGCGGGGTGGCCGGGGCGGGAGCGCCTCCGGCTCGCGCCCGCAAGTGTGTCAACTTATCCAGAATCCGCTCGTCGCCTTTGTTGCGGTCCGCCAATTCTTCCGTCAACTCTACGGCCCGCGCAAAATTCCCCTGCTCGGCGTACGCGTCCGCAAGCTGGCCCAGCGCGGTATTCAGCCGGAAGGGATCGCTCGTGTGGCGGCAGAAGTCGGCGAGCATCTCGAGCGCTTCGATCGACTGCGGAGCGCGCTCCGTCAAACTCGTCAGCGACTTCAGGAACTTGTCCTGTTCGCCCGCTTCGACCATCGGCTCGCGCAGCTCGCGCAGCAGCGGCAACGCCTCTCCCGTTTTCCCCAGGCCGATCAGCGAATCGGTCACGCGCAGCATGGGGCCGAAATGAGCGTTTCCGCGCGCCAGCTCTTTCCGCGCCCGCTCGATGCAATCCGCCGCGTGCCCCGACTCGAGCTGCAAACCGAAAATGAAATCGGTCAGCTCGCCGCCGGCGTCCGCTTCGGGATGCGCCGAGAGCACCTTCACCGCTTCTTCGGTCTTTTTACCAGACGCCAGCGTCCTGCCCTTCAGCAGCAGCGCCGACGCGTTCGCGGCGTCCAGTTCGAGCGCGCGATCCACCAGCTTCAGCGCCTCGTCGTTTTCGTTGCGGTCGAGCAGCCGCTGCGCGTAGGAAAGGTAGGTGTGCGCGGCCTCTTTCTTCTGGCCCATCACGTTGTAGAGTTCGGCCAGCCGCATCTGCACGCGTGGATTGTCCGGCTCCACGTCCAGCAGCCGCTGCAGCACTTCCACCGCTTTCTGCGAACGGTTCGCCTTCAGGTGTACTTCCGCGATTTGCAGGAACAGCGGACGCGCCTCGCTCAGCACGCCCTGCTGCACGTAGAGGTCGGCCAGGCGCTCGAGCGGCGTCAGCTCGTTTGGCGCCAGCTTGGCAATTTTCTTATATATGGCGATCGCTTTGCTGTTGAAGCCGTCGCTCAGGTAAACCTGCGCCAGCCGCTCGAAGTATTCGACGGCGTGCGGCATGTCCGATGCGCGCGCGTACAGATCGCCCACCGTCATCAATGTGGCTTGGTCTTTCGGCTCGTGACGCAGAATCTGCTGGTATTCGCTGATCGCCTGCGCGATCTTGCCCTGGTTCAGATATTTCAGCGCGCTTTCCAGCGCCTTGTTCTTATTGAACGCCAT
>DATEKA010000265.1:0-33403 GCA_035277685.1 Candidatus Acidiferrales bacterium
CGCTGGCTTGCCCCAAGTGGCGTGTAGCGCCGGCGCCTGCCCGCCGCTTGTCTGCCGTAGGCACGGCAGGCAGGTCTCGCCGGCATTTGTGGTGGTTTCGACCTGAACCGCGCCCTGCCCGCCAGCCGTTTTGTCTTTGTAGCGGCGTCCCGCAGTTTGGGACCGGCCGGTAGGTTCCAACCTGGCACCGCGGCCTTCAGCCGTGCGCTCTCGCCCCGCTCGGACGCTGTGCCCTGTCATTCTGAGTCAGCCTGCCGAAGGCAGGCGAAGCGAAGAATCTCTCTTGCCTTAGAAACTTCGCTCTTCGCACGATCTGCAGTCGTCTAATCGCGCTTTACATCTTCACTGCCGATTGATGACTCGCAACGCATTCCCACTTGCCGTTGGGCATCTTGGTCCATGTGTCGGTGAAGCGCTCATTGTCATGCAGCGGCTTCCCCGACGGATCGGTGCCCGTGGCCTTGAACCCGCCAATGGCGATGGCCGTATCGCCGAAAACCATCACTTTCAGGTCCGTGTAGTCCACGCTGGTATACTTCGTGGCCTTTGCTTGCGCAATCGCTTCGGACCGGTCGCTCACCTTGCCCTCGGACGACGTGTCCATAAAACCTTCGGCCAGAAGCGGTGCGACCAGATCCGCGTTGTTCGTCTGCTGCGACTTGAGCCACTGCATTTCCCCATCCCTCACTGCTTTTTCACCGGCGGCGTTCTTTTGTGCATGACACCACGGCGCCGCCGCAAACACGGCCAGACACAGTAAACCGCATGGAAGAACTCTCCTCATAGAGCCTCCTTCGTTGCTCTCTATCCGAAATTTCCGATTGGTCCCCGGGAATGCCGGGATTCTACATCCAGCCAAGCGCAACACAAGCAGAAATCTCTTTTCGGCCACGCTGCCACCATCGCTTTTCCCTCCTAACGGCACAGCATGTCGCGCCTGCCTGCCGCAGGCGGGCTTTCGAGCGCGCTTTAGGCAGCGCGCGCGCCCGCATCTCGCTGGGGCCTTGATTTCGGTCTCAACGTAGCGCCTGCCCGCCGTCTGTTCTGTCTTTGTAGCGGCGGTCCCGCAGTTTGGGACCGGCCCACAGATACGTAGCTCCGGCCTTCAGCGCAGCACGATCTCTGTAGCGCTGGCACCTGCCTACCGCAGGTAGGTCCCGCCGTCTGTTTTGCCCTTGTAGCGGCGGTCCCGCAGTTTGGGACCGGCCCACAGGTTTCGGCTAGGACCCCGGGCTCAGTTTGTCATTCTGAGGCCCTGCCTTGTGGGGCCGAAGAATCTCTCCTTGGCGCAAAGCCCTTCAGCGCGGCAGTCCTTGCCTTGTAGTGATGCCGCGAACGGCCGTCTCGCGCTCGTTGTCGCCTTGACTACCGCCTGACGTCTTTTTTCCTTATAGGGGCGCGGTGCGCCGTGCCCGCTTGATAGGACCTCGAATTGTTGTCCTCGCTAATCGATAGCGCTTCTCCTTGCCGGCTTTTTTCGTCTCACCAGGCTCCCGAAAAGTGTATCCAGATATTTCGGCAGTTTTGTTGATGGGCACGGGCTTACGGGGAAATTTGTTCGACACGTGTATCCATCAAAATGCACTGGCGAGTGCTGTGGGGGCTGAAACAGGCGAACCGCGATTGTCCGAGTCATGAATCGCTCGGGATTGGTCAATAACACGGGCGACCTCTTACCAGTCGGGGCGGGCGAGGGAAGTAAGGACGGCAATCGGTAGATTGGCGCTGCCCTGGTGGCGCCCCGGCACGGCGTGCCGTGCGCCTGCCCACGGAAAATCCTGGCTCAATCTGCGTGGCTTAGTTCTTCGCGGATAACGCGGCGAAGCGTCGCCTCCAGCGGTTCGCGAGAGAGGCTGATGTATTGCCGGAGAGCGTCGTTAATCAGGCTCTGGTAATTGCCGCCGCCGGCCCGGTCTACCTGCTCGCGGAACCAGTCGAGGAGGTCGTCGTCCAGCCGAATCGTGATCCTTGTCTTGCCTCTCGGGACCTGGATAACCGCCCCGCGTTTTGCCCTGCTGAAATCGTACTCACCCTTCACGGCTTTTCTCATATTGTTCTCTTTCATTTGGCGTCGCCAATCGCGCTGAAATCAGCCGCACTGCTTCGTCTCGCCACGTATAGACCACTACGAGGACCCTGCCCAGAGCGTCTATTCCGACCGAGACCCACCGCTCTTCCTCTTCGGAATATGGATCGCGAATCGTCAACGCCAAGTCGTCTTCCAGCGCAGTGACTGCTTCAGCGAAGTGAACTCCGTGTTTAGCAACATTCGCCTCAGCCTTTACCGGGTCCCATTCGCAGCTCACAGTCTTAGTATGCACAGATGTACACCAGAGTCAACCGGGGTTTTGTTCGGAATCCTTAAGTCGCCTGACAAAATGCGTCACCTCCGTTGCACCAAAGTGGTGCAATTCTCGCGCCTGTAATCCCCTGCTTACTCGCCACTTAGAAGTTCTACCTTGGATCCGCCGATTTGACACGCATGTTAGCGTGGAACTGTGACCGAGATAACGCACCGATGACTCAACCAAATGATAACGCCAGACCCGACAGGCCGGTCCGCCTCCCGGACAGCGGCACTCGTTCCCGCCCTCAAGATGCTTCCTCCCTGGCGCGCCGAAGCCTCACGAAGCGAAGGCGGCTACCCGCAACACCTGCCCGCCGGCAGGCAGGGCTCCGGGCGCCTTCAAACCCGAAAGAAATTACTCGGCACACCTGCCGAGAAATTTTTCGCGTAACTCCAGCGCCATCAACAAAACTGCGAAAATTACTCGGTACACTTTTTCGCGTTTTTCAACTACCAAGGAGGGCTATCGAGAGCGCCTGACCACAATTCGGAAAGGCCACAACTAAGGGGGCGCTGGCCGGTCCCATAGGACGGACCGCCGCTACAAAGGCGGGGTTCGGAGAAGGCGCACTCCGACGGCTGCCGGGCTGAAGTCCCCGGCGCTACATTTAAACCTTAGGGCGAACCCAACTGCCTCAATCCGGGCGGCCGAGGGAGTAGTACTCGAAGCCGAGGGATTTCATGTCGGCAGGCTTTAGCAAATTGCGGCCGTCGAGGACGAGCGGGCGAGCCATCGAGTCGCGAACCTTGCTCCAGTCGAGCTTCTTGAATTCGGGCCATTCGGTGGCGATGAGCAGCGCTTCGACGCCTTCCGCCGTTTCGTAAGGAGACTTGGCGTATTCGATTTCCGGAAGGATGGCGCGAGCCTTCTCCATCGCTTCAGGATCGTAGGCGCGGACGCGAGCGCCGGCGTTCAGCAGGTTGTGGATCAGGTCAATGGCGGGCGCGAAGCGAACGTCGTCGGTATTGGGCTTGAACGCGATGCCGAGCACGCCAATCTGTTTGCCCTTGATCACCCAGAGGGCGCGGCGAATCTTCTCGACGAAGCGGTCAATGCGGCGGTGATTGACTTTCTCCGCTTCCTTCAGCATGGAGAAATCAACGCCGGAGCGTTCGGCGAGCCGCACGAAGGCCTGCAAATCCTTGGGGAGGCAGAAGCCGCCGAAGCCGAGGCCGGGATTCAGGAACGCGGTGCCGATGCGCGGGTCCATGCCAACGGCGCGAACGACTTCCTGGACGTCGGCGCCGAGTTTTTCGGCAAGGTCGGCGACCATGTTGGCGTAGGAGATTTTCAGCGCGAGAAACGAATTTGAGGCGTGTTTGATGAGTTCCGCGCTATTGATGGTGGTAACGAGCCAGTTGGGCTTCGCGCCGTCGGGACAGGCGGGCGCGTGGACCGGGCAGTTGAACTTGCGGTCGAGCACGGGCTGGTAGATGTCCTTCATCTGGCGCTCGGCGGTTTCGTCTTCGACGCCGACGACGACGCGGTCGGGGTGCAGAAAATCCTCGACCGCGGTGCCTTCGCGCAGAAATTCAGGATTCGACGCGACGCGGAAGGCGAGGCCGCTTTTGCGGCCGTAGACGGAAAGGGCGCGCTTGAGTTCTTCGCCGGTGCGCGCCGGAACGGTGCTTTTCTCGATGACGAGCTTGGGCGAGCGGGCTTCGCCGGCGATGGTTCGCGCGACGTGGTCAATGGCGCTGAGGTCGGCGTCGCCATTCGGCAACGGAGGCGTGCCGACGCAGATGAAAATGGCATCGCCAGCGGCCGAATCGGCCGGCTTGCCTGAAAAGCTGAGCCGCTTCGCTTTGCGCGCCTTTTCGATGACCTTGTCGAGGCCAGGCTCGTAAATCGGGACGCCGCCCGATTCGAGGACACGAATCTTCGCCGCGTCGTTGTCCGTACAAACCACTTCGTGGCCGATTTCAGCCAGGCAGGCTCCGGTGACGAGCCCGACGTAACCGGTTCCGATGACCGATATCTTCACAAGGTTCTCCCGTGCGATGAAAAAATACGAGTCAAGTAAGCCTGTCTATTTTCGTATAGGTGAGAGGCCGGCGACAATTCAATTTGCAGTGCGTGTTTCCGGCGCAAGTGGCATGGACGCGGCGCGCAGGCGAAGGCTCAGAGCGGCGGCGTTCGGGGATGGACGGGGAGGCCGAACCATGCGTTGAGGAGGCCGAGGAGTTCGCGAACGACGGAGAAGGCGTCGCGCGTGTTGCGCCACCAATGATCGCGGTCGAAGGGATCTTCGGAGGCTGCGCGCACGATGGCTTTCTGATTCGGCGCGGCAAGACGCGCCCAGAGCGCTCGCACGCGGCGCGTGTGCTCCGCTGACGTTACGATGATGACGGTTGACTTGCGCTCGTCGCGCATCTCGCGCGAAATTTCTTCGACTTCCTGCTGCGTGTCCACGATTTCCTCGGGCAGGATGCGAATGGCGGAAGGCGGAACGCCGTCGTGCAGAAGGACGGCGCGGCTATAGTCTTCATCGCCCGTGAAGCGGATGCCCATGGCGTTCAACGTTTGAGCCGGGCTGGCGGGACGGGTGATCCAGATTGCTGGCGCGTAGCCCTGGCGATAGATGTCCATGGCGCCTTCGGCGCGGTAAGGCATGCTACCGCTGAGGACGACGATGGCGTCGGCGCGGGCGAGCGGATCTTCGCGGACCAGCCAGCGTCCCAAGCCGCGAAAGGCGAAGACTCCGACGATGAGGATGGCGAGGATGACGAAGGGCAGAACGACGCGGCGGCCCAGACGGATTGGCTTCGCGGCTTTCGCACTGGTGATTTCTGTGGGGGCTGTTTCGCTGGACTTCATCGGTTATCGTTTCGTCAGAAGGAAGCTGCCAATCAGCAGCGCGTCGATACCGGAACAATAGTAGCTGCGCACGGCGTCGCGCGGCGTGACGACAAGCGGTTCACCGAAAAGATTGAAAGAGGTGTTGACGAGAATCGGGGCAGGCCCCGTGGCAGCGGGTTGGCCTGCCACGGCAGGCAGGCTCGTCTTGCCGGTTTCCTTGAGCAGCTTCCAGAAGAGAGGATTGTCCTCGCGGCGCACGACGTGAAGGCGCGCAAGATTGCCGGCAAGGAAACCGGGGAGGCCCGCGAGAAGCTTAAGGGCGCGATCTTTTGGGGCGGCCATCGTGGTCATGAACGCCGCGTTGGGAGAGGCGTCGAAATATTCGGTGGCGTCTTCGGCGGGAATCGACAGGGCGAACGGGCGAAACGATTCGCGGTGCTTGATGTAATCGTTGAGATTTTCTTGCACGTAAGGCGCCCACGGATAGGCGAGCAGGCTGCGGTTGCCGAGGGCGCGGGGGCCGAACTCGGCGGAGCCCTGACACCAGGCAACGGTTTTTCCGGCGACGAGGAGGCGGAGGGCCTCCTGGATCTTGTGATCTTCCGATTCACACCAGCGATACGGCGCCTTGCAGTTGTCGAGGACGCTCTTGATTTCCTGATTCGAGAACTCAGGGCCGAGATAGAGATTTGAGAGCGGCCCGGGGTGCGGCGCGGCGGCGGATTGTGAGGCGAGCCACGCGGCGCCAAGGGCGGTGCCTTCGTTGCCCGCGGCGGGCTGGACAAAGACGCGTTCGAAACCCGTCTTGCGCTCGATGGAAGAGACGAGCAGCGGATTCAGGAAAAGGCCGCCGGCCAGGCAGAGATTTCGCTCCTGCGTTTTAGCGCGGAGGGCTTCGACCCACTCCGTTAAGACGATGTTAAGCGCTTCCTGGAGACTGGCGGCGATGTTCGCGCGCTGTGCGAAGCTGAGCTGCGGCTTTCCGTTGCGCGCGCCGGATTCCGGAATTTGCAGGCGACGATAGAACTCGGGAGCGAAGCAGAGTTCCGCGCCAAAGCTGTTAGTGAAATATTCCCGGTTCAGGCGAGGTCCCCGGCGGTGTTCGCGGCGGAGCATGCCGAGAAACGCGCCGGCATATACCGGGTCGCCGGAAAGGCTGAGCCATTGCGTTTTGTGCTCGTCCTGATGGGGCGAGAAGGCGAGGAGGCGAGTCACCTGACTGAAGAGCCACGCCGGCGAATTGGGGAGCGCTATGGATGAGAGTTCGCGGATTTGCTGACCGTTGGCGAGGGCAACGAGGCCGGCGCGATTGCCGCCGCGTTCGTCGAGAGTGACGACCAGAGCGCGATGATAACCCGAAGCAAAGAAGGCGCTCGAAGCATGGCAGAGGTGATGGTCAAAGGAGGCGATCCTGGAGGGATGCGCGCCGCTCAGTTCGCGGAGAATGCGAAGATTGTTGAGCTGGCGGCCGAACTCGCCGAAGGCTTTGTTGATGAAATAGGCGCTGGACAGCGGACTCCGGAACGCGAGGCGGGCGCGGAAAAGGGTTTCGCGGCGGCACGCGAGAGCGGGGCGGCCGGCGACGGCGATGCCATCGAGGCTGTGCCACCCGATGCCAGCTTTGTCCAGGCAATACTGAATGGCGGCTCGCGGAATACCTTCGACGGAGCGGGCGCGCGTGAGCTTGCCTTCTTCCATGGCCGCGGCGATGCGGCCGTCGGCCAGGAGCGCGGCAGCCGAATCGTGGGCCATGCCGGAGATGCCGAGGATATGCATGTCGGCTGCTTCATATCATTACGAAGTGGGAGGCGACAAATCAATTGAGTCTGGAGTGAAAAGCGGATCCCTGCCGGCGACAGGCAGGTCTGACTGCGGCAGGCGCGCTCGCCGCCATTTCGGAACGGTGGCGGACCAGTTTCCGTGACGACCAGAAAATCGACGCTAGAAGCGCGAGGGTTGGCCGCGCATCAAAAGGCCGCGAATGCCGAGCAGAACGAGGCGCGGCTGGCGCAGGCAAACGTTCCAGAGGACCTTCCAGGCTTCGTCGCGCGAGTAGCGGCTGAGGGAGCGCTTGGCGGGATCGTTGAGCAGGTCTACCAGCCGGCTGTAGTCGGCTTGCTGAAAATGGTGCAGGGACCGGCGAAGCAGAAGATGCAGATCGAGTTCGCGGCGGAGCGCGCGGAGTTCGCGGCTCGCGCCGTGGAGGATGGCTTCCGCAACGCCCAAAGCTCCGCGAAAGCCAGTGACAATGCCGCCCACGGTGGTGACTTTCACCTGCGCAGCCGCATCGCCGACGAGATAGACGTCGCTCGCGCCGATTCTGCGCCGCACCGGAATCCAGCGCGAATAGACGGGAACGCGCGCCCCTTGAAATTCGATGGGGTCGAGCTTGCGCTTCTCGAGAAAATTCTCGAGGTGCTTGCGGACGGCGGGGCCGTCGCCGCCAATCAATCCCAGAGCGCCGCGCGTGGGCGATTCGGGAATGAGCCAATAGAAATAGGGAGTTTCATGTGGGATGAACCAGATGCGGGCGGTGCCGGCCGCCATGTCCTTTGGTAGAGGAACGAGCGCTTGGACGAGTGGCGCGGTTTCGAGGGGCGCCCAGCCGGCGGCACGAGCTACGCGGCTTGAAGCGCCGTCGGCGCCGATCACCGTGTCCGCTTCAACTTCTTCGCGGCGGCCACCGGCGCAATCTTCGATTTCGAGACCAATGCAGGCTCGGTCCTGTCGCATGGCATGAAACCGGCGGCCCAGTTCAATTCCGGCGCCCGCCTGGCGGGCTTCATCGGCGAGCGCTTGAATGAGGGCGCGGCGCTCGATGATCAGATCGGGGCGATTCAGGGAAATTGTGGCCGAGCGGCCGTCGGTGAAGAGTTCGAAGCGGCGAATTTCGTTGACGACGCTGCGTTCCGCCGCCGCGCCCAGAAGAGCGCGCATGCGATCCGTGACGATCAGCGTGCGAGTCGCCGGTTCAAGCGTCTCGATACGTTCGAATACGCGAACCTTCCGGCCGCCGCGAGCAAGCAGAGAGGCGGCGAAGAGTCCCGCCGCGGACCCGCCGACAATCGCGACGGAGGGCGCGGCTTTGCGCGGCGAACTGAGCGAGTTAGCGGCCTCGCCGGGCGTTTCCAAAAGCATCGCGCTCGTCTTTTCTGACAACGATATTCAACCCTGGCGTTTTTGCGCCAAGCCCCTCAAGCCCAGGATAAAGACAGACTTCGCACCCACGAGGACCGGGGAGTGCGACACCCCCGCAGTTATTCGGCTGAAAAGTATATCTTACACTCGTTCGTCTAGCCTAAAACGCCGGTTGTTCGCTCTCTCGAAGATTGGGTCGAGCCCCGATACGTAATTCTTCTGCTAAGGCGCGCCGGCGGCTCGTTCGACGCGACCGCGCCGGAATCGCTTTCCTTTTTCTGCGGATTCGTTTGCGGTAGACTCCCCGCGCTGATGAAATTCGCAGGGGCACGACCGTTAATTGACGACTGACGCTGAATCCCAGCCTCGGGTTGGCTTGCTGCTCGAAGGGGATGGACATGAGTTCAGGGCAAGGAATTGACCGGCGGACATTTATCAAAGCAGGCGGGGCGGTTGCGGCCGCGGGGATCGCGCCGGCGCTGCCTGCTCTGGGTTCGAAGACAAGTACGGCTCCTGACCGGTGCGCGCAGGGTGAAGTCGACTCCGCTGTTTCCGGCGAGGCGCCGTATCCTTCGAAGTGGTATCCGTTCACGCAGCATCCGGATTCCGATTCGTGCTGGGCGCTGTCGGTGGGGCCGGATGGGCGGATATACGCGTCGGCGTGCGCGGAAGGCGTGTCTGGCGGGATCGTGAAGCCGACGCGTTACAACGAAGAGCGGGACAGCCTCGACTATCTGTTCGACCTCCCCAAGGCGGTGGACGACCCGCCCGATTCGGGCCGCGCGACGCAATGCAAGATTCACTACAGCTTCGTGCCGTCGATGCACGATGGCGTGCTGTACATGGCGACGCATCTCTCCGCGCCGCCGATCGACCTGCCTACGTACTCGCCCTGGTATTCCTGGCATGACGAGAAACGGTGCTTTCGCGGGTCGGCGCTGATTGCGTTCGACACGCGCACGGACCAGGTTCTCTGGTGGGACACGCTGATTCCGAAAGAAGGCTGCCGCTGCCTGCTGCACGACGAAGAGCGCGGGCTGCTCTACGCGATGAGTTATCCGCGCGATCATTTTTTCATCTACGATCTGCGGACGCGCAAGCGGCGAGATGTTGGACGGATCAGCTCGATCAATCCGCAGTGTCTTTTCCTGGATAAGCAGCATCGCGTGTGGACCAGCAGCGATTACGGCCACCTGGTGCGCTATACGCCTGAGACGGATCGTCTGGAGATTTCTCCGAACCATTTGGCGCACGATTTGAATTATCAAACGGGCTGGCACAGCGTGTTTTACGACATTGCGCCGTCGCCCGACCGCGAGTGCGTTTACGCGGTGACCTGGTGCCCGAATCCGCACTTGATGCGCATCTGGCCGAATGAAGGCGAGTGGCCGCGCATCGAGGACCTGGGGCCCGCAACGCAGCCGCGCGACACGAGCTTCCCGGTAGATATGTGGCGCGATCACTGCGGCGGGATGACGTTCGGCGGCGACGGCAAGCTTTACTACGTGGCGTCGCGGTGGCGCGATCCGAAGTACGATCCGGACGCGCCTGGACGCACGAAAGGCGACGTCTGGCGGCTCGACCCGGAAACGCTGAAGCGGGAGCATGTGGCGTACCTGGTGCATCCAACCGGGCCGGCACATTACGTCTCGCGCGGGGCGGTGGACCACAACGGAGATCTCTTTTTCGGCCACGTGGGAAATACGCCGTCGGGAATCTTCAAGGTTTCCATGCCGGCGAACCGCAAGCGAGCGAACTCCCATTTGCCGATTCGGATGTGGGGATAGGTGACAGCGATGCAAGGGAAGCCACGATTCGATGCCAATTCACCGGAAATCAAGAGTTATCTTGACGCGCTCGCGCACCAGTTTGTGAGCGAAGGCACGATGGTCGCGTTTCCCACCTGCCTGCCGGGCATGACCACGCCGATTCCGCACGAAGAAAGCCGGATCACCGCGCTCGACATCAGTCCCGGCGGGCACGTCTATGGCGGAACGAGCGGACCGCGCGCGCGCGTGTTTGCGGCGGCATTTCACAATTTGACCGGTATTGTCCTCGATCTCGGAGCGCCCTACCATTCGACGAGTACGGTTGCGGTATGTTGCGGCACATCGCGCGTGATTGCGTTCCTCAACGGGCCGCAGGGCGGGCGCGCCCTAGGTATTCCATACATCAAACTGACGCAGGACTGGATCCAGGAGTGGGGCCTGGATCCGACGCCTCTCGAGCGGTTTGACGAATGTGTGCGGGGAGAAGCAGTTGTACACGCCGTGTGCACCGCGCCGGGAGACACGATCGTGGGAGTGACGACGCGCCATCTCTTCACGATGGAGATCGAGGCCGGAAAAATTGCCGTCGCAGGAGAAGTGCGTGGGAATGGGCAGCTCGCTCTCGCCCGCGCGGGAGTGTTCGGGCGCGATGAAGGCGCGCGGCTCTGGCGCTTCGACGTCGCAAGCGGCCAAATTCGCCGGAACGCGATTGAACTGCCGGCGGGCGAGTGGAATGAACCGATCCGCTGGGCGCGCGACCCTGAAAGCGGATTGCTTTTTACGGCTGATGACGCGGGAAGCCTGTTCGCGTTCGACGAGGACAATGGGTTTCGCGCGCTCGGTAAGACGAATCTTGCGCCGGCAGGACCGATGGCCGTTGCGCCGGACGGACGGCTCTTCGGGTCATGTGGAACGGGTATTGCGAATCTTTTCTGTTGCGACACGCGCTCGGGCGGCGTCAGAAATCTCGGTGTCGCGGCGGCGGTTCTTCAGCACCGGCGTTATGGCTATCAATTCGGCGCCGCGGTCACGGGACCTGAGGGCGAGATCGTTTTCGGCGAGAACGACAACAGCGGCCATCTGTGGCTCTACTTTCCGCGAATTGCAGCCCAGGCGCGCGCGTAGTCGATTCAGTTGGAATTGGCGCAGGAGTCCATTCATGTGCAGGAATATCAAGACGCTTTACAATTTTGACCCGCCTGTGACGCCGGATGAAGTCCGCGCCGCATCGCTTCAGTTCGTGCGGAAGATTACCGGGTTCAACAAGCCATCGAAGGCGAATGAAGCCGCATTTTCACGCGCTGTGGATGAAATCGCGCACGTGTCACTTCATCTGCTGCAATCGCTCGAAACGAACGCCCAGCCGAAAAACCGCGAAGAGGAAGCCGCCAAAGCAAAAGCTCGAGCACTGGAACGATTCGGCGCGTAATGGCAGAGAGCGGCGCGGCCTGAGAACAGGCCAAGCGGCCGAGTGGGAATCCCAGCGGCGGATCAATCGCGCAACACGCGCGCAGGATCGGTGCGCATGGCCCGCCACGCCGGCAAGACGCAAGCGATCATCGAGACAGTCGTGATAACGGCGAACGCCGAGCCGAAGGCGAGCGGGTCGCGCGGGCTCACTCGGTAAAGAAGATTTCCTAACAACCGGGTCAACAAAAGCGCCGCGACCGCGCCGAACGCACCTCCAGTGATTGCCAGCGCCAGACCTCGACGCATCACGAGGCGAAGCAAATCGTTCGGCCCGGCGCCGAGGGCCATGCGCAGTCCCCATTCGCGCGCGCTTTGCGAAACGGCGTAGGACATCACGCCGTAAAGGCCGATGCTCGCGAGCAGAAGGGCCAGTCCTCCGAGAAGCGCGACCAGAGTGACGGCTACGAGCTGCGGAGAAGTCGAGCGATCCACCTGCTCCTTGAGCGTGATGGTTTCGTACAAGGCAAGGTTCGGATCGATCGCGCGCACTTCGCGGGTCAGCGCCGCCTGAATGCCGGCAAGCGGCAGCGTCGTGCGAACGTTCAAGCGCGGCCCTTTGGCGAAGTCCTGCCGGAGCGGCACGTAGAAAAACGGCCTGGGATTCTCGCGCATGCTTTCATACTTGGAATTTGAGGCAACGCCGACCACTTCGAGCCATTTTCCGTTCGCCTGGAGACGCTGACCGACGGGATTGCGACCGCGCCAGTAACGATTGACCATCGTCTCGTTTACTACGGCGACGAGGCGCGCTTTTTCATCGTCGGCACGCGTGAATTCGCGTCCGGAAATGAGCGGGATGCCCATCGTCGCGAAGTAATCCGGGCCGACCTGGTTGTAGTCGACCGAAGGCTGCTCGTTGGGAGGAGGCACGTAAGCGTCAACGGCGATCGGAGTTTCGGAGTAGGTGCCGTAGCCCAGCGGCGTGACGCGCGCGAAGGCTGCCGACTCAACACCGGGAAGCGAGCGCACGCGGTCGATCAGTTCGTCCTGAAAAACTTCGGAACGCTCGGCATCATAGCCTGCCGCTACCAGCGGCACGCCGGTTTCGACAACTCGCGTGGTGGAAAAACCGGGGTTCGCGGCGCGAATCTTCTCGAGGCTTTGCATCAGCAGAACGGCCCCGACCAGCAACAGAAAACTGAGCGAGACCTGAACGACGATGAGGCTCGAACGGACCCATGCCGTGCGGCGCGCGCCCACGACATTGGTGGATTCCGATTTCAGCGAGCCGGCGATATCAATATCGCGCGTCTGAAGTGCGGGAATCAGTCCGACGATGAGCGTGGCAATCAGGCAGACGCCCGCGCTCAGCGCCAGCACACGCCAGTCAATTTCGCCGGGGAGGAACAGCGTGCGGCCGCCCCGTTCGGGGAACAACAGTTCGAGCGCGTGGCGGGACCAATAGGCTACGAGCAGGCCTCCGGCGGCGCCGGCGCCCGCGAGCATCAGGCCTTCGGTGAGCAACTGCCTCAACAGGCGAGAGCGCGAAGCGCCCAGCGCCACGCGAACCGTCATTTCGTGACGCCGATGAAATGCGCGGACAAGCAGCAGATTGCCCACGTTGGCACAGGCGATGAGCAAAACAAAGGCTACGACCGCAACCATGATCTCGAGAGTCGGGAGCAAAGTGCCGGCGCCGTTAAAAGGCGTTTCCCAAAGGGGCCACAGCCTGATCCCACGGCCGCGATTGGTCGCCGGGTAGTCGTGCTCCAAGCGCGTTGCGATTGAGGATATTTCTTCTTGCGCTTGCTGCAGCGTGGCGCCGGGCTTAAGGCGCACATAGGACTCAGCCCAGCGCGCGCCGCGATCTTCGAGTTTGTACAGGCCACCTTCGAAGGTGTCCTCCATCGAGGCGGGAACCCAGAAGTCCATCTCATGTCCCACGAAGGTTCCGTAGAATCCCTGCGGTGCGACGCCGATGATCGTGTGCGGCACGCTGTTGAGCCGCTGCACCTTTCCAATAATTCCGGGATCGCCTTTGTATCGCGTCTTCCAAAGCCGGTAACTGATCACAATCACCGGATGAGAATCGCGTCCGGAATCTTCGCCCGGTTCAAACCCGCGCCCGAGAATCGGACGCAAGCCAAGCGCATCGAAGTAGTTCGCGGAAACGATGCTTCCGGCGGCGACTTCGGCGCGCTCGCCGATGCTGAGAGTGGCGCCGGTAATTTTGCTGACGATCACGGCGTCCAGGAGCCGGCAATTTCGCTGCACATCCAGCACGTCGGGCCAGGACGTTTCGGTCGCGCCCGTTTCGCCGCGCGCCGTTCCTGCCAGCGCGAACATCCGGTCTTGATGTTGAACCGCCGGATAAGGACGGAACAGAATGCCTTCGACCCAACTGAATACGGCGGCATTTGCGCCGATCCCAAGCGTGAGGCACAGGACGGCCAGTGTGGCGAATCCCGGTCTGCGCAGCAATTGACGCAATCCGTAGCGCAAATCCTGGAAGAAATTTTCGATCATGTTGACTCCCCGGGCCTCGCGGCACTTTTCTTCGACCTGGGTGACGCCGCCGAGCTTGCGCCGCGCGGAGCGGCGGGCCTCTTCCGGCGGCATGCCTTTTGCGATGTTTTCCTGGATTAGCAGCTGGAGATGGTCTTGAAGCTCGTCGCTCAGTTCCCGATCGACTTGTGAGCGGAGGAAGAGCGAGCGAAGACGCAGCGGCAATTTATAAAGCCATCGCTCGACGCTCACGTTCAAGCCTCCCATCCTGTGGCTGTCAGGCAAAAACGCCTTCCAGCGAATGCCGGCAATTTGAACGCTACGTGCATCGCGGAAACCGGAGGGTTTTTCCTCTCGGTTACCGAGTTAGACTACGCCTGCACTCCTCCGTTAGCAAGGGGCCTCGTTTTTCGCCAGTCTCGCTCCCGTCGCTTTTCAGACGGCGATCGAGCCGGCCCCGGGGGGTTGGCTCTGCGTTTGGGGCGCGGGCGTAGAGGGAAGTGTGGGCGCAGATTGGCGCTCGAAGGGGACGGTCTCGAGAACGTAGACGCCCACGATTGCAGCGAGAGAAAGCGCCAGCGCGAGGAGATAGAACGCAGTCGCGGGAAGCCACGGCAATGCCAGCCCGCACGCTCCAGCCACCGTTGCCAGGGCATACATAACCAGCACTGCGCCGCGATGCCCAAGCCCGAGGTTCGAGAGCCTGTGAGCGGTGTGGTCTTTTCCAGGTGACGTGAACGGAAGAAGGCCGCGGCGAGCTCGCGAAATCGAGACAAGCGTCGTATCGAAAATCGGCACGCCGAGAATCAGGATCGGCGCGAGCCATGCCCCCCGGAACGGGGCGGCTTCCGGGCGAATTTTCAGGCCAAGCGTGGCCATCAGGAACCCAAGCAGCATGGCCCCGCCGTCGCCCATGAATATCTTCGCGGGATTGAAATTCCAGCGCAGAAATCCGAGAGCGGCTCCGAGCGCGGCGGCCGCCAGCGTGCGGACCATCACTTGTCCGTTGAGCGTGGCCGACAGAAAGAAGAACGCGGACGCGATGGCCGCGATGCCGGCGCAGAGCCCGTCCATGTGGTCGAGAATGCTGAACGACGCAGTGATCCCGACGACCCAAAAAATCGTAAGTCCGATATCGAGAAGGTTCCCGAATCTGCCCGGGACGAGCGTGGAGAAAAGCGAAGCGCGCACGCCTGTCGCGACAAGAATCACCGCGGCGATCGGCATGCCGATGAACAGCTTCACCTGATGGTGGAGGAGGCCGCCATCATCGAGCACCCCGACCATGGCTACCAGGCTCGCGCCCGCCAGAATCCCCACGATCTGTCGCTGAGGCACCCCCTGGTGCAGCGTGAACAGGATTGACAGAACGAAGGCAAGATATATCGCGATGCCGCCCAGAAGCGGCACCGGCTTGACGTGGACTTTGCGCGGGCCCGGCTGATCAACCATCCCGTAATGCAGGGCCAGTCGCCGGACGGGAACAGTCAGCCCCAGCGAGGCGATCAGGGCAACGGCGAAGGCCACGAGATCGAGCGGAAAGAACATTTCGGAAAATGATTCTCCGCTTAGCGGGCGGTCAACATTGTTTCGAGCACGTCGCGGACTTGTTCCCGCTGTTTGCTCGCAAAATACCAGTCCATTGTCTTGCGCAGTCCCTCGCCGAACGGCGTCTTCGGCTCCCAACCGAGCAGCGTCCTCGCCAGATGGTTGTCGGCGACGCGGTTCACCGGTCCCGTCGGCATGTCCCTCAAAAACCGGATCTCCGGCTTGTACCCGGCATATTCGGTGACCATCTTCGCGGCGTCGAGCACGCGGATGCGCTCCATGGTGCCCAGATTCACGGCCGTGCCGTCGTTGATTTTCTCGGCGGCGAGAATCGTTCCACTGACGATGTCGTCCACGTAGGTCCAGTTGCGGATTTGCGTGCCGTCGCCCCAAACATCAAAAGGGTCCTGGTGCACGAACGCGCGCGCGATCATCGCGATCACCGCGTGGTTTTCCACGCCGCGCGGGCCATACACCGTAAAGTAGCGGCAGGACGCCGCGCCCAGGTTGAATTCGCGGTGGTACGCCTGAAGGGTCATCTCGGCCATCAGCTTGGCCCATCCATACATATTGTCGGCGTCGTGCGGCGGCTTTACGTCCTGCTCGCGAAGATAAAGTTCCTTCTTCGCGTCTGTCTGCATGTAATTGGGATAGACGCAGCCGGACGAGGCATACACAACCTTCTCGACGCCTGCTTTCACCGCTTCCCAGAAAACCAGCCCGTCGAGAAACAGGTTGGATGCCGGGCCCGCCTGGTGCAGATCGACGTAGCCGCGGCCTCCATGATCTGCCGCCAGGTGGAAGACCACCTCGATACCTTCGATGGCGCGGCGCGTCACGCCCGGCTCGCGTAAGTCTGCTTCGGTAAACGCGATGCGGCCTGCCTTGACGTGGTCTTCGATATTGCTCAGGCGTCCGCTGGTAAGATCATCCACAACATGAACTTGAGCGCCGCGTTCGAGGAGCGCGTCAACGAGGGTCGAGCCGATGAAAGAAGCTCCGCCCGTGACGAGAACCTTCTTACGATTCCAGATGACCGCCTCCGTTCCCGGCTGGGCTTGCGTCTAATTCGTCCAAGATCGAGAGAAAGGTTTGCAGCTCTTTTACTCTAGCATACTTTTCGGCTGCTTCCTGTGATCGCCCTTCCATCGCCTTCCGGCGGGCCGGATCATCGCGCAGAACGCAAATCGCCGCGGCAACTCCCTGTGGATCGCCGGGATCGGCGACCAAGCCACACCCGGATGAGGTGACGATGCGAGCGGCATCGGTTGTCTCGTGAGCGACAGCCAGCACCGTGCGGCCCGCAGCCAGAATGGAATAGAGCTTGCTTGGAACAACCACGCCTTCGAGTCCGCGTTTTACCGTAACAACGTGCACATCCCCCGCCGCCATCACGTGCGGGATCTCGCTTGCAGGCCGGAACGGCAGAAAGCGTACATTCGGCAGCCCGCTTGCCTGCGCCTCCAGCGCGGCGCGGTTCGCGCCGTCTCCTATGAACACGAATCCCACATTTTCGTTGCGCAGGATCTCCGCTGCCTTCACCAGCGTACCCCAGGCGCCGTAAAAGCCGAGATTTCCCGCGTGGAGCACGACGAACGGAAATCCGCAGCGAATCTCCCGGACGGCCGGATCGTTCGCATCGGGCGCCGAGGCGGGAGCCGAAGCGCCGTCGCGCACCACGCGCACGCGGTCCGGCGGAATCCCCTTCGCCAGAATGCGGTCGCGCATGTCGTCTCCTAAAACGATCACGCGTGCGGCCTGGCGCAGCGCGCGCCGATGCAGCCGCTCCCACCGCTCCGTCCACCAACTCCGATTGACGATGTCGCCCCCAACCGCCATCTCCGGATACAGGTCGCGAATGTTGTAAACAAACGGCCGTCTTGTAAGCTGCGCAACGAGCGCTCCCGCGATCCCCGCAAACGGCGGATCGGTCATCGCCAGAATCACGTCGGGACGCAAGGCCGCCGTGCGCGGAACGGCCAGCGCGACATAAGAAAGATAGTTCGACACGCGCTTCCGCATGTCGTGGCGCGGAAAGGCGGTCGAGCCCACGCGCTCGACGCCCACTCCGTTTCGGTTGGTTTTGCGCAGCAGCGCCCAGGAATAGAACTCCTCGGGATCATAGGAAGGCCGCCCGGCAACCACAGTCACGCGATGCCGCTCGGCCAATTTCCCGGCTACCTGCGCCGCCATTCTTGCCGTGGCGGAAGTATCCGGCGGATAGTATTCATTCAGCAGCAGGATGTGCATGCTTCAGGTGGTGCGCCCAGCGACACTCTCGCCGGCGGTCTGGCTGTTCGCGGCTTCCGGCTTCTTTTCGAGGAAGTAATTCCCGAGGACGAGCACGTCCATCTGAGTGCGGCGAAAGCAATCGAGCGCTTCGTCCGGCCGGCAGACGATGGGCTCGTTGTCGTTGAAGGAAGTATTTAGCACGACGGGCACGCCCGTCAGATCGCCGACCGCGCGCAGAAGCTTCCAGAATAGCGGATTCGCCGCCCGGCTGACCGTTTGAAGGCGCGCGGTGCCGTCAACATGGGTGGGAGCGGGAATCACGGCGCGTTTCCCGTGGCGTACAGGATACGCAAAGGTCATGAAAGGCGAGGGATGCGAATGCTCGAAAAACTCGCCCGCTGCTTCCTCGATGATGGAAGGCGCAAAAGGCCGGAAGGCTTCGCGATGCTTGATGCGGCGGTTCAACACGTCCTTCATTTCGGCGCGGCGAGGATCGGCGAGAATGCTGCGATTCCCAAGGGCTCGCGGCCCCCATTCTGCCGCGCCCTGATACCATCCGACAATCTTTCCGCCGGCAATGGCGCGAGCTGTCGCGTCAAGCAGCGGCTGTTCCTCCAATCCGGTAATGCCGGCGTGGCCGGCGGAAATTCCGGAGCGATCCAGCGCGGCGCGCACGTCACCGGCCGAGAAAGACGGGCCCCAGTACGCGTGGTTCATGACAAACGAGCGTGGGCGGCCCAGGATCTGGTGCTGCACCGCAAACGCTGCGCCTACTGAAAGGCCCGCGTCACCGGCCGCAGGCTGAACGAAAACGCGCTCGAACGGCGACCGTTCGAAAAGTTTCCCGTTGGCGAGGCAATTGAACGCGACGCCCCCTGCCAGGCATAGCGTTTTTTGCCGGGTATCACGCGCGAGAGCGGTCCACATCGAAGCGAGGACATCCTCAAGCGCCGCTTGCATGCTTGCGGCCAGATTGTAATGCCGCGTGTCGAGCGGCTCGTCTTTCTTCCGCGCTGACCCCAGACGCTTTTCGAGATACGGTGAAAAAAGACGTCCAAGCACCGGGGTCCGGTCCGCGTCGCGCCAGCTCATTTCAGGCCCTTCGGTCTGATGCGAAAAATATTCCAAACCCAGGCGAAACGCGTTCTTCGCATCCGAGCGAACGATGCGTCGGAATTCGTCGAGGAATTCCGGCTGACCGTAAGCGGCGAGCCCCATCACTTTGTACTCGTCGCCGAATTTCCAGAAGCCGAGGTATTGAGTTAGCGCCGTATAGAACATTCCGAGCGAATGCGGGAACACGACCTCGCCCAACGTCTGCATCCGCGAGCCGCGTCCCAGGGCCCACATGGCGCTAGCAAAATCTCCGAGGCCGTCAGCCGACAGAACGGCCGCTTCTTCGTAAGGCGCGACGAAGAACGCGCTGGCCATGTGAGCCCGGTGGTGCTCGATGCGGTGGAACTCCGCCCGAATCTGCTGCGGGTCCAGGTCGAACGCGCCGGCGATATCTTCGCGAATGCCCGAAAAGCGGCGCATCACGCGCAGCCGGTCGAATGCGAATCGCGGCATGCGCGCGGCGAAACGAAGTTTCGTGCCGAGGCGTGCGCGAGGGTCGCGAGGGATCGCGATGTGGTCCACGTCCGCGAGTTTCGCCCCTGCCGCATCCAGACACCATTGAATCGCACGTGCAGGCAGGCCCGCGGCGTACTTCACGCGATTCAGCCGTTCCTCCTCGACCGCCGCGATCAGTTGCCCGTCCACAACGATCGCGGCAGAGGCGTTCGCGTGATATGCATTGATGCCAAGAATGATCATCGCGCGGCGCTCCTCATCGCGACTCGCTCGATCCGATTGTGCGGGATTCGATCATGCGACGCTAACAGGCGCCGGGCGGCGGCTTCCCGCACCGGAAGAATTGGCGCGAACGCTCCGCTTCGTCCATTCATTCAGGACGAAAAGGCTCCACGGCCGCGACCACGTCGTTCGCCCCTCGCGGAAATCCCTCCAGACGTCGCGCGCGAAGTCATGATCAACATGAGCCTCCAGCGCCGGCGACCATTCCTCGAAACTCCTGGAGACACGCTCGCCTAGTCTCCCGCGCAACCAGACTTCCCACGGAAGCGTGAACGTGCGCTTCTTCTGCCCGACGGTCTCCGCCGGAAGCAAATCTCCCACGGCTTCGATCAGCAACGATTTTGGCTTCTTTGCCTCGCATTTCACCGATTCGGGAAGAGAAAGCACGAATTCGGCCAGCGGCGCGTCGAGGAATGGAACGCGGACTTCCAACGAATGGCACATGCTCATCGAGTCCGTATCGCGAAGAAGCGTGTTCAGCATATACGAGCGCAACTCGAGCCAGGAAACTGCCGTGAACGAGTCCATCCCACGCGCTTGTCGCGCCGTCGCGGCCAGCCAGTTCGACCAAGGCGTCTGGGCCCAGTTGGAAAAATCGACCCCTCCAGCGGACGCGACCACCTGGGGCGTGAACAACGAACGCGTGAAAAAATAAGGATGCGGCATAAGATCGGGTTCCAGAATGGCCGCCGCCGCTTTTCGCATTGCGTCTGCGGAGGCGTGCGAAAGCTTCGAATTGGCGATCCGCCTGGCCGCAAACGAGCGCATCCGCTTCGGAACGATGCGCGCGCCGCTTGCAAGCCGCGCCACCTTGCGCGTTGCTTCGAAACTCGGATAACCTCCAAAGAGTTCGTCGCTGCCAAGTCCGGAAAGCGCGACCTTCAATCCCGCCTGGCGCGCAGCCCACGAAACAAAATATGTGTTCACGCCGTCGGCGCTCGGCTGGTCGAATCCCGCAACCGCCTCATCCAGCCGCGACAGCAGCTCATCGCCGGAAATTGGAACTTCTGTGTGATTGGTTCCGAGCGTCGTCGCCGTGCGGCGCGCGATGACGGCCTCGTTGAATTCCGTTTCGGCGAACGCGACTGTGAATGTGTGGATGCCGCGCCGTACGCGGCTGGCGAGCGCCGCGAGCGCCGTCGAGTCCATTCCGCTGCTCAGGAACACGCCGACCGGAACATCCGCGACGAGATGCGACTCGACCGCATTCTCCAGAAGTTCGCGAACGCGCTTCGGGGGGCTGACATTGCCAGGCGCTGCGAACTCAGGAATGTTCGCCGCGTCCCAGTACGGCTTCGGCTCAATTTTGCGGGTGGGGTCGCTCGCATTCACCACCAGCGTGTGGCCCGGCGGCAGACAAAACACGTTTTCGAGAATGCTTGCAGGCTCTGCGACCGAACCGAATAGCAGGTACGACCGGACCGCCTCCGCCGAGAGCGCCGGTTCGATCAGCCCGCTCGCGAGAAGCGCCTTTACTTCCGAGGCGAAGCAAAAGCGGCCATTCGCCGCCGCGTAATAGAGCGGCTTGATTCCGAAGGGGTCGCGCGCGAGAAACACTCGCGTCCCACGGCCTGCGCTTCGATCGGGAAACTCCGCCACGGCAAACGCAAACATGCCACGCAATCGCCGGACGCACTCCTCTCCCCAGGCCTCGTAGGCGTGAACGATTACTTCCGTATCGGAGCGCGTGCGAAAGCGATGGCCGAGCGCTTCAAGCTGGCTGCGGAGCTCGATGAAGTTGTAGATTTCGCCGTTGAACACCACAGCGAGCGTGGCGTCCTCGTTCCAGACGGGCTGGCTCCCGCCGGGCAGATCGATGATGCTCAACCGCCGCGTGCCAACCGCGACGGACGGCGCAACGAGCATCCCTTCTTCGTCCGGCCCGCGATGCACTATGGACGCAAGCATCGCGCGGAGAATGCCTTCGCTCGTTTCCTTCGACTCGATCCCGGCGATGCCGCAGATTCCGCACATTTCTCAACCCGCCGGATCGAAGAAGGCCCTGTAGACGCGCCCGAATCGCTCACGTAACGGAGTCAACTCGATATGGAGACGCCGGGTTTCATACCAGCGGAGCGAGAAGAGCAGCCCCAGCAAGAACACCACAACCAAAGCCGCCAAAATCAGGTCGCCCAACTCGCTGCGCTCCATCACCAAACTGATCGCGGCGGAATTGTCCCATCCCGGCAGCACGGCACTGAGTGCTCGACGCACCGGCCTGCCGACGAATGGTATTCCCGCGAGGCGAATGTGCACCGTGCTTTCAAAGGTGTAGCTCGGGTCGTAACGCGGAATGTTGCGCGTCGCAGCGGAAAAAACGACCGGATCCGCGAGTTCACTCCGTGTCAGCATCCGGCCATCCGCTCCGCGGAGGATCACACGAAACGTTGGGTCAACTACAATCCATCGCCCATCAACGAATACTTCGGCGTCCACGTGTTTGGTGCTGCGGTTCGCATCGAGCAGCAGCAGGCGCCGGGCGCGCAGATCGCTCGTGTCGGCCAGATTCAGGAACGCATTTGTCGCGGTCCCGCACACGTTCAGCAGCGCCTGGTAGTTCAGCGTATCAATTGGGTCGCGATCGTGCGGTGTTCCCGCGACACGTTCGGAAATGCGAGTGGGCGGATGAGCCATCCAATCGAGGATCGCTTGGATTTTCTGTTCGGGAGAACCCGACACCGGAACGATCGCGTCCGAAAATGCGTCTACATAGCGGTACGTCGAGTATTCCCGAATCGCGGTCCACGCGAGCGCCGCGATCGAGGCCAGCACGAGCCAGTTCGTCAATTCTAAAGCCAACCGGAACGAGCGATGCTCGTTGGCGCCAGCGCCGGCCCGCGAAGGGGGGGCCGGTGTGCCCGCTCGTCCCTGCCCTAAAACCGGCGAGCTCGCCGGTGACTCGACTCTGTTGACGGTTACTTTGCTCATCGGACACTCGTTGTAGGACGAGTCGCCGCCCTCTTCGGCATCCGCGCCAATGACTTTGCCTGCTCGATCCACCGCTCAGGCCAAAACACGTTGGTGTTCGGCCGCGCCAAGGCATCGCTGATACAACCGTTCGCACTCATCGAGCGGCGCGTCCCAGGAAAGTTGCCGCTCAGCGTCCGCGCAGCCGCGCCGGCACTGTTCCCGGAACTCCGCGTTGTCCAGAATACGCGCCAGCGCTCGCGCAATCTCGTTTCCATCCAACGACACAATCACTCCCGCGCGTTCGAGAAGCGACGCGACGCCGCACCGGTCGCTGACGATCACCGGAGTCCCGCAAGCCGCAGCTTCCGCTGCGGTGTTCCCGAAATTCTCGTTTTCCGAAGGCAGCACGAACGCGTCGGCGTCGCGATACGCCTGCCATTTCTCGACGCCGAAGAGCGACCCGGGGAAAATGACCTGCCCCGCAATGCCCAGCGATTCCGCGAGCGACTTCAATGAAGCGATATAGCGATCTTCTTCGGCCGGTCCGGCAATCGCCAGTACGGAATCGCTCCCGTTCGGGCTTTTACGCCTCCACTCGGCAAACGCTTGGATCAGCAAATCGGGCCGCTTCTTGGAAACAACGCGCCCCAGAAACAGCACAAGCTTCAGATGTTCTCCCAGGTTCCACTTGCGCCGAAACGCCCCCCGCCCCGGCAGAGATCCGGGTATCTCGACTCCGTTCCGGCGGATTTCCACACGGCTCGCGTCCACGCCCGCCTCGACCAGTTCGCGCCTTTCTTGTTCGGATGTGGCGACTACAAACCGGGCTCCTTCCACCAGACGCTTCCCGAACAGGCGGCGATGCAATTTCTTCAAGGCGATGTTGCGGATGATCGGACGGTACATGCCCATCGGCTCGATGACGTAAGGAATCCGGTTGCGGCGGCAGAAATGTCCCGCAGCCGGTCCGAGCAAATCATACAAGCCGTAAACATGGGCCAGGTCGAAGCGCCCCGCGGACGCCCCGCAAAATCGTATCACACGCCGATTGACGGTGAGCGCCCTATACCGCGCAAGCGTGGGCGTGTAGATCGTCTCCACGCCAGGCTCCGCGTGTCTCCAGCCCCACTCGCACTGCTCGAACGCGCCATGTGCATTGTGCGCCGGGATTCCCAGATCGGCCGTCAGGATCGTCACCTGATGGCCGCGTTTCGCCAGTCCTCGCGCGATGGCGCGCACCTTGAACACGGTGCCGCCGCGTTCCTCGAAAGGGAAATACGACTGGACTGTTTTGAGGATACGCATGTGCAGTGGCGTCGCGGGGACGGGTCTCAAGCCTCTCTCGAATCGCGCGGTGGGTGTGTCTCACCGAGAGGAGCAGAGCAAGGATACTACCGTTTGTCTTTCAAGGGCTAGCGCAGCCAACAGAGTCCTCCATTTGAAAATCCGGCTGCGCAGTGCGAAGATTTCCCGGGGCGTTCAAGGAGCCTGGGCAGAGGATGGATGCCAAACCGCCGAGAAAAAGGCGCACGTTGATCGTCGCTGCGCTGGCCATCATCGCCGTCGTCGTGATTGTCGTCCTCTTCGATTCGCTCGCCGGATGGAGCGCTCCGTCGTCTGCGCGGAAAATGAAAAATCCCGTTCCGGCCACCGAGTCCGCGATCGACGACGGCATGTTCAACTATTCCAAGCACTGCAAGAGCTGCCACGGCGAGAACGGCGATGGAAATGGCGACCGCGCCCACGAACTCTCGGTCATGCCTTCAGATTTCACCGACGCGCGCGAGATGAGCCGCGCCACCGACGGCGAGCTGTTCTGGAAAATCACGAACGGTCATCGCCCGATGCCCGCGTTCCAGAACAAGCTCACCGATACCGAACGATGGGAAGTTGTCGACTACATCCGCACCTTCGCCAAGAAGTCTGCACCCTGAGCCTGTGAGAGTCTCGTTCCCAATTGACGGTTCACAGCGCTTCGCTGCCGAAGTTAGTGTACTTTCGCCAGCGCGTCCGCGACTTCCTTGATGTCCGGCACCGTAGGAATGTCGTAATTCTTGAACCACGCGACCTTGCCGGAGCCGTCAATGATCGCAATCGCGCGGCCTGTGATCCCTTTCTCCGCCAGATAGACCCCGAACTTTTCGCCCACCGCTCCGCGCGGCTGAAAATCCGCCAGAAGCGGATAGTGAATCCCCATCTTTTCCGCAAAGGCTTTGTGCGACCACGCGCTGTCCACGCTGATCCCCACCACCTGCGCTTTGAGCTGCTCGAAACGTTTCATGTCGTTTACGAAGCAGGCGTGTTCGTTCGTGCAAACCGGGCTCCAGTCGAGCGGATAAAAAATCACTACGACTTTCTTTCCCCGGTAATCCGACAGTCTCACTTCCTTCTGGTTCTGGTCCTTCAGCGTGAACTCGGGAGCGGGCGCTCCAACCGAAATTGCCATTCTCGATTCCTCCTTGTCTTATCGCTTGCGAATCCATCATAGCCAACGTCATGCCGAGTTTCGAGTTTCGAATTTCGACGACGGCTTCTGCTAGGATAGGAAACAGACAGCGGGAGCCGAGAGACAATGCCCGTCGCAGAAGGCGCTGGCGTCCGGGAAGGGCGTATCGTGAAAGACCGCGCGTCTAAAGGGACGGCAGTTAAACTGTCCTGCGAGGAGGCCTATCCGCAGATCGAATTTTCGGCCGGCAGCCGCGGCTGGCTGGCGTGGCTGAAGGATCGTCCACCCGAGTGCGTACATCTCGCCCGGCACTCGCCGTGGCTTGTGAAATTGCTCGCGGACACGCTTTACGTGCGCGGCAAGCGCATGCCGACGCGCGAATCGGTGCGCCCGGAAGTCTCGCTTTGCCGGGACTGCTTTATCGCCGCCGTCGAAAGCGAACTCGCTGCGTATGCCGGGACCGTTGTCGCGTTCGAGCCGGACGCTGACATTTTCTCGCAATATTTCTTCGTCGGCGTTCCCGATTTCGACCGCACCGGATTGCGCCCCGAAGTCGCGCGCGCCATCGAGGGCCGTTTGAGCCAGCGCGGCGAGACGTGCTCCGAGTGCAACCGCTCCGGAACCTGGCTGTGGCTCTCGCGCAAGCAGGTTGAGAGCCTCGACGAAACCGAGCGCATCAGCGGCGCTCCAGGCGAATGGTTCTGCGCCGAGCATGGGGCCCGCACGCTCTGCGGCGCCTTCGCCGCCTTGCGCGAAGCCAATGTCTTCTACATGAATCTTCCGTACGGCGAAGGGGGCGCTTATGTCTGGATCTAAAGTGACCCTGCGCGAGGTGATCGAGAAATATCTCGCAGCCGGCGGCGGGTATGGCCACGAAGTCGCCATCTCCGCGCTCGGCTTCTCACGCGATGAAGTAGAAGACGTCTTCAGCGCCTTCGACGAGGACTACCACATCGGGCGTTTCTTCCACTTCCGCCTCGGCGACGGCGAAAGCTACACCGTGGACGGCTTCCCCCAAACCCACGTCTCCATCGACGACGCCGTCCAGTCGATCCTTTGATCCCACCCGTGGCTCCTTGGGATCCCTCCCGTATCGCTGTTCCGTTGGGCTAATGCTCGGGCGTCAAGCTGTTTGGCGTGTCGTTTTTGATCCCCGCTTGTACTTGAATGCGGCGTCTGGGCAAGCGGCAGAGCGCGGGCGGTGGGAGGCGAGGCGTATACAGGCGAAAAAACTCCGGCGAGACCCGCCTATGGACGGGCAGGCCTACCTGCGGCAGGCACGCGCCGGCGCGACCAGGCTTGGTCACTTGACGGCAATGGAGACTCGTTGCAAGCGCGAGGAGAGCGAATCATGTTCGGCGCGGATAGCGGCGGGGAGGAGATCGCCGAACTTGGCGAGGAATTCGCCGGTCGCATGCGTTTCCTCGGCCCAGGCAGCCGGATCAACGCGCAGGAGCTCGTCGAGAGCCTCGCGGGAAATCTGCATGCCGTCGAGGTTGAGCGATTCGGGAGTTGGAATAAAGCCGATGGGCGTTTCGGCAGCGCTGGCGCGGCCCTCGATGCGGTCGAGAATCCACTTCAGCACCCGGACATTCTCTCCATAACCGGGCCAGAGGAACTTGCCGTTGTCGCCTTTGCGGAACCAGTTGACGTGGAAGACTCTCGGTTGCTTCCCGATCTTGGGGCCCACCTCGAGCCAGTGCGCGAAATAATCCGCCATGTTGTAGCCGCAGAACGGCAGCATGGCCATGGGATCGCGGCGCGTCACGCCCACGGCGCCCGTGGCGGCGGCGGTGGTTTCAGAGGCCATGGTGGCGCCGACGAACACGCCGTGCTGCCAGTCGCGTGATTGATAGACAAGCGGCGCGAGCTTTCCGCGGCGCCCTCCGAAAATGATGGCGGAAATGGGCACTCCGGCGGCATCGTCCCAATGGGGCGAAATCGAAGGCGACTGGCTGGCGCGCACTGTGTAGCGAGCGTTCGGATGCGCCGCCGGGCCCGAGTCGGGAGTCCAGCGTTGGCCGCGCCAGTTGATGAGCCCTTCCGGGGGCGGGCCATTGATGCCCTCCCACCAGGGCTCGCGCTCGGCGGTCATGGCCGTGTTCGTGAAGATGGAATCATGGTGCAGCGCGGCGCGGACGTTGGGATTGGTGGTGGCGTTCGTGCCGGGCGCGACACCGAAAAATCCGGCTTCGGGATTGACGGCGCGCAGGGTGCCGTCGGCTGCAATGTGCATCCAGGCGATGTCGTCGCCGACGGTGAAGACGCGATAGCCCTGATCGGCGAGCGCGGAAACCATCATGGCTAGATTCGTCTTGCCGCAGGCGCTGGGGAAGGCGGCGGCCATATAGGTTGTTTTGCCGGAGGGAGCTTCGAGGCCGAGAATGAGCATGTGCTCGGCCATCCAGCCCTCGCGGCGCGCCATGCAGCTCGCGATGCGGAGCGCGAAGCATTTCTTGCCGAGGAGGGCGTTGCCTCCGTAGCCCGAGCCGACGCTCCAGATGAGGTTTTCGTCGGGGAAATGAAGGATAAAGCGGCGCGAGGGGTCGAGGTCGCCGAGAGAATGCAGACCGGGCACGAAGTCGCCGGAGCTGCCGAGGCGGTCGAGAGCGACCTTGCCCATGCGCGACATTATGCGCATGTTGGCGGCAACGTAAGGGCTGTCGGTGATCTCGACGCCGATCTTGCTGTAGGGCGAAGCGGCCGGCCCGAGGATGTAGGGCACGACGTACATCGTGCGGCCCTTCATAACGCCGTCGAAGAGCGGGCGGACTTTGGCCTTCGCTTCTTCGGGCGCCATCCAGTTATTGGTGGGGCCGGCGTCAATCTTCGCGCGCGAGCAGATAAAAGTGACGTTTTCGGTTCGCGCTACGTCGTTGGCATTGCTGCGGTGAAGATAACAGCGCGGATAAGTGGTTTCGTTCAGCGCGACATAGGAGCCGTCACGCAGCATGAGCCCGGACAGGCGCTCGTTCTCTGCGTCCGAACCATCGCACCAGAGGATTTTTTCAGGTCTCGTGAGCTGCGCGGATTCCTCAACCCACTTTTCAAGCGGCGTCGACACTAAACCTCCCGGGAACTTTGCGAGGGCGCGTCGCCCGGCTCACACACCGGGCTGGTTTAACACCTAGAGGCAGAATACGTTTACACAAAAAGTTTATGGTAGGAGCGGCGAGATTGCAAGGTGGGCGCGTTGATGGGCGCTGTGGAAGCCACTTTTCAAGAGAGAGTCGCTTTCCGCCGCGGGAAGACGCTTATGCCAGCACGCCAAAAAGAGATCCCTCGTCGCGTCAAACATCGCGCTCGCTCCGGATGCCAGTCGAAAGCGACTTCAGCTCACGTCTATTCCTCGCGGAGGGCCTGCATGGGGTCCACGCGCGAAGCGCGATGCGCCGGAACGTAGCAAGCGAGCAAGGCCGAAAGCATCAGAAGAGCGGCGACAACGCTGAAGGCCGTGGCATCAATGGTGCCGACGTCGAAGAAAAGAGAATGCATACCGCGGCCGACGAAGTAGGCGCCGGCAAGGCCGAGCGCGAGCCCGACGAGAGCGAGAAGCATGCCTTCGCGGAGGACGAGGTTGACGACGCGTCCGGCGGTGGCTCCGAGAGCCATGCGCAGGCCGATTTCATGCGTGCGTTGCGCGACGGCAAAGGACATCACGCCGTAAATACCCAACGCCGCCAGAAGGAGCGCGATGGCGGCGAAGCCTCCGAACAGAAAAGCGGTGAAGCGGTCGCCGGCCATGGATTCGTCCATGATCTGGTCCATGGTTTTCGGATTGGCTAGGGGCAGGTTGGGATCGAAGGACCCGACGATCGCGCCGATGCTCTTCGTGAACGCGGCGGGATCGCCTTGCGCGCGGACGGCGATGCCGGCCTGCGGCCACGGGCTTTGCCAGAAGGGCACGTCGATTTCAGGAAAATTATCCTTGGGCCCGCCGTTGTGAACGTCGTGATACACGCCGACAATTTGCCAGGAAATGTACGGGCCGAGATTCGTCACGCCGGGGATGAGCTGCTCGACCTGAATGCGGTGGGAGAGCGCATCGCCATTCGGGAAGTATTTCTTTGCGAAGTTTTCGTTGACAACGGCGACGGGGAGACTGCCGGCGATGTCCTGATCCGTTAGCGGACGGCCGCGATCCATGCGGATGCCGAACGTCTTGAAATATTCGGGAGTAACCATGTTGAAACCCGCGCCCGGACGCTGCGAGGGATCGTTGACGGGATGGCCTTCGATGACGAACGGCATCCCGAAGTTCACGCCTTGAAGAGGCATGCCTTCCGAGGCGGAAACCGACGAGACGCCCGGAAGCGCCTGGACGCGCTCGATCAGCTGACGATAGAAGGCGGTGATCTGCTTCGGATCTTTCAGACGGCCGTCCGGGATGGGCAGGTAGAACGTGAGTATGTGGTCGCTGCGAAAGCCGAGGTCCACGTGAGCGACGTTCCAGAGGCTGTGGATGGCGAGGCCGCCTCCGGCGAGTAGGCTTAAAGCCAGGGCGAATTCGGCGACCACGAGGACGCGGCGCAGCCCGTGGCGTCCTGCGGCGAGCGCGGAGCGGCCGCCCTCCTTCAGAACCTCGTTCAGGTTCATGCGCGCCGCTCGCCACGCCGGAGCGCAGCCGAACAGAAGGCCGGAAAGCAGGCTGGCGCCAACGGTGAAAAGAAGCACCGGAATGCTCAGGCGGAGGTCAGCCTCAGACGGAAGTGTGAAGGGAGGCATCAGGGCGATGATGAGTTTCAACAAGCCCCAGGCCAGCACGATTCCCAAAAGGCAGCCGACGGAAGCCAGAGCAATGCTTTCCGCAAGAAATTGACCGAAGAGCCGCCGACGCGAGGCTCCCAGCGAGGCGCGCACGGCAACCTCCTTCTGTCGCACAGTGGCGCGGGCGAGAAGGAGGTTCGCGACGTTGGCGCAGGCGATCAGCAGGACGAAACCGACCGCACCCATCAGCAGCCAGAGACCGCGAATCACGTCGCGGTTGAGGAAGTCATTGTGCAGCGGCTCAACGGTCGCGCCCCAGCCCTTGTCTGATCGGGGATAGACCTCGGCGAGATGGCGCGTGACGCGATCCATGTCCGCGTTCGCCTGTGTGATGGTCACGCCAGGTTTCATGCGACCCATGACAAGGAGCCAATGAAAATCGTGGTTGATCTGATCGGGCTTGAAAGCAAGCGGGATTTCGGCTTCGGTTTGCAGACGGTCGGCTGGGCCAGGCGCCAGGACGCCGACGATCGTGTAGGGTTCACCGTTCATGGTTACTTGCCTTCCGACGATGTTGGGATCGGCGCCGAAATGGCTTTTCCAAAGCTTGTTCATCAGGATGGCTTCGTGGTCGTGTCCGACCTGACTTTCGTCGGGCAGGAAGTCGCGGCCCAGCAGGAATGGGTATCCGACCATGCTCAGGAATCCCGGAGTGGCGGCTTGAGCCTGCACCTGCTCGGGGCGCCCGGCCGTTGCCAGGTTGATGCTCCTGCCGGTCCAGGCGCAGAGATCCTGAAAGACCGTGTTGTCACGGCGCCACTCGAGGAAGTTTCCGGCGGCCGTCACATTGCGGTTGCCTTGAATCTTCGACCAGACCATCACGAGCTGGTCGGCATGCGGATAGGGAAGAGGCGCCAGAAGAGTGGCATAGACAACGCTGAAGATGGCCGTGTTCGCAGCGATGCCGATCGCCAAAGCAAACACAGCGACGCCGGCAAACCCCGGATTCTTTAGTAGCAGGCGGAAGCCGAAGCGGAGGTCACGGGAGAGATTGGCCATTGTGCGGCTCCTGGTCTTGGAGAATGACGAGCGTTGAATTTGCCGAGCTGTCGTTGCCTTCTTCGACGAATACGAGAACTAAAGGCAAATGGTTCCGGGTCACGACGCTCCAATGCTACAAGGTGTAGCGCTGCCAACCTTAGACTTGCTCGGGAACGGATGGTTAGCAAGACCCCCGCCGACAGGGAGCTGTGGAGCGGAGGGAGGCAAAGCGCAAGGCTTGCCAGAGAGAACGGAAAGGAAGCGGGGGGCACCGAGGTGACAAAAGGGGCGAAACCCAACCTGCGCAGAGAGACGGTATCCCAAGTAGTGCTTGAGCGCGATGCGCAAATGGAGGTACTGTGCGCGCGAAAAGGAACTTTGGCCGCCGGAGGAGCGCACCATGACGCGGAAGCGGGCAACAATTGTGGTGGGGACGATTCTTATCGTGGTTCTGGTGGGTTGCTGCGCGCCGGTCAGCCGGGCGCAGGAGGCTGGGTGGAAGCCATTGTGGAATGGCAAAGACTTGACAGGGTGGAAGCACGTGGGGCCGGGAAAGTTCGTGGTTGAGAACGGAACACTGAAGACGGTGGGCGGCATGGGATTGCTATGGTACACGGCGCGGAAGTTCGGCGACTGCACGATCCGCGCGGTTTACAAGACGACAAAGAAGAGCGACAACTCGGGGGTGTTCATTCGCATTCCCGAAAAACCGACCGAGCCGTGGATGCCGGTCAATAAGGGATATGAAGTGCAGATTGACGATTCGGCGGACCCCTACCACGTGACGGGCGTGCTGTATTCGTTGACGAAGGCCAAAGTGAATCCGAGCGAAACGGGCAAGTGGAACACGATGGATGTCACCATCGCGGGACCGCGGACCACGGTGACGATTAACGGCGTCGAAGTGACGGACTACACGGAAGGACAGGCTGTCCCGCCCAAAAAGGAGAGTTACGAGCCGGACCGCGGGCCGCGTCCGAATGCCGGATACATCGGATTGCAGAATCATTCGGACAAGGACACCGTGTTTTTCAAGACGATTGAAGTGAAAGCCCTGCACTGAGCCCAGACTTCGACTGCGCGCCCTGGGCCGCTTCGCCTTGGATGAAAGAGCGTCTGGCGGCTACGAGATCATGCGCTGGCACAGAAAAGGCCGAACGTGTACGCGAGGAAATTGAGGGTGGAGATCGTGATTGAAGCCGAGCGGAGGGCCGCGCCGCTCGAATGGCTGGACAGTTTTTGCATGCGGAATTTTACGGGCTCGGCGGAGTTTGACGACACTCTGCCGACGGGCGAGGGCCGGCTCGAGGTTGGGCTGCGCGTTGAACCGGCGCGATTGGCCCAGGCAATGGGCGAGTGGCTCACGAAGCGCGGGAAAGGGAATGGTAAGCCGGTAAGAGTCGAGATTCGGGAGGTGAGGGATTAGCCACAGGCAGGAACCACGTGAACTGAGGAAGGTTTATAGGAAGAACCGGGCCATCCCCGCGACGACTGGGGCGTTGCAGCGGCCGTCGCGAAGGGCCCGGTTCCTCACATTGCAATTCGACGCGCGATGGGGACGATGGTTAGCAACAGGCGCAGACTCGCCTCGATCTGTGTAGTGCGAGCCTTCACGAGTAGTGAGGCGCTGAGGTCCATCCGCTCCGATATGCTTCGCGGCGCAAAACGAGTCGTTCACACCACTTCTCGCGCTGTTCGCGAATCGAGCCTACCTTGTCAAGTATGTCCGTCCAGGGCTGGTGGAATGGTTTCGGGATGCCTGAAGCCTCTGTCGGGTCAGAGGCTCTCGCCGCTCGCTGCTTCCCCGGAGCCGCGCCGGCGGTCGTCGGCCTTTGCGCGACTCGCGGACGCTTCGTCGTTACGGAAGCGGCGGCTGGCTATCGCTGCGCGAATTTTCGGCAGAGCGGCATGGGTGGCGGCCATGCCGGCGGCAACGAGCTGCGGCGTCTTTATGAACTCGTCCCAGAGAATGTCGTGGACGTCCGGTTCGATCAGAACGTCGGTGGCATCGCGCCAGGGCTGGCGGGCCGTCTGCTGAATGATGGAAAACGAGCGGCTGATCACTTCGATCGTGTTGCGAGGGCGGCTGGTGAGAACGCCGAGTTCGAGGTTGACGGAGATGACTACATCGGCCCCCATGCGCCGGGAGCAGACGGCAGGCACCTGTTCGGTGAGGAAGCCGTCCACGACGACGCGATCCTGGTAGTCGATCGGGAGAAAAAGGCCCGGATAGGCGCAGGAAGCTCGAATCGCGGGGCCGATCTCGCCGTGGGTGAAATAAGTGGATTGGCCGCTCAGCAGGTCGGTGGCAACAATGCCGAGAGGGATTTTCATGTCCTCAAAACGGTGCAGGAGGGTGAATTTGTGGAGGAACTCTTCGAGGCGCTCATTCGAGGCCATGCCCATTCGGGAAATCGTCCAGCGGCCGAAATCTCTGAAACGAGTGGCGGAGCCCTGGCGCTCCATCTCTTCCGTGGTGCTGCCGCTGGCGTAGGCGGCCGCGATCAAAGCGCCGACGCTGGTCCCGGCAATGTAGTCGATGGGAACGCCGCTCAGTTCCAGTTCGCGAATAACCCCGACATGAGCGATGCCTCGCGCGAAGCCTCCGCCGAGAGCTAGGCCGATGCGAGGGCGGCTTCCCTGGCCCGCGTAGGCGAACGAACGCAGGCCCTTCACCGCGCTTCCGATCCATTTGA
>DATEKA010000266.1:0-6523 GCA_035277685.1 Candidatus Acidiferrales bacterium
CGCGCCGGCACGCCCGTCGTCGCTGGCGCGGGAGATCAGGCTGCCGGCGCTGTCGGCATGGGCATCGTCCGTCCCGGCGCGGTGAGCGCGACGATCGGCACTTCCGGCGTCGTTTTCGCCGCCACCGCAGCACCCACCATGGACCCGCTCGGCCGCATCCACACTTTCTGTCACGCGGTTCCCGGCCGCTGGCACGTCATGGGTGTAACGCAATCCGCAGGCTTTTCGCTCCGCTGGTTTCGAGACGAGTTCTGCATCGGCCCCGGCGGCAGCCAAGCGTCGTACGATCAGCTCACTGCCGAAGCCGCTGCCACGAATCCCGGCGCCGACGGCCTTCTCTGGCTGCCCTATCTGATGGGCGAACGCACGCCACATCTCGATCCTGACGCGCGCGGCGCTCTCGTCGGCCTCACCGCGCAACATTCGCGCGGCCACGTCGTCCGCGCGATTCTGGAAGGCGTCGCATTCAGCCTGCGCGACACGCTCACCATTTTTCGCGAACTGAAGCTGCCCATTGATTCGATTCGCCTCGGAGGCGGCGGCGCGCGCGGGAAACTCTGGCGCCAGATTCAAGCGGACGTCTACGACATGCCCGTGGAAATCCTCGAAGCGGAAGAAGGCGCGGCGTTCGGCGCGGCTCTACTCGCAGGAGTTGGCGTCGGCGTGTGGCCTTCAGTCGAACGCGCGTGCGACGTGGCTGTCAAAGCCGCGCAGCGCGTCGCGCCCGATCCTGCCCGCGTCGAAATCATGAACCGCCGCTACGAACAATACCGCGCCCTCTACCCCGCCCTGAAAGACGCCTTCCATCACGCCAAAGTCGTTTAGCGCGCAGCAGCAACCTGTGGCCTCCGCCTGTTCTGGACTGAAATCCGTTTCTCGGTGGCCTCAACCCTTTCTCGGCGGCTCCGCACTTATTGTTGCGATAAAGAAGCTTCTCCAACTAATTCTTTCAGTCTCAATCGCAAGGTCAGCTTCCCCCTTCCATCCGCTGGGACCGGCACAACCACCGAAATCGCCGCGCAATTCTCCACAATCCAGTCCGCGCCCTTCTCGCGCAACTCCTCCTCGCCGAAAACCTCGGCGATTCCGATCACGCGCGCTCCAGCCGCCTTTCCCGACACGACGCCTGCTGGCGCATCCTCCACTACAATGCACTCGGCCGCTGCAAATCCCAGCCGTTCCGCCGCTGTCCGGTACGGATCGGGCGCCGGCTTCCCGTGCTTGACGTCGCTCGACGTGATGAACAGTCCCGGCCGTGGCAATCCCGCCGCTCTCAACCTCACCTCCGCCAGCGGCCGCGTGCACGACGTGACAATCGCCCACCGCTCCCGCGGCAATGCCGCCAGCAACTCCATCGCGCCAGGCAACGGCACGATTCCCTCCGTGTCCTCAAGTTCCCGCCGCTCGACTTCCCTGTTTTCCGCCGCGTGATCCGCGCCGGGCAAATAGTCGCGCACCGTCAGCAAACTCGGACGCCCGTGCGCCGCCCGCACCACTTCCTCCGGATCGAATCCGTGCTCCACGGCCCAGCCCGACCACACCCGCGCCACCGCCGGCATCGAATCCGTCAGAACGCCATCCATATCGAACAGCAATGCACTGCATGTAATCAGACACATACGAAAAGTTTAGCTTGGACATCTCCGGCGGGCAAAACGCGATTCTCAATCGAACATTTCAGATTTGCGCGTGATCTGAGCTATCGTCCGGCGGCGCGTCCACCGGTAGCTTCAATTAAAAAGGAGCCGCGCCCGGCCGCCGCTGCGGATCGCGCCGACCGCGCGATTACTTTTCGCAGCCTTTTCAGCCGCGCCGCGGCCGGTAGTGGACGCAATAAATCGCGCCCAGCACAACCAGCAGCGCGCCCCACCACACGGGCGGGTGCAGATTCGAGAGCACCGTGGCCGGCGGATGCGGCCATTCTGCGATCCCGCTGGCCAGAATCAGCACTCCGTACACCAGCAGCATGACTCCCACGAAAAACCAAACCGGAATGATGTGATGGTCTTCAGTCACGGATGATCACCAGAAAATGATTTGCAGCGCCACCAGGATAATTATAGCCACTGTTCCCCAAAACACAGGCTTGTGCAGGAAGCTGGCGTGCTCTTCGCGCGGCACCTCGGTGAGCGAGTAAACGAGCCCTTGCAGTTCCCGGTCCGGCTTCGCCGTGGTCACCAGCGTGACAATCACAGTTACCACCGCCGAAATCACGCATGACCACAATGCCTGGTACATGTCCTGCGCCAGCCCCTTCGCCAGCGGCGAGCGCGCAAACACCGGCACCCATCGTGCCGGATCCACCTTCATCAGAATAAACATGGCCGCCGAACCCACCACGCCCGCCAGTAGCCCCAGAAATCCCGCCCATCGGCTCACCCGCTTCCACAACATTCCCAGCAGCACCGTCGCGAACAGCGGCGCGATAAACATCCCGAACAGCGCCTGCACGTAATCCATAATGCTCGCGAACTGCATCACGATGTACGCCGTGCCAATGCTGATCAGCAACCCGATTATCGTGCACCACCGCCCCATCGAAACATAATGCTGATCCGCCGCCGTCTTCCGAATGAACGGCCGGTAAATATCGTACGTCCACACCGTGGCGAACGCGCTCACGTTACCCGCCATTCCCGCCATGAATCCCGCCACCAGAGCTGTGATGCCGAGTCCCAGCAATCCCGGCCCGCAATATCGCGCCAGCATCAACGGCAGCACCTCATTGAAACTGTGCTGCCCCGTCGCCAGGTTACTCGCCGGATAGAGGTGCATAGGCAGCACGGCCAGCCCAAGCAACCCCGGCAGGATCACGATCAGCGGCACCGCCATCTTAAAAAACGAGCCCAGAATCGGCGCCATCTTCGCCGCGCGAATGTCTTTCGCCGACAGGACGCGCTGTACCACCAGAAAATCCGTCGTCCAATAGCCCATGGACTGCACCGCGCCCAGACCAAACACGATTCCGACCCAGTTGATGCCCATCGGATTGCTGGAGAACGATCCGATCGTTCCCCACAGGTGCGTGTAGTTCTGACCGGGAAAGTTTTGGTGGATGCGCGCGATCATGCCGCTCCAGCCGCCCGTCTCGATCATGCCAAGGATCGGAATCAGCAGTGCGCCGAACCAGATCAGGAAAAATTGCAGCACTTCATTGAAGATCGCGGAAAACAGCCCGCCCGCCGCCACGTATACGCCCACCGTCAACGACGACACCCAGATGCTGAAGTTAATATTCCATCCGAGTACCACCTTCATCACCACGGCCATCGCGTACATGTTCACGCCCGACATCAAAATCGTCATGACCGCGAACGTAACCGCGCTAAGCCCGCTCGCTTCCGGTCCGTACCGTAATTGCAGATAACCCGGCACCGAATGCGTCCTCGAGATGTAGTAGAACGGCATCATCACCAGTCCCAAAAACACCATGGCGGGAATGGCGCCGATCCAATACCAGTGTGCGGCCAGGATTCCGTATTGATACGCGGAACCCGCCCAGCCCATCAGCTCGAGCGATCCCAGGTTCGCCGAGACGAACGCCACTCCGGCCACCCATGCCGTCATCTCGCGGCCCGCGAGGAAAAAATCTTCGCCTGTTTTCGCTTTTCCCTTCAGGTAGAAGCCGATTGCCAGCACGAAAACGAAGTAGAAGGCGATGATCGCCAAATCGACGGGAGCTAATCGTACGAGGCGTGGCGCTGCCAGCAGCGCAAGAGTGGTTGGCATCTATTTTTATTCAGCCGCTTGCCACGGGCAAGCAAACCGGGCGTCGCGGCGTCCTTGTGGACCGCTCGTCGCGATCCCTATCCGGCCGCGCACGCCGCGGCCGTCGCACCCTTTTCTTTATCGCGGCTCGCCGCCCCTTGATACCCGCGGCGAGTCAACGGATTCTACCAGCAAACGTTTACGCAAGTTGTTCTATTTTTGCGGTCGTTCCTTATATCCAAAACGCGATGCCGCGAGGAATATCGTTATGGCACGCCGCCGCCAAAACCCGCTTCGGCAGTGAGGAAGCCTACCAATCACGGGCTTCCTGTGTTGGAGGGAAAGTCCGTTGACTGCATCGTTGGGTAGGCTGCTTCCAGGCTCGAGCGGCAACAGCTCTTCTTGTGCTTCGCCGCTGAAATGGCTTGCGCTGAATCGTTGGATATATTATACGAGAACCCGCCGCTTCCCTCTGTTCAGCGAAGCTGGCGCATTGGCTCTTCTTACGTTAAATTGATGCGCTCCCGCGCCTTGCGCGAAGGGATGTCGCGCCTGCTTGCCACAGTTAGGCTTTCCGGCGCGACCGATAAACATGAACCTGCCAACCCAATCGCAAAGCGCCGACGCTTCCCCGTCCTCTGGCACTCGGACTTTCGCCCGCGGTCTCGGCCTCTTCGACTCCGTAATGGTCGTTGTCGGCGTAATGATCGGCTCCGGCATTTTTATCGTCTCCGCCGAAATGTCGCGCCAGATCGGCAGCGCAGGCTGGCTGCTCGTCGCCTGGGGATTTGCCGGTTTCCTTACCGTAGCCGCCGCATTGTCCTACGGCGAACTTGCCGCCATGATGCCCCACGCGGGCGGCATGTACATCTTTCTGCGCGAAGCTTTTTCCCCGCTGTGGGGATTTCTCTACGGTTGGACGCTCGTCACCGTCATCCAAACGGGAACCATCGCGGCCGTGGCCATCGCTTTCGCCCGCTTCTCCGGCGTGCTTTTCCCGCGAATTTCCGAGACCAATTACCTGGTCGCGCCATTCCACGTTTCGGCCAACTATGCCTTCTCGCTCTCCACCGCGCAGGCGCTCGCCATCATTCTGATTGCCGTCCTCACCTGGACCAACAGCCGCGGCCTCGAATACGGCAAACTTGTCCAGAACACGTTCACGGTCGCGAAAACGGCCGCTCTGCTTGGCCTGATCGTTCTCGGCCTGTCGCTCGGCTGGAACTGGGCCGCCGTGAGGGCCAACTTCACTCATCCCTGGACCGCCCAGGGCATAACGCCACTCGCGCCCGGCCTCACCGCCGCCACTGTGTTCGGGTTATTCGCGGCTGTTTGTCTCGCGCAAACCGGCTCGCTCTTCTCCGCCGACGCCTGGCACGACATCACGTTCACCGCCGGCGAAGTAAAAGACCCGCGCCGCACTTTGCCCCTCTCTCTCGCCATCGGGACGATTCTCGTCATCGTGCTCTACCTGCTCGCCAACGTCGCCTATCTCGTCACCCTTCCTCTTTCCGCCATCCAGCATGCGTCCTCCGACCGCGTCGCCACCACCATGCTCAGCGCCATCTTTCCTCGCGTTGGCGGCGCGCTGATGGCCATCGCCATCATTATCTCCACGATCGGTTGCGTGAACGCCCTCGCTCTCGCCGGCGCTCGCACCTACTACGCCATGGCCCGCGACGGCCTCTTCTTCCGCATCGCCGGGCGTCTCAACAAGGCACGCGTCCCCGGCACATCCCTTCTGATCCAGGGCTTGTGGGCGGCCTTTCTCGTCTTGCCGCGTACCTACGACCCTTCCACAAAAACCTACGGGAATCTCTACAACAATCTCCTCAACTACCTGATCTCTGTCGAATTGATCTTCTACATTCTGACCATTGCCGCCGTCTTTCGCCTGCGCATCAAAAAGCCCAACGCCGAGCGCCCTTATCGCGCCTTCGGCTATCCCTGGCTGCCCGTTCTCTACATCATCGGCGCCACTGCCATCATGGTGATGCTCTTCATGTACCAGCGCGAGACCACCTGGCCCGGCCTCATCATTGTCCTGATCGGCCTTCCCGTTTACCTCTGGCTCTCGCGCCGCCCCGAATTCAACCGCGCCCCCGAGCGCGACTTCTCCGAAGAAGAATCCCCCAGCTAGCCAGTTGTAGCGCTGTGGCACCTGCCGGCGGCAGGCGGGTTTCACCGGCGTTCTTTTGGGCATGTACGTCGCCGGTATGGAACTCGCCAATCGGGAGATTGGCGCTCCCAGGATGTCTCTCAAATTTTCATCGGTCTATTCGATGGCCCTCCTTGTGTGTCTGATGAGAGTCCGCTCACCTGCCTGGAAAAGCGAAAACGAAGCGAAGAAAACCCAATGTAAACTGTGCCGAGATATTTTCGCGGTTTCATTGATGGCGCTGGGGTTACGCGGAAAATATCTCGGCAGGCGTACCGAGATATTTGCGCCGTTCCCAAATCGGGAACGTTGGACAGCCGGCTCCTGTTTGACACCCTCGAAGCGTGTCGTCGCAGGTAGTCAACGATGTATCTCATAAAAATAGCCCATTGTAACATGAGAGGTGTATTAAGTCAAGAGTAAACAGACGTTGCGCTACAATCGTGTCAAGGTGAACACGGTATAGTACCGAGGCCTGCCGAACTTTTGGCGAAAGAAGACGTGTCGATTAGAACTAATCAAACCCGGGAAGCCGTCGGACGCTGCCGAAGGACATCGGGCGCCTGCCCGCCGCAGGTCGGGCGGAGTCGCGGGATCCGGTTCGGCTCGCAGCGCGGGCGAATGCTATGATCTCCCGCGCAGCGAATCCCAATTCTG
>DATEKA010000267.1:0-6250 GCA_035277685.1 Candidatus Acidiferrales bacterium
CGGGCGCGGAGAGGTTCGCGCCGATTTTGGCGATCCGTTCGCTGTCGAGCAGCACATCCTGCGCCGCGTCCGTCTTCGTCGCGGGATCGAGCACGCGGCCGTTCTTAATCAGCAGCATTCGAGCGTTCCTTTGCGGGATGCGGCGCATCGGCAGGCGCGCCGCCGATCAAGTGATAGAGCAGCGCCATGCGCACTGCCAGCCCATTCGTCACCTGTTCGAGCACGCAGGATTGCGGCCCGTCCGCCACAGCGGGATCGATTTCGAGTCCGCGAATCATGGGACCGGGATGCAGAACGAGCGCTTCGGGCTTTGCCAGACGCAGGCGCTCCGGCGTGAGCTGGTATTGCAAAATATATTCTTCGGCGGCGATAGACGGCTCGTGGATGCGCTCGGTCTGCACGCGCAGCACGACGATCACGTCCGCTCCTTCGAGCGCCTCCTCCATGCGCAACACACGCTGTACGCCGGGCGCAAGCGTCTCGAGCTCGCGCGGCACCCACATTGCCGGCCCGCACAGCGTGATGCGCGAGCCAAACTTCGTCAGCAGGTGGATATTCGACCGCGCCACGCGGCTGTGCAGGATGTCGCCTACAATCGTGACGTTCCAGCCCCCAAGCGTGCCTTTCTTGTCGCGAATCGTCAGCGCGTCGAGCAGGCCCTGCGTCGGATGCTCGTGCGTGCCGTCCCCCGCGTTGAACACCGGAATCGCCAGCCGCTCGGCGACGAATTCCGGCGCGCCCGAAGCCGCGTGGCGAATCACGATTCCGTCCGGCCGCATGGCTTCGAGCGTGCGCACCGTGTCGATCAGCGATTCGCCTTTCTTCAGGCTGGACGATTCCGCCTGCAGGTTCATCGTATCGGCGCCCAGGCGCGACGCCGCCGTCGTAAAGCTGATGCGCGTCCGCGTAGACGACTCGAAAAATGCGATCGCCACCGTTTTTCCGCGCAACGTGGCCAGTTTTTTTAGCGGGTGACGCTGGAATTCCTGAAATGGCTTGGACTGATCGAGAATAAAAGTGATTTGCTCTGTATTCAGCGGCTCAATTCCGAGGATATGTTGTAGTCGCTGCACTACTCCTCGCTTACAGCACGATACAAAACCGATTCCTGCCGATTCACGCGACGCGATCCACCAGCATCACGCATTCCTCTTTATCAATCTCCTGCAGGCGCACTTCGACGATTTCCGTGTCGCTCGTCTCGACCGTGCGCCCGATGAACGAGGCCTCGATAGGTAATTCGCGATGACCGCGATCGATCAGCACGCACAGCCGGATGCGCTTCGGCCTTCCCAGATCGAACAAGCCGTTCATCGCGGCCCGCACCGTCCGTCCGGTGTAGAGAACGTCGTCCACTACGACCAGGTCGCGATCGTCCACGGCGAAATCGATTTCCGTCGCATGAACCACCGGCTGCGGCCCCACGGTCGAAAGATCGTCCCGATAGAGCGTGATGTCGAGCGTCCCGACCGGCACGTCCGCGCCCGCCGGCTGCTTCATGATATTCGACAGCCGCTGCGCAAGCGGAACGCCGCGCCGGCGCACGCCAATCAGCGCCAAATTCTTGGCCCCTCCGCTTTTTTCCACGATTTCATGGGCGAGCCGGGTCAGCGTACGGCTGATTTCCTCGCCGGAGAGGAGCTGTCTTTTTTCGACGACGCGCATTCGTTTTCAGGATTGTACGTGCAAGCCTCGTGCTTGGATCGGGCGGATCATCCTAGCACAGAGTCCGTCAGTGGTGAACCAGCGACCGGTAGCCGGACTTCGACACCAAGAACGCAAAAAACAGCAGCGAGTTATAGCTGACGTGCAGCAGGTAACTCGCTAGCACGGTCCGCTTGACCGCGCGAGCCCAGGTGAACACGATCCCCACGGCGACGAGCAGCGCGATCTGCGCCCAGCCGCCCCACAACTGCTCGGCGTGCAGCAGTCCGAAGACCGTCCCTGTGGCGACGACGCCGGTTGCAACGCCGAATGTTCGCGCCACTACCGGATATATATACCCGCGAAAAACCGTTTCTTCCACGACCGGCGCCAGAATCACGCTCATGATCATCAGAGCCAGCGCCGCCTGGCGGTTCTGCAGGAAATTTTCAATGGGCAGCTTCGATTTCGCCGGAAATGCCGCCGAAATTCCCTGTACAGAAAACGCCAGGAAGAAACCGAACGCGACGTATCCGGCGTAAGAAAGCGCGCGAGACCGTGTGCCCGCCTCGAGCCTGCGCCAGCCGAGCGTTTTCCAGAACGGCGCGTTGAATCGAATCCGCGCCTGCAGCCAGAGATACAGGAGAACGAAAATTGACACGATGAACTGGTCTACTACGACAAAGAAACCGAGATCGCGCGAGGAGTGCTGGATTTCGTTGAACGGGACGCCGCGCGACGCGTAAAGAATCGCCAGCAAAATCGTGGCGCCAAGCGTCGCGCCAATCCACACTACCACCAGCAACAGCAGATCGACCCAGCCCCACGGCACCCGCAGATCGGGATCAACCGGCGGCTTGAACTCCCCGCCAACGCCGGCCGCCGGAATGCCGCCGTTCAGCGCAGGCCCGCGCTGCGTGCCTTCGAAATTCGCGTCAGGAGCCGTTTCGTAGGAAAGAACGGGTCTCTCGAGCGGCGCAACCGGCTCGGGCGGCGCAGGCGAAGAACCTGCGGAACCCGGGGCAGAATCGGGATCGGGCGCGGAAACGTTTCGCGGATCTTCGGGAGCGGTCATTGGACGGCCGTTTCTTCCGCGCGAGTCGCCGAATCATTCCCTGCCGCTCCCAACGAACCATTTAGCGCGCGCGCCAGAATCTGTCCCGTATAGGATCTCTTCACGCGCGCCACTTCCTCGGGCGTGCCCTGCGCGACGATTCGCCCGCCCTCCGCGCCGCCTTCCGGCCCCAGATCGATGATCCAGTCCGCCTGTTTGATCACGTCCAGGTTGTGCTCGATGATCAGCACGGTGTTCCCGAGCGAAACCAGCCGGTTCAGCACGTCGAGCAGTTTCTTGACGTCGTCGAAGTGCAAGCCCGTGGTTGGCTCGTCGAGAATGTACACGGTGCGCCCCGTCTGGCGCCGCGACAGCTCGCGCGCGAGTTTCGTCCGCTGGGCCTCGCCGCCGGAAAGCGTGGTCGCCGACTGCCCGAGCTGCACGTAGCCGAGGCCAACATCCACCAGCGTTTGCAGTTTCTGCTGGATCGCCGGAATATTCTCCATCGCCTTCAAGGCCTCCTCGATCGGCAAATCGAGCAGGTCGGAAATGGAATAGCCTTTGTATTTCACGGCGAGCGTTTCCGCGTTGTACCGCTTGCCCCGGCAGACCTCGCACGTGACGTAAACGTCCGGCAGGAAATTCATTTCGATGCGACGCTGGCCGTCGCCCTGGCACGCTTCGCAGCGGCCGCCTTTTACGTTGAAGCTGAAGCGTCCAGGCTTGTATCCGCGCTCCCGCGACTCCGGCAGCATCGCGAACAGGTCGCGAATCGGCCCAAAAACGCCCGTGTACGTCGCAGGATTCGAGCGGGGCGTCCGCCCGATCGGCGCCTGGTCAATTTGAATTACCTTGTCAATGTGCTCGATTCCCATGATCGCGCGATGCTCGCCGGGCTTCGCCATCGAGCGGTATAGTTTCGCCGCGAGGGCGCGGTAGAGAATGTCGTTCACGAGCGTGGATTTGCCCGATCCGGAAACTCCCGTCACAACCGTAAGCAGCCCCAGCGGAAACGCCGCATCGATATTTTTCAAGTTGTTGCCGCGAGCGCCCAGAATCGTAATCGCTTTTCCATTCTTCGCACGGCGCGCTTCAGGGACGGGAATTTTGATCTGACCTGACAAGTATTTCCCCGTTAGCGACGCCGGATTCGCCGCCACTTCATCGGGCGTCCCGATCGCAACGAGATGCCCGCCGGCATTTCCCGCGCCGGGCCCAAGGTCAACCACATAATCGGCGCGCCGGATCGTCTCCTCGTCGTGTTCCACGACGAGCACCGTGTTGCCGAGATCGCGCAGCGTTTCCAGCGTGCCCAGCAGTCGACCATTGTCGCGCGCGTGCAACCCAATAGACGGCTCGTCCAGGACGTACAGCACGCCGCGCAAGCGCGAGCCGATCTGCGTTGCCAGACGAATCCGCTGCGCTTCGCCGCCCGACAACGTCGCGGCCGAACGATCGAGCGTCAAGTAGCCCAATCCAACAGCCAGCAGAAAATCAATGCGCTCGCCAATCTCGCTCAGCGGACGGTCGGCAATCTTGAGCTGCCGCGCGGTCAACTGCCCTCGTATCTTCTCGACTGCGCCTCGCGCCTCCGAAAGCGGCAGGCCGGTGAAGTCCGCAATCGACATTCCGGCAATTCTCACCGCGAGGCTTTCCGGGCGCAGGCGGCGCTCGCCGCACGCGGGACACGGCGCGGGCGACATGTACTGCGTCAGCCATTCACGGTACGTGTCCGAACTCGACTCGCTCAGGCTCGCTTCTAAATGTCCCAAGATCCCCTGAAAATTCAGGCTTTTCTTCGAGCCGCCATTCTCCGGATTGCCGTTCAGGACGAGGTTCTGCACTTTGCGCGACATGCTGTCGAACGGCGTGTCCAGGTCGAACCCGTATGCCTCGGCTGCGATGCGCAACGTTCGCTGCAGGAACGCCGAGCCGGATCCCGGCCCGAGGCCGCCTTCGAATAAAGGCTTCGTCCAATCGACAATCACCTTCGCGGGATCGAAATCGTATTTCGAGCCCAGCCCGTTGCACTCCGGGCACGCTCCATACGGCGAATTGAAGCTGAACGACCGCGACTCGAGTTGCGGCACCGAAATTCCGCAGTCCGGACACGCCAGTTTCTCCGAGTACACCTGCTCCTCGCCGCCGACGACCGCGATCGTTACCAGCCCCCCCGTCAGCTTCAGCGCCGTCTCGATGGACTGCTCGAGCCGCTGGGCCACGCCGTTTTTCATGAGCAGCCGGTCCACCACAATCTCGATCGTGTGATTCTTGCGCCGGTCGAGCGGGATCGGCTCGTCCAGGTTGACGAGTTCCCCGTCCACACGCGCACGGACGTAGCCCGCTTTCGCATACGTCTCGAACTCCTTCTTGTATTCGCCCTTTCGCCCGCGCACCACCGGCGCCAGCACCATGATGCGGTCGTCCGGCTTCAGCGCCATCACGTACTGGACAATTTGCTCGGTAGACTGCCGCGTGATCGGCTTCCCGCACTTCGGGCAATGCGGCGTACCAATCGCGCTGAACACCACGCGCAGATAATCGTAAATCTCCGTGATCGTTCCCACCGTCGAACGCGGCGAACGGCTCGTCGTCTTCTGCTCGATCGCAATCGACGGCGACAGCCCCTCGACCGAATCCACGTCCGGGCGTTCCATCTGATCGAGGAACTGCCGCGCATAGGCCGAGAGAGACTCGACGTAACGGCGCTGGCCTTCGGCATAAAGGGTGTCGAACGCCAGAGATGATTTTCCTGAGCCGGACAGTCCGGTGACCACCGTCAGCGTGTTGCGCGGAATTTCCAGGTGGATGTTCTTGAGGTTGTGCTGCCGGGCGCCCCGGATGACGATTTTCTTCAGACCCATATCAGTTGGAGCGCCCCAAAGGCCGCCCGAGACGGATCAGATAAGAGAGATCCTTCGCTTCGCCTGCCTGGCAGCAGGCGGCTCAGGATGACACCTGCGCGTTGTCATTCTGAGGGGCGCTGCCCCGAAGCCTGCCTGTCGGCAGACAGGAATCTCTCCGATGTTTCTCGACCGCCGGCAGAGTCAGCCTTGAATCAGAACGGTCGTGACAATCCCGCCCAAGCCATGCCCACAGAACGGCCCTCAGTACACTGGGTGCAATACTCCCAGTGTAGTCTCCCAACATAGCAGCCGCCGGACAGCGGGTCAAGAACGTCCACGACGGGAATGCAAGCCGCGCTTCCGGTGTGGGCCGGATGGCGGACAAAAGCGGCGCCTCCAATTCCTCAGAAGTAGACTTTTTCTCTATGCCTTCTTGGCCAGGAGGCTGCAGGCGAAGAAAAACGCGGAGACGATGACGATGGCGGGGCCGGCCGTCGAAGCGTGAAACAAAACGCCGCTGAAGACGAAGCCGATCGCAACCGCCAGCGCGCTCGCAATCATTGAAACCAGAATGAATTGAGACAGCCGGTCGGTGAGCCGCCGCGCGGTGGCCGCGGGCAGGATAATCAGCGCGCTAGCGAGCAGCGCCCCCATGAAGCGCAATCCAATCAGCACCGTCAGGCTGAAAATCAAAAGAAAAATCAGG